>JBKHVS010000092.1:0-12485 GCA_046569945.1 Gammaproteobacteria bacterium | reverse complement strand
TCGACGGATCGGTGGAGGCGGCCGTCGTGGGCGACGACGCGGCGATCGAAGCGCTGATCGAGTGGGCGCATCGTGGCCCCCCGGCGGCAAGGGTCACCGAGGTCGAGGCCCGGCCGCTGGCGGGACCGTCCGGCTTCGACGGCTTCGATCAGCTTCCGACCGCCTGAGCCGCACCGGCCGGCCGCAAGCCTGGGGGAGGGCGGCGGAGGGCGGCGGAGGGGGCTTCAGCCCCCGGCCTTGGGCACCCGTTCCTCGAGCTCGTGCCGCTTCACCTTGCCGGTGGCGCTGCGCGGGAACTCGTCCAGGCCGATGAACACCACGTCCCTGGGCACCTTGTAGCCGGCGATCCGGCCGCGGCACATCGCCTTGACCTCGTCGGCGCCGAGCGTGTCGTCCACCTTCGCGACGAAGGCCACCGGCGCCTCGCCCCACTTCGGGTCCGGGCGGCGCACCACCACCGCCTCGGCGATGCGGTCGCTGGCCAGCAGCACGCGCTCGATCTCGGCCGGGTAGACGTTCTCGCCGCCGGTCTTGATCAGGTATTTTCTGCGGTCGACGAAGTCCAGCGTTCCGTCCGGGTTGCGCACGAAGACGTCGCCCATGTGGAACCAGCCGCCGCGGAAGTCCTCCGCGTTGGCCTTGTCGTTGGCCCAGTAGCCGGAGAACAGCGTGGGGCCGCGGAAGGCGAGCTCGCCGGGCTGGCCGTCGGGCACCTCGTTGTCGTCCTCGTCGACGAGCCTGATCTCGCAGAAGGAGTTCTGCAGCTTGGACAGGCGCTCGGGAATCGTGCCCACAGGGATCACGCCGCGGCCCGCGGGCGGTCCGCCGGTTTCGGTGGAGCCGAAGGAGTTCTTGTACGGCGCGTCGAACAGCCGCGTCACCTTCGCGATCTGGTCCAGCGGCACCAGGTCGGCCATCGCGCCGATGGTGCGCGCGCCCTTGGGTTTCAGGCCGGTGCGCTCGATCTCCTCGATCACGCGGTCGATCATGCCGGGCATCAGCGTGAAGTGGCCGACGAACTCGCGCGAGGCCACCCGCACCAGTTCCGGCACGTCCAGCCCGTCCATCACGATCACCTTTCCGCCATGCATCAGCGTGCCGTAGACCGAGTCGGTGGAGACCATGTGGAACAGCGGCCCCCAGGCGACGAAGGCGTCGCCCGGCTGCAGCGGGCTGTCGAAGCGCGCCACCATCGCACGGGCCACCATCGCCCGCTGGCTGATCAGCGCGCCCTTGGGCATGCCGGTGGTGCCGCTGGTGTAGAGGATGATCAGCCCGCTCTCGGGATCGACCTCGTCGAAGGCGGCGTCGGGGCGGCCCGAGGCGAGCAGCGGCTCGAATCCCGACTCGATCTCGAGCGTTTCCCGGACGCCGTGATCGATGCGGCCGAGGGCCTCGGCGTAGCGCGCCGAGTGCACCAGCAGCTTCGGCGACACCAGGCGGATGCAGTGCTCCAGCTCCTCGTCGGACTGTCGCCAGTTCTGGCAGGCGAGGATGATGCCAAGGCGCGCCGCGGCCAGCTCCAGCTCGACGTACTCGGCGCGGTTCTCGGACAGCACCGCCAGGCGATCGCCCTGCGCGAGGCCGCGGGAACGCAGTGCGTCGGCCAGGCGGGCGGCGCGCTCGTGCAGTTCGCGGTAGGTGAGGCGGCGTTCGCCGGATTCGAGCGCGATGCGCTCGGGCGTCCGGGCGCACTGCTGGCGAAGGAGGCCGGTCAGCGACAGGCGCGCGGCCTGTGCCGGAAGGGGAGGGGGCAGGTGCACGGGAAAAGCGGGCGCGGACATCGTCGGCGATACGGAGGGCGGTCGGGCCGCCCACTATATCGCCGAGAGTCCGCGCAGGGCGCGGGCGGAGCCCGGTTTCGGACCCCGGCCCGCCGCAGGGTCAGGGACGGACGGCGATCTCGTTGCGCACCGCCTTCACGCCCTTGACCTCGCGGGCGATGCGTTCGGCAGCGATGCGCTCCGTGGCGCTCTTGGCGAAGCCCGACAGCAGCACCGTGCCGTTGAGGGTCTCGACGCTGATCGAGGAGGCTGCCACCTCCTTGCTCTCGACGAAGCGGGCCTTCACGGAAGTCGTGATCGCGGCGTCGTCGATGTACTCGCCGACGGTGGACTGCCCGCGCGAGACTGCGCAGCCGGAGAGGACGCCCAGCGACAGGGCGGAGGCGATGGCGGCGATGGCGATTCGGTTCCTGGTCATGGTGTGTCTCCCTCGAGTGATTGTGTGCCTGCGGACTCAGTTGCGCTTCAGTGCGCCGACCAGGAAGCTCCCGACGGCCAGCACGACGAACACGAAGAACAGGATCTTGGCGATTCCCGCGGCGCCGGCGGCGATTCCGCCGAAGCCCAGGACGGCGGCGATCAGCGCGATGACGAAGAATACGACGGCATAGTGCAGCATGTCTGTTCCTCCTGGAGGAGGCCTTCGGGCCCCGTTTCTCGATGACGCAGCGGCATGGCTGCGATGGGTCCATCGTAGGCGCGGCGGGGGCTGGCGGACATGGGATCGGCGGCAGGGCTGGCGTAGGCCAGCGGCGCCGGTGCGTGTAGGAATCCGCCGACAGCCGCGGTGCTCAGGCTTCGGCGCTCAGGCCTCGGCGCGGGAGGCCCCGTCGCCGGCGGGGCCGGCGGGCAGCCAGGCGCGGATCCGCGTGCCGCCGCCCGGCGCGGAGTCGATCGCAAGATCGCCGCCCGAGGCCTCGACGCGGTAGCGCATCCCGGTCAGGCCGTGCGCGGATTCCGGCTGCAGCGCCGCGTCGAATCCCCTGCCGTCGTCGCGTACCTCCAGTTCCACCCGGTCGCCGCGCGCCGCCAGCGAGATCTCCACCGTCTTGGCATCCGCATGGCGGGCCACGTTGGTGAGCGCTTCCTGGACCAGGCGGTAGGCGGTGAGCTGGTCGGCGGGCTTCAGCGCAACCGGCTCGGCGGCGCAATTCACCGTGACTGCGGCGCGTTCACCGAACTCGCGGGCGAGCACCTCGAGCGCCGGCGCCAGCCCCAGGTTGGTCAGCGACGAGGGGTGCAGGTCCTCGATGATGCGGCGCTTCAGCGCGATTCCCTGGTTGAGCGTCTCCACGAGGTGCGCCAGCCGTTCCAGCGCCTCGGGCGCGCCGGTGCCGAGGCGGGAGCGGATTCGGGCCGCGTCGAGCTTGGCGGCCGTCAGCAGCGCGCCGAGCTCGTCGTGCAGTTCCCGCGCGAGCCGCGAGCGCTCGTCCTCGCGCACCGTCTGCAGGTGCTGCGCAAGCCCGGTGAGCTGGCGCGTGCGCCGCCGGACCTCGAGCTCCAGCCGGTCGCGCTCGGCCAGCACCTGGCGACGGTTCTCCTCGCGCTGGGCCTCCAGCGCCAGGCTCTGGCGCAGGTAGAGGAAGAGTGCGAGCAGGCTGATCGCGGTCATCGCCAGCACGCCGGCGCGGTTCAGGAAGAGGGTGTCGAACACGGTCTTGCGGCTCTCGGCGATCCGGACCGACTCCAGCTCGAACAGCCGCGCCGAGATCCGCGATACCTGCTCCATCCGTTCCCTGCCGATGCCCGCGTCCAGCAGCGCCTTCCAGCTCTCCTCGCGCCCCTCTTCATGGAGCTGGAGCACGGTCTCGATCTCCGACAGCCGCGTGCGGACGTGGCCCTCCAGGTCGCGCACGGCGGCGGTGAGCTGGGCGTCGCCGTAGTAGTGCGCCTCGAGCTCGCCCAGGCGCTGCTCCACTTCGCGGCTTGCCGCGCGCATCGGCGCGAGGTACTCGGCGCGCCCGGTGAGAAGGTAGCCGCGCTGGCCGCTCTCGGCCTCGAGCACGCGCTTGAGGATGCGGTCGACGTTCACGCGCGCCGCGCCGAAGCCGCCGAGCGTCTCCATGGTCTGCGACGAGTGCCGGTAGGCGAACTCGCTGATCGCGAGCAGGGTCAGCCCGGCCAGCACCGCCGCAGCGAAGGCCAGCGGGGCGCGGCGCAGCAACGCCTTCGTCAGGCTCTGCCAGGCATTCATCTACACTCTCCAGCGATTCTTCACGACCAACGAGCCAAATGATCCGCGTCGCCATTGTCGACGACCACGCCATCGTGCGCGCAGGGCTCCGGCAGTTCCTCGCCGAGCAGATCGACCTCGACGTCGTCGCCGAGGCCGCCGACGGCCGGGCCGCGCTCGACCTCGTCCGCGCGGGCGGCATCGACGTCCTGGTGATGGACCTCTCGATGCCGGGCCAGGGGGGCGTGGATGCGCTGATCGCGATCAAGGCGCGCGCCCCCGAGCTGCCTGTGCTGATCCTCAGCGGCTTCCCCGAGGAGCACTATGCGACGGCGCTGCTGCGGCACGGGGCCAGCGGCTACCTGAACAAGGAGTGCGACCCGCAGGAGATCGTCGACGCGATCCGCGTCGTCCACCAGGGCCGACGGTACGTGACGCGTGCGCTGGCCGAGCTCCTCGCGGAGGGGCTGGTGACCGTGGAGCGGCCGCCCCACGAGCAGCTCTCCGAGCGCGAGTTCCAGGTCTTCCTGAGGCTGGCGCAGGGCGAGGCCATCGGCGAGATCGCGCAGGGCATGTCGCTGAGCGTCAAGACGGTGAGCACCTATCGGACCCGGCTGCTCGAGAAGATGCGCCTGGCGTCCAACAGCGACCTCACCTACTACGCGCTGAAGAACGGCCTCATCAGGTAGGCGGGCGCGGGTCATCCGCTGCGGCCGCTGGCCAGCATTTCGCAGTAGTCGATCAGCGAATCGATCTCGTTGGATTTGTCGAAGACCCGGTCCGCGCCGAGCGCCAGGCAGCGCCGTCGCGTTTCCGGCGTGGCGTGGTTCGTGAGCACGACCAGGTTGGGCCCTTCGCCGAGCCTGCGGGCGGCCTCCAGCACGCCGAGTCCCGAGCCCTGCTTCAGGAACAGGTCGACGATGACCAGCTCGCAGCCGTCCCTGCAGCGGCGCAGCCATCCGATCGCGCCGGCCTCGTCCTCGGCGCAGCCGACCACCTGCACCGGGCCCAGCTCCTCGAGCGCGGCGGTGAGGTTCTCGCGGATGACGGGGCTGTCCTCCACTATGAAGGTGCGCAGGCTGGTCACTGGGACGGTCGCTCGGGGCGGGAAGGGAGCCGGACCCCGATGCTGCGCCTGCCGGTGGCGCCAGTCCATCGGGCGGCGCCCGGTGCCGCTGTCGGAAATTTCCTACGCGCTCGATCGGCGCAGGCGCTTCAGGCCCGGGGCTTGCGGAACACCAGCATGAGGTTGTTCGCCGGCATCTGCACCTGCTCTTCGAAGGCCAGGCCCGCCGCGTTCGCCTGCGCGACGACGTCGGCGAGCAGCCGCAGTCCCCATTCGGGATTGCGCGAGCGCAGGTCGGCGTCGAAGGCGAGGTTGCCCGGCGCGGTCGGCACGCCGTCGACCAGGTAGGGGCCGTAGGTGACCAGGGCCCCGCCGGGCGCGAGGTGCCGGGCTGCGCCGCGCATCAGCGAGCTGCAGGTCGCCCAGGGGGAGATGTGCAGCATGTTGGCGCAGAAGATTGCGTCGAGCGATTCGTCGGCAACCGACCAGCCGGCCGACAGCACGTCGAGCGCGACCGCCGGGGCAACGTTGGGGAGCGATGCGCACCAGGCGTCGATCGCCGCCGCGGCGCCGGGGTCGGCGTCGCTGGGCTGCCAGCGCCAGCCGGGCTGGGCGGCCGCGAAGTGCGCGGCGTGCTGGCCGGTGCCCGAGGCGATCTCGAGCACGCTGGCGCGGGGCGGCAGCACCCGCTGCAGCACCTCGAGGATGGGGCCCTTGTTGCGGTCGGCTGCGGAGCTGGCGGGGAGCATCACAGCACCTCGACGCGGGCCGCCTGGAAGGCGCCCCGCTGGAAATCGACGAAGGCGCGCTCGATCTCGGCCCGAGTGTTCATCACGAAGGGGCCGTACTGCACGATCGGCTCGCGCAGCGGCCGGCCCGCCACGATCAGCATCCGCGCGTCTTCGGAGGCCTCGACCGCGACCCCGCCGGCGCCGTCGTTGGCCAGGATCGCCATGTGGCGGTCGGGCACCTCGGTGCCTCCGATCCGCACGGTGCCGCGGTAGGTGTAGGTGAACGCGTTGTGCCCGGCGGGCAGCGCCTGGAAGAAGCGCGTCCCCGCCGGCAGGTGGACGTCGAGGAACAGCGGCTCGGTGTCGGGCCGCTGCACCGCGCCGCGCGTGCCGTGGCTTTCGCCGGCGATCGCCCGCACCAGCACGCCGTCGGGCGTGCGCAGCTCCGGGATCGCCGACGCCGGGAGGTCCCGATAGCCCGGCGCGCTCATCTTGGCCTTTGCCGGCAGGTTCACCCAGAGCTGGAAGCCCTCCATCAGCCCCTGCTCCTGCTCGGGAAGCTCCGAGTGGACCAGTCCGCTGCCGGCGGTCATCCACTGCGCACCGCCGGGTCCCAGCAGGCCTTCGTTGCCGGCGCTGTCATGGTGGCGCATGCGCCCGGCGATCATGTAGGTGACCGTCTCGAAGCCGCGGTGCGGATGGTCGGGGAAGCCGCCGATGTAGTCCTCCGGGTTCTCGTTGCGGAAGGCATCGAGCATCAGGAAGGGGTCGAGGCGGCGCTGCAGGTCCTGGGTGAGCACGCGCGTCAGGCGCACGCCCGCACCGTCCGAGGTGGCTTGGCCGAGGACCAGGCGCTCGACGCGGCGCGTCGGGTGGCTGCTGTCGTCGATGGGTGCGGTCATGCGTCGTCTCCGTTTCCAGCCCTCGGGGCGGGGCGCCGTGCCGGCGCGCCCCGCCGCCGGTCTTGCGCTCAGGCTGCCAGCGCGTCGATCTGCTCCTGCGCCTCGGCGAAGGCGCGCGTTGCCGAATCTTCGCCCATCGCCAGGCCTTCTGCGTAGACGAACTCGATGTCGGTCATCCCGAGGAAGCCGAGCACCGTCTTCAGCCAGGGCACCTGCGCGTCGGCCTCGGTGCCGCGGTAGCGGCCGCCGCGCGCCAGCGCAACGTAGACCTTCTTGCCCTTGAGGAGGCCCTCGGGGCCCGACTCCGTGTAGCGGAAGGTGACGCCGGCGCGGGCGATGGCATCGACCCAGGCCTTGAGCTGCACCGGGGTGCCGAAGTTGTACATCGGCACGCCCAGCACGATGGCGTCCGCGGACTGCACCTGCGCGATCAGCGCGTCGTCGAGCGCGACCCGCGCCGCCTGCTCGGGGGTGCGGTCGGCGGCCGGGGTGAAGAGCGCGCCGAGCGCCGCTTCGTCGATGATCGGATGGGGGTTGCGGGCGAGGTCGCGGACTTCGACCGCGGCGGCGGGGCTGATGGCCTTCAGCCGCGCGGTGAGCGCGTCGGCCAGGCGGGTGGAATTGGCGCCTTCGCTGCGGGCGCTGGCATTGATCTGCAGGATCTTCATCTTTGTTTCTCCGTATCCGGTGGATGGGTCCCGGGGCGCCGGGATCGATGGAGAGAGTTTATTTGTTCCAAGGCGGCGATATAAGGTCTTCGATCGGATATCATTGGTCCATGAGAGGAACAATCGGGGCGGCACAAGGATCGGCTGCCGACGGGCTTCCGGACGCCAACGACCTGCTGCTGTTCGCCTGCGTGATGGAGGCGGGCAGCTTCTCGCGGGCCGCGCAGCGCTGCGGGCTGCCGAAGTCCACGGTGTCGCGCCGCATTGCCGCGCTGGAAGCCGGCCTCGGCGAGCGCCTGCTCACCCGCACCACCCGGCAGCTGGCGATCACCGAGTTCGGCGAACGCATCCTCGACCATGCCCGCCGGCTGCTCGAGGAGACCGAGGCCGCACACGCGCTGGCGCAGCATCGGCAGGCGGCGCCGCGCGGCACGCTGCGGGTGTCGCTGCCGCCGGACTTCGACGAGCTGAACCTGGCTGCGCTGCTGCCGGGTTTCGTGGCCGGGCATCCGGAGGTCCGCGTGGAGCTGGACCTGTCGCCGCGGCGTGCGGACCTGGTGGCGGAGCGCTTCGACCTTGCGGTGCGCGTCGCCGCCCGCCTGCCTGACGACGCCACGCTGGTGGCGCGCCGGATCGCGGACCTGGGGCACGGCCTCTACGCAAGCCCCGGCTACCTGGGGCGCGCGGGGCGGCCGGCCTCGCCGCAGGAGCTTTCGGCGCACACCGGCCTGCGCCTGATCGCCAGCGGCGGAGAGGTGCAGCCCTGGCGGCTGGCCAGCGGGGCGGAGCGCTGCGAGGTGCTGCCCTCGGGGCCGCTCGCGGCCAACTCGATCGGCCTGCTGCGGGAGCTCGCCGCGCGCGGCATGGGCATCGCCGGCCTGTCGGAGCGCCAGGCAGCGCCGCTGGTGGCCGGCGGGCGGCTGGAGCGGGTGCTGCCGCGCTGGCGGCTGCCGACGATGACCGTCTGGGGGGTGACCCCGGGCCGCAGGCTCACGCCCGCGCGCGTCGATGCCTTCCTGGAGGCGGTCCGGGCGGCGCTGCAGCTGGATGCGCCAGCGGCCGCGCCCGACGATGAACTGCCGGCCCCGGCCGGCGCGACAATGACGAAGGAAGCCTGAAATGTCCGAAACCTGTGACCTGTTCGTGATCGGCGGCGGCTCTGGCGGGGTGCGCGCCGCGCGCATCGCCGCGGGCCACGGCGCCAGGGTGGTGCTCGCCGAGGAGTACCGCTACGGCGGCACCTGTGTGATCCGCGGCTGCGTGCCGAAGAAGCTGCTGGTCCTCGCCAGCCGGCTCGCCGACGAGTTCGAACGCGCCCCCGCCTACGGCTGGACGCTTGGCGAAGCCCGCTTCGACTGGTCCGCGCTGCGTGCTGCCAAGGACTGGGAGATCGGGCGGCTCGAGGGCATCTACCGCAGCAACCTGGTCAACGCCGGTGTGCGGGTGGTGGAGTCGCGCGCGGTCCTGGAAGGGCCGGGAACGGTGCGCCTGCTCTCCACCGGCGAGACGGTGCGCGCGCAGCGCATCCTGATCGCCACCGGCGGCACGCCGATGCGTCCGCCCATCCCGGGCGCGGAGCTCGCGGTCACCTCCAGCGAGATCTTCGACCTCCCGGAGCTGCCGCGTCGCATGGTCATCGAGGGCGGCGGCTTCATCGCAGTCGAGTTCGCCTGCCTGCTGCAGCGTCTCGGCGTCAGCGTGACGCTGGTCTACCGTGGCGAGCTCATCCTGCGCGGCTTCGACGAGGACCTGCGGCGCCACCTCGCGGGGGCGATGAAGGAGGCGGGCATCGAGATCCGCACGATGCAGACCATCGCGTCGATCGAGCGCTCGGGCACGGGCTACCGTCTGGAGATGGAGGGCGGACAGGCCATCGAGACCGATCTCGTCATGCTGGCCACCGGGCGCGTGCCGAACGTCCAGGGCCTGGGCCTAGAGCACGCCGGCGTCGAACTGGACGAGCGCGGCGCGATCCGCGTCGGCCTGGATTCGCGCACCAGCGCGCGCAGCGTCTGGGCGGTGGGCGACGTGACCGGGCGGGTCGCACTCACGCCGGTGGCGATCCGCGAGGGTCATGCCTTCGCCGACACCGAGTTCGGCGGCAAGCCCTGGTACTGCGACCACCGCGACGTGCCGATGGCGGTGTTCTCCACGCCCGAGATCGGCGCGGTGGGCCTCACCGAGGCCGAGGCGCGCGCGCGGCATGCCAGCGTCGACGTGTACCGGAGCACCTTCCGCCCGATGAGCAACGTGCTGGCGGAGCGTCCGGAACGCATGCTGATGAAGCTGATCGTCGAGCGCGACACCGACCGCGTGCTCGGGGTGCACCTGTGCGGCCCGGACGCCGTCGAGATGATCCAGCTGGCGGCGATTCCGCTGAAGATGGGTGCCACCAAGCGGCAGTTCGACCAGGCCGTGGCGGTGCATCCCAGCGCGGCCGAGGAGCTGGTGACCATGCGCACGCCGGTCTGAGCAGCGCCATGGCGAAAGCGGACAAGGCTGCGCAGCCCACGGTGAACCTCGCGCTGCAGGGTGGCGGATCGCATGGCGCCTTCACCTGGGGCGTGCTCGACCGGCTGCTCGAGGACGGCCGGCTCGACTTCGAGGGGCTATCGGGCGCCAGCGCCGGCGCGATGAATGCGGTCGTGATGGCCCAGGGCTGGATGGACGGCGGGCGCGACGGCGCGCGCGAGGCGCTCGAGCGCTTCTGGCGCTCGGTGGGCGGGGGCTCGGGAATCTTCGGCACCGAGATGCTCGGCGCCTGGGCCGACCTGCTGATGCGCACCTTCTCGCCCTATCACCTGAACCCGGCCAACCTGAACCCGCTGCGCGACATCCTCGATGCGCACATCGACTTCGAGCGGCTGCGCGCGGCCAGCCCGCTGAAGCTCTTCGTTGCCGCCACCCGGGTGCGCACCGGCCACGTCCGGGTGTTCCGCGCGAAAGAGATCAGCGCCGAGGTCCTGCTCGCCTCGGCCTGCCTGCCCACCGTCTTCCAGGCGGTGGAGATCGAGGGCGAGCACTACTGGGACGGCGGCTTCCTGGCCGATCCGCCGCTCTTCCCCTTCTTCTACGAGTGCGGCACGCGCGACCTGCTGCTGGTGATGATCAATCCGCTGGCGCGGGACACGGTGCCCCGCCTGCCCGGCGACATCGCGGACCGCCTCAACGAGATCAGCTTCAACGCCGCGCTGGTCTCGGAGATGCGCGCGATCGCCTTCGTGCAGAAGCTGCTGCGCGAGGACTGGCTCATGCCCGAGCATCGGGACAGGCTGAAGGACGTGCTGGTCCACGTGGTCCGCGCGGACGATTGCCTGCCGGACCTCGGCGTGGGCAGCAAGTCGAACACCGCGATGTCCTTCCTGCTCGATCTGCGCGACCGCGGCCGCCGGGCGGCGGGCGCCTGGCTGGAGGCGGACCTCGCCAGCGTGGGCGTGCGCGATTCGATCGACCTGCGGCGCACCTTCCTGAAGGAGGACTGAACGATGGGTGAAGTGACGACCACGGATGGTGGCGCCGTTCGGCGCGCGCTTCGGGCGCTGCGCCGGGCGGCCGCGGCCGGCCTGCTCGCGGGCGCGGCGACCGCCCTCGCTGCGCCGGACCGGCCGGCGGTGGAGGAGCGCTACCGGCAGGACCGGGCAGCCTGCGAACGGCTCGATGCGGGCCAGGACCGGGCGGCCTGCCTGAGGGAGGCGGCCGCCGCCCGCGCGCAGGCGCTGCAGGGCGCGCTGGACGACGGCGCACCCGAGTACCGCGAGAACAGCCTCGCGCGCTGCCGGATGCTGCAGGGTGACGACCGCCGCGACTGCCTGTCGCGGATGACCGGCGCGGGCTCGGTCAGCGGCAGCGTCGAAGGCGGCGGGATGCTGCGCGAATACACGACGCGAGAACTCGGCGGCGCGGCGCGCTGACCCGGCGACACGGCGCGCGAGACCGGCGCACCGGCGCAACCGCGCGGCCGCTGAGCCGCGGGCGCGCGCCTGCGGTGCGCGCCCGCAGTGCGCCGCCGGATCCGGTCCGACCCTGTCCGGGAAAGCGTTGATTGCTTCGCCGCCCGCGGACCCATAGCGTTCCGGTTCCGGCAGGCGAGGCCTGGCCGGGGAAAGTTCCCGCGCCCGGGGCGGACCGTCCGGTCTCGCGCCGCGCGACGCGGACCTCACTTCATACCCAGGAGACGCCCAGATGAAGAAGCTACTCAGAGCAGTCGCGCTGGCGACTGTTGCAGCGTTCGCAGCGGCGCCAGCTGCGGCCAAGGAAGTCTGGAAGCTCGGCACTGCCGCAGTGCCCGGCTCGGTGCTCTACGACATCGTCATGAAGTTCATCGACGACTTCAACAAGGCATCGCCGGGCGACGTGACCATCGAGTACCAGTTCATCGGCAACGAGCAGGAGATGTGGCAGCAGGTGGTGCGCGGGCGGATCCAGCTCGGCGCTTCGTCGTTCGCCGCCGGCTCGATCACCGTCCCGGAGAACGCGGTCTTCAATATGCCCTACCTGTGGAAGAACGATGAGGAACGCGCGTTCGTCACCGACAACTACGGCGTGCCGCTGCTGCGCAAGTACTACGCGGAGAAGGGCCTGCACCTGATGACCTCGGCGGACGTGGGCTGGAACGACGTCATCTGCACCACGCCCTGCCTGACGCCCGAGAGCATGAAGGGAATGAAGGCGCGCGTGTCGCCGTCGCCGGCCTCGAAGGTGTTCTTCGAGAAGCTCGGCGCCAACGGCGTGCAGATGCCGCTGTCGGAGTTCTTCCCGGGCCTGCAGAGCGGGCTGGTGCGCGCGGGCGACCTCCCCTTCCTCTACTACGTGACCACGCCGGCCGCGCAGAGCGCTCCGCACTACGTGATGACGCGCCACTACCATCATCCGTCGGTGTGGATCATGAACAAGGCGCTGCACGACAAGCAGTCCGCGGCGCTCAAGGAGCGCATCGAGAAGGCGATTCCGGATGTCGCCTGGTCGCGCAAGCAGGTGGCCGACACCGAAAAGCCCAAGATGGAGGAGTTCCGCAAGAAAGGCGGCTTCGTCCATGACCTGACCGACGAGCAGCGCGAAGCTTGGGCGAAGGTGGTCCGGCCCGGCCAGGCGGGGCTGATCACGGCGATCGGCGGCCGGGCGCAGGAACTCTACGACAAGCTCAACGAAGGCAAGAAGGAGT
>JBKHVS010000091.1:0-12615 GCA_046569945.1 Gammaproteobacteria bacterium | reverse complement strand
GTTTTCAAGTCGGCGCACGCTTGCGCGCAACGCCGTATCATGCCGGGCCCTGCCCGTTTCCTCCACCGGACACCCCTGAATGGCCTCACGCCGCAGTCGCACTGCCAGCTCGCTCGCCGTCAAATCCGCCGAGCTCGCGTTCGCCGCGCCGCAGGTGGTGGCCCATCGCATGGCGCGCATGGCTGCAGCCGGCCCGGTTCTCTCGGAGCGCGACCTCAGGGAATTCCAGCGCATGGGGACTGAGAAAATCTCGGCTTTCGCCGAATCCTGGAATGCGATGGCGCTGCAGGCCGCTCGAGCCAACCAGGACCTGGCGGCCGGTTTCCTGCGCGCCCTCTGGTCGCCGCTGGCATGGGCCAGCCCGTTCGCGCACACGGCGGCGCAGCTGCACAGGGCCGCGCTGGGCGTCCTGCACGAAGGCATCGACCCGGTGCATCGCGAGGCCACGGCGAACGCCAGGCGCCTGGCGCGCACGAAGCTGCGCTAACCGGACCGCGCCTGCATCCGGCCCGCACCCTCGGTCGAGGCTGCGGTCTGGAACCAAGGCCGCCTGAGGAGGGCGGCGCTGGAATGCCGTTCGACAAGGGCGCCGCGCTCCGCCTCGAGCATGATTGCCTCCAGCACCCCCGGCAGCTCGAACACCGCCCGGTTCCCGACCCGCGACACGTTCGCTCGGAACTCGTCGATGCGGGCCGCAATCTCCTGCACCGCGCGGCCGATCGTGCGGTAGCTGTCGTGGACGATGCCGACTCCGTGCTCGCGCACCCACTGCGCGTTGTAGCGCTCCCGGGGCATGGTCCAGGCGTTGGCCACGATCACCACCGGCAGGCCGCGCTGCACTGCCTCGCTGATGCTGCCCGGGCCCGGCTTGCCCACGAAGAAGTCGGCCAGGTCCATGTAGTGGGGGATCTCGGAAGTGAAGCCCAGCACCAGACGCGGGGCCCTGGCCGGCATCGCCTGCAGCTTCGCGGCGAGCGCCCTGTTGTGACCGCAGACGAGGATCAGCTGGGTGTCCGGAAGTTGCCGGGCGACGTGGAGCATCGCCTTCGAGCCGTGGCCGCCGAAGAGGACCAGACCGGTGGGCCGATCGGGATCGAGCCCCAGCATGCGCCGCTCGGCCTGGCGGTCGGCGGGCGCGGGCGCGTAGAACTCGGGCCGCAGGATCATCCCGGAGGTGGTATGCACCCGGGTCGGCGGATGGCCCATCTCCAGCGCCTGCTCGACCGCACGCGCCGAGCCGCAGACGAAGTGCTGCTCCTGGCCGCGTTCGATCCAGAAGTTCGGCGGATGGTCCGCCAAGTCGGTTAGCGCCGTCACGAAGGGCACGCCGGGCAGCGTCGAAGCAAGGCTTTCGCACAGCGCGCGGTTGAAGTTGGGCACCAGCGAGACGACCAGGTCCGGCTCGGTCTCGAGCCAGTGCTGTTTCAGGCGCCGCGTGATCGGGGCGTGCGCGAGCCGGATCGCGCCCTGCAGCAGCTTCAGTTCCTGCGCCATTCCGGCGGTCCAGCCGCGGGCCAGGCGCCTGTTGTAGAAGTCCTCGGGACGCATGCCGGTGAGCCGGCCGAAGGTATTGTCGGGGTCGAGCACCTCGAACAGGTCGACCAGGCGAACGCGCCACGGCCGGCCTTGCTGCCGGATCGCCGCTTTCAGTGCGATCGCGCTCGCGCGGTGGCCGCCGCCGGCATTCACGTAGATCAGGTCGATGGTCTTCATCGCGCTCGCTCGCCGAAAGAGCCAGTGTGCGGCGGCGTGATGAAGGGGGTGTTACGGGAGGCTTCCGACGAGCCTCGAGGTCAGGCTGTTGACAAGAGGCCGAAGTTCGGAAACCCTCGCGACATGAGCACTCCCTCGACGATCCTGGACTCGCACCGTCAACTCATTCGTCTGGTGGTTGAGAGTCATCGTGCGCGCAATCCTCGCGTGTTCGGTTCAGTGCTGGGCCGGCGCGATTCAGCAGACAGTGATCTCGACTTGCTGGTGGATACTCTGGCGGACACCACCTTGTTCGACCTTGGGGCGCTTCAGGTGGAACTCGAGGCGTGCCTGGGCGTCCCTGTCGATGTGCTCACACCGGGGGATCTGCCCGACCATTTCCGTGAACGCGTCTTGGCGGAAGCGGAACCAGTCTGAGCGCGCGCATGTGGAACGGGCCCGATGCGCCCCGTCTGGATGACTACCTTTCGCACATGCTTGATGCGGTTAGGACAGCCATCGAGTATGTCGGCGCGGCATCCGAAGGCGAGTTTCTGGTGGACCGGAAGACCCAGCAGGCGGTGATCTACAACCTGATGGTTCTGGGTGAGGCCGCGACGAGGATGGCTACCGAGCATCCGTCCTTCGTTGCCGAGCATCGGCAGATTCCGTGGCAGGTCATGAGGGGCATGCGGAACCGGATGGCCCACGGCTACTTCCGGACCGATATGTCGATTGTCTGGCGGACAGTTCGCCAATCCTTGCCGCCCCTCGAAGGGGCGTTGACCGCGCTTGTTTCCGCGCGAACGGTCGATCGGTCGTAACCCGGCTCTCCACGGCCGGCTGCGTCTCACCGAAGCGGCGACGGCAGGATCACTCCCCGTCCCGCCGCTGCGCTTCCTGCTCCTGAAGCATCCGCCACATCACCTTGCCCGAGCCTGACTTGGGCAGCGCGTCGACGAACTCCACCTCGCGCGGCACCTTGTAGGCGGCCATGTGCTCGCGGGCCCAGGCGATGATGTCTTCCTCGCGCGTGCCGGCGCGGGCCTCGCTGCGCAGCACCACCACGGCCTTCACCGACTCGCCGCGATAGGCGTCGCGGGTTCCGATGATGCAGGCCTCCAGCACCGCGGGGTGCCTGAACAGCATGGTCTCCACCTCTGCAGGCCAGACCTTGAAGCCGCTGGCGTTGATCATCCGCTTGAGGCGGTCGGTGATGAAGAAGTAGCCGTCCTCGTCCATGTGCCCCAGGTCGCCGGTGCGGAAGAAGCGCTTGCCGTCGAGCTCGAAGAACACCGCTTCGGTGTCCGCCGGGCGGCGCCAGTAGCCCTTGAAGACCTGGGGGCCGTGGATGACGATCTCGCCGGTCTGGCCGGGCCCGAGTTCCTTCAGCGTGTCGGGGTCGACGATGCGCGAGTCGGTGCCGATGAAGGGCATGCCCAGGCACTGGCGTTTCGGGGCGCTCGGCGGGTTGGCGTGCGAGGGCGCGGCGGTTTCGGTGAGGCCGTAGCCTTCCGCGTAGCGCAGGCCGAATTGCTGCTCCAGGCGCTCTGCCACTGCCTGCGGCATCGCCGCGCCGCCGCCGCCGATGTAGACCAGGCTGGAGAGATCGAAATCGTCGAGCCGCGGGCTGCCGAGCAGGTCGATGATCATCGTCGGGATGTTGGTCCAGGTGTTCACCCGGTGATGCGAGATCAGGCGGCCGGCCAGGTCGCGGTCCCAGCGCGGCATCAGCACGTTGGTGGCGCCCGACCAGATCGGGCCGTGCACCGCGTACTGCATGCCGGTGATGTGGAACATCGGCACGACGCCCAGGCTCACGTCGGCGGCGCTGCCGTTCGTCCAGACCGTACCGGCGATCGTATTGTGGCCGATGCTGCGGTGGGTGTGCATGCAGCCCTTGGAGCGGCCGGTGGTGCCCGAGGTGTAGCAGATGGCGGCCAGGTCTTCGGCGCTGCCCAGGTGCGGCGCGGGCTCGAGCCCCTCGGCCAGCGCGTCCTTCCAGGCATGGCCGCCCTCGGGCAGCGGCGGCGCCGCGTACAGCCACTCCAGCCAGGGCTGTGGCGGCCGGTGCACCGGGTCGATGTCGGGCGGCAGGCAGTCGGAGTAGCGCGTGACCAGAATCGCGCGCAGCCGCTCCTCGGGCGGCAGCTGCGCGTTGCCCGCGGCAAGCTGGCCGGCGACGTCGGTGGCGCAGATTGCCACCCTGGCCTCGGGGTCGGCGATGTAGTGGCCCAACTCGTCGGCGCGGCTCATCGGGTTCACGGGAACGACGACTGCATCGGCGCGCATGATCGCGTAGAAGGCGATCACGAACTGCGGCGAGTTCTGCATCATCAGCACCACACGGTCGCCGCGCCTGACGCCCGCCCGGTGCTGGAGCCAGCCGGCGAGCGCCTCTGCCTGCTCGCGCAGCCGCGCATAGCTCACCTTCTGGCCGAGGAAGTCCAGCGCGGCCTTGTCGGGGTAGCGGCGCGCGGAGACCTCCAGGTTGTGCCAGAGCGATGTCGCGGGCAGCGGGATGGCGCGCGGCACGTGGCGCGGCCAGGAGCGCCAGTGCGGCCGGTCGGCGGGGGCAGGCTCGACGGCGATCGAGGACGGGGCAGCGGGCTGGGCGCTCATCGGACGGTTCCTGCGTTCTACTGAGCGATGCTGACCAGCACCTTGCCCACGTTGCGCATGCTCTCGGTGGCCTCGTGGGCCTCGTCGCAGCGCTCCATCGGGTAGCGCCCCTGCACCTGGTGGACGAAGCGGCCGGCCGCTAGCGCTTCGGTGATGAAGGCTGCAGCCTCGTCGTGCGCGGCGCGCGGCATCGCGTAGACCAGCACGAAGCGCACCGTGAGGTCGCGCGCCAGCATCGGCCAGAAGGGGATCTGCGGATCGGGCACCGCGTCGGACGCGTAGGTGGCGATGGTCGCGCCCGGCCGCAGCAGTTCCATGTTCGTGGCGAGATTGGCGCCGAAGGCGACGTCCACCGCGCGGTCCACGCCCCAGTCGGTGCCGGTGATCTCGCGCACGCGCCGCACGAGGTCGTCCTCGCGGTAGTTGAGCACGTGGTCGGCGCCGGCCTCGCGGGCGCGCCGGGCCTGCTCCTCGCGGCTGACGGTGGCGATCACCATGGCGCCCGCGATCTTCGCGATCTGCACTGCGTAGAAGCCGACCGCGCCGGCGCCGCCATGCACCAGCACGGTCTGCCCGGCCACGGGGCCGTCGGCCATCACGCAGCGGTGCGCGGTCATCGCGGGGATGCCCATGCAGGCCCCGGCCTCGAAGTCGGCCCTGTCCGGCAGGGGCACCGCCTTGTGCGCCGGCACGGTGGTGAACTCGGCGCAGGTGCCGAAGGGCCGCCCCAGCGTGGCTTCGTATACCCAGACCCGCTGGCCGACGCGCGCCGGGTCCACGCCTTCGCCCACGGCGTCGATCACGCCGGCGCCGTCCTGGTGGGGGATCACGGCAGGGAAGGGCATCGTGACGTTGCCGCGGTGGCCGCCGCGCTGCTTGGTGTCCGACGGGTTGACCGCGGAGACGTACACCCGTACGCGCACCTCGCCGGCGGCGGGCCGGGGCACCGGCCGTTCGCCCAGCTGGAGGACTTCGCGCGCCGGCCCCTTGCGCTCGTAGAACACTGCCTTCATTTCGTCTCGCTCCGGTCGTCGATTTTCCGATCGATTGTAGACTCCGCCGATGCTCGAACCCGCCTTCGTCCTCTGGGGCGCGCCCGTCACCTGGCTCGAAATCGCCGCCTTTGCACTGGCCCTCGGCTGCGTCGTCCTCAGCATGCTGGAGATCCACTGGGGGTGGGGGCTGACCATCCTCAGCAGCCTTCTCTACGGCTGGCTCTTCCTCGACAGCCGGCTCTACGGCGAGTCCGGCCTGCAGCTCTTCTTCGTCGCGGTCGCGGTCTGGGGATGGTGGCAGTGGCTGCATGGACGGCGGCGCGGCGCGGCAGCTCCGGCCCTTGCGCAGGCGGGCGACGGGGCCGCATCGGCGAAGGCGCAGGCGCAGGCGCAGGCGCAGCCGCCCGGCGGGGCGGGCCTTCGCATCGCGCGGCTGGATGCCCGCGGGCGCTGGATCACTCTTGCCGCCTGGGCGATCGGCTGGCCGCTGCTGGCGCTGCTGCTGGGCCGCTTCACCGACACCGACGTGCCCTGGCTGGACGCCTTCCCCACCGTGGGCAGCGTGATCGGCCAGGTGCTCCTCGGGCGCAAGCTGCTCGAGAACTGGCCGGTGTGGGTGCTGGTCAACCTGGCCTCCGTGGGGCTGTTCGCCTTCAAGGGGCTCTGGCTGACGGCGATCCTCTACGCGGTCTTCGTCGTGCTCGCGGTGCTGGGCTGGCTGCGCTGGCATCGGCTGGCCCCGGCCAAGGGGCTGGCGTGACCGCGCGGGAAGCGGGCCGGCGCGCCTTCGCTGCGCCGGGCGGCACAGCGGCGCGGCGCGGCGCGCCGGGCACCATCGCGCTGATCGGCGCCGAGTGCACCGGCAAGACGACCCTGGCGCAGGCGCTGTCGGCCGAGCTGCCCGGAATCTGGCTGCCCGAGGCGCTGCGCGAGTTCTGCGACCGGGAGGGCCGCACGCCGCGACCCGACGAGCAGGCGGCGCTGATGCGCGAGCAGATGGAGCGCGAGGCCTCCGCCCGTGCGCGCGCCGCGCGCGAGGGCGTTCCGTGGGTGATCTGCGATTCCACCCCGCTGGTCACCGCGCTCTACAGCGTGATGCTGTTCGGCGACCGCTCGCTGCTCGGGGCGGGCATCGAGCACCAGCGCCGGCATGCGCTGACGCTGCTCGCCGACACCGACCTTCCCTGGGCGCCCGATGGCATCCAGCGCGACGGTCCGGCGGCGCGCGCGGAGTTCCAGCGCCTGCTGGTGGCGACGCTGCGCGAGCACGGCATCGCGCACGTCACGGTGGCCGGCGACGAGATGGCCCGGCTCGATGCGGCGCTCAGGGCGGTGCGCGCTGGCCTATAATCGCTGTTCACGCTAGGGGTCCCGCAGAAATCTGCGGCGCTCGCGAGAGCGCCGCAGTCCGGCATGCCGGACGGGTGAGAAAGACCCTTGGAACCTGATCGAGTTAAGACTTGCGCAGGGAAGCGTCGAAGACAGGGTAGGTCCGCTTTCGTCGGTTCCGATGCCCGGGCCAGTCGCCGGTCCGCGCCCCCTCCGTCCCACGCCGACCTGCCATCGCTTCTAAGGAAGAGACGATGGCCCGTATGCCGTTTGCCCCCGCCGCCGCAGCAGCGCGCGGCGATCTCCTCGCGCCCGCGGTCTGTGCGGCGCTGCTCTCGATGGCCGTTCCTGCCGCCGCGCAGTCGACGCCGGCCGCAGCGCAGCCGGCACCGGTTGCCTCGCTTCCCGAGGTGCGCGTCGAGGCGCACGGCTCGGAACCGGCCACCGAGCGCGCCTCGGTCGGCGGAATCGGCGATGCGCCGCTGGCCGAGACCCCGCAATCGATCTCGATCATCCGCGCCGAGACCCTGCGCGACCTGGGGGCGGGCAGCCTGTCCGCGGCGATGCGCTCGGAGACCTCCGCCGGCGACTTCTACAACACGGTGGGCTACATCGAGGGGATCCAGCTGCGCGGCTTCCAGCTCGACAACGCGCTGAACTTCCGCCGCGACGGGCTGCAGGTGTCCAACCACGCGCCGGTGCCGCTGGAGAACAAGGCCTCGATCGAGGTGCTCAAGGGCGTTTCGGGGCTGCAGGGCGGCGTGAGCGCGCCCGGCGGCCTGGTCAACTACGTGCTCAAGCGGCCGACCGCCGAGCCGCTGCGCGAGGTCTTCCTGGGCGTGTCCGAGCGCGGCACCGCGATGGTCCATGGCGACTTCGGCGGCCGGCTCGGCGAGGACAAGCGCTTCGGCTACCGGATCAATTTCTCCGGCGAGGAGCGCCGCCCGCATGCGCGCAACGCGCCGGGCGACCGCCGCTTCGTCAGCGGCTTCTTCGACCTGCGCCTGCCCAACAACGCGCTGCTCGAGGCCGAGTTCGAGCACCACAAGGTGCGCCAGCGCAGCGTGCCGGCCTTCGGGCTGCTCGACACCGACGGCGACGGGGTCGCCGAGACCCTGCCGCCGCCGGTGGACCCGCGCATCAACCTCAACGCGCAGCCCTGGTCGCAGCCCTTCGAGAGCCGCGCCACCACGGGCTCGATCCGCTTCCAGCAGGCGCTGTCGGCGAACTGGCAGTACGGGCTGCGCTTCGGCGCGCAGCGGATCCGCACCGACGACCGCCTGGCCTTCCCGGACGGCTGCAGCAGCGGCCCCGAGTACCTGTACCCCGGCTTCTGCGGCAACTACGACTTCGACGTCTACGACTTCCGCAGCGAGGACGAGCGCCGCACCACGCGCACCGCGGACGCTTTCGTGCGAGGCGCCTTCTCGACCGGCCCGGTGCGCCACGACCTCACCTTCGGCTTCACGCGCACCCGCTACGAGGAGCGCTTCGAGCCGATGCAGGCCTACAACTGGGTGGGCATCGGCAACGTGTTCTCCCCGGTGGTGCTGCCCGAGGACGGCGCCAAGACCGACCTGAACACGCTGCGCGACGCGACCACGCGCGAGTTCTACGTCTACGACGCTATGCGCTTCGGGCAGGGCTGGTCGCTGTGGCTGGGCGTGCGCCATTCGCGGCTGGAGCGCTCCAGCGAGCGCACCGACGGCAGCCGGGCGGTCAGTTACGGGCAGAGCTTCACCACGCCCTGGGCCGCGCTGGGCTGGCAGCCCTGGCAGGGCGGCTTCGCCTACCTGTCGGCCGGCAGCGGCGTGGAGAGCGAGGTGGTGCCCAACCGGCCGACGCTCTACGCCAACTACGGCGAGACCCTGCCGGCGCTGCGCAGCAAGCAGGTGGAGCTGGGCTTCAAGCAGGCGGTGCGGGGCGCAGGGCTCTTCAGCGCCACGCTGTTCCAGATCGAGAAGCCCTATGCGGACGACGTCGAGCTGGCGAGCGGCCTTCTCGAGCGCGTGGCCGGCGGGCGCGAGCTGAGGCATCGCGGGCTGGAGCTGGGCTGGTCGGGGCGGCCGACGCCGGCGCTCTTCCTGCAGGCGCAGGCCACGCTGATCGACTCGGACCTCACGCGCAGCCTGGACGAAGGCCTGCTCGGCAAGGGCGCGCCCAACGTCGCGCCGGTCACTGCGAGCCTGTTCGCAGGCTGGCAGGTGCCGGGCGTGCAGGGGATGACCTGGACCAACCGCGTGTTCTGGTCGTCCAGCAAGCCGGTGACCCGGGACAACTCGATCGAGCTGCCTTCGTTCTGGCAGTACGACACCGCGCTGGCCTGGCGCCAGCGCGCCGGCGACGGCAGTGCGCTGACCTGGCGGGTCGGCGTGGACAACGTCTTCGATCGCCGCTACTGGCGCGAGGCGCCCACCCAGTACTGGGGCGGCACCTACCTGCTGCCCGCGCAGCCGCGCACCTTCCGGGCTTCGGTGCAGATCGCGTTCTGACCGGGCTGGGCGCGGCTGCCCTTCCGGCGCAGCCGTGCCGAAGTGCGCTAACCTCGCCGCTTTCCAGAACGCAGCGCGCGAGGCGAGCATGGACCTGTCCGAGCTGAAGGCATTCACCGACCGCAAGTGGGACGAGGAGATCGTCCCGCGGCTGGTCGATTACGTGCGGGTGCCGGCGAAGTCGCCGGCCTTCGACGCCAACTGGCGCGCCCACGGCCACCTCGGCGCAGTGGTGCGCTCGGCGCGCGACTGGGGCGCGGCGCAGGGCATCGCCGGGCTGAAGCTGGAGATCCTCGAGATCGCCGGCCGCACGCCCTGCCTGTTCTTCGACGTGCCGGCCACCGGCGGCCTGGGCGACCAGCGCTCGGTGCTCTTCTACGGCCACCTGGACAAGCAGCCGGAGATGACCGGCTGGCGCGAGGGCATGGGTCCGTGGACGCCGGTGATCGAGGAAGGCCGGCTCTACGGCCGCGGCGCCGCGGACGACGGCTATGCGGTCTATGCGGCGCTCACGGTGATCGCGGCGCTGGACGCCCGCCAGGTGCCGCGGCCGCGCTGCGTCGGGCTGATCGAGACCTGCGAGGAGAGCGGCAGCCCCGACCTGCCCGCCTACCTGGAGCGGCTCGCGCCGCGGCTGGGCGACGTGCGGCTGGTGGCAGGGCTGGACTCCGGCTGCGGCAACTACGACCAGCTCTGGGTGACCACTTCGCTGCGCGGGCTGGTCGGCGGCGAGCTGGTCGTGGAGGTGCTCTCGGAGGGCGTGCACTCGGGCGCCGCGAGCGGCATCGTGCCCTCGTCCTTCCGCATCGCGCGCCAGCTGCTCAACCGCATCGACGACCCGAAGACCGGCGAGGTGCTGCTGCCCGAGCTGCACGCGGCGATCCCCGCCGAGCGCCTGGTGCAGGCGCGCGCCGCCGGCGGCATCCTCGGCGACCAGGTCTGGAAGCAGTTCCCCTGGGTCGGCTGTTCTCACGAGCCTGCGGCGCATGCCGGCGCAGCCCACGCGATGCCGACCACCACCGACCCGGTCGAGGGAATCCTCAACCGCACCTGGCGCCCGGCGCTGTCGGTGACCGGCGCGGCAGGGCTGCCGGCGATCGACGCCGCCGGCAACGTGCTGCGCCCGAAGACCTCGCTGAAGCTCAGCATGCGCATCCCGCCCACGGTGGACGGCCAGCGCGCCACGCAGGCGATGAAGCGGGTGCTGGAGGCCGATCCGCCCTACGGCGCTCGGGTGCGCTTCGAGGCGGAAGGGGGCGCCACCGGCTGGAACGCGCCCGAGACCGCGCCCTGGCTGCAGCGCGCGCTGGACGACGCATCGCGCGGCGCCTTCGGCCGCGAGGCCGGCTGGATCGGCGAGGGCGGCACCATTCCCTTCATGAACATGCTGGGCGAGCGCTTCCCGCAGGCGCAGTTCCTTATCACCGGCGTGCTGGGCCCGCAGTCCAATGCCCACGGTCCCAACGAATTCCTGCACATCGACTACGCGAAGCGGCTCACGGCCGCGGTGGCCGCGGTGGTCGCAGCGGTGCGCTGATCCCGAGAGAATCCATGACCGAAAGCCCCCTCGAGGCCCTGCTCGACAACGTCAACGTGGTGTCGATGACGGACATGCCGTCGCCGGTGCAGCTGCACGAGGAGCTGCCGCTGACCGACGCGGCGGCACGCACCGTGCTGGCGGGACGCAGCGCCATCCGCGAGGTCCTCGGCCGGCGCGACCCGCGGCTGGTGGTGGTCGTCGGACCCTGCTCGATCCACGACCCCGACGCGGCGCTCGACTATGCGCGCCGCCTGCGCGCGCTGGCCGACCGGGTGTCCGGAACGATGCTGCTGGTGATGCGCGTGTACTTCGAGAAGCCGCGCACATCGGTGGGCTGGAAGGGCTTCGTCAACGACCCGCGGATGGACGATTCCTTCCGCATAGACGAGGGCGTGGCGCGCGCCCGCGAGCTGCTGCTGCAACTGGCCGAGCTAGGCCTGCCCACCGCCACCGAGGCGCTGGACCCGATCGGGCCCCAGTACCTGGCCGACCTGATCTCCTGGTACGCGATCGGCGCGCGCACCACCGAGAGCCAGACGCACCGCGAGATGGCCAGCGGCCTGTCGGCGCCGGTGGGTTTCAAGAACGGCACCGACGGCGGGCTCGAGGTGGCGATCAACGCGATCCGCTCGGCGCGCTCGCCGCACGGCTTCCTGGGAATGAACGCCGAGGGCCGCACCAGCGTGATCCGCACTCGCGGCAATCCATGGGGGCACCTGGTGCTGCGCGGCGGCGGCGGCCGGCCGAACTACGACACGGTCAGCGTGCGGATGGCCGAGCAGGCGCTCGCGAAAGCCGGCATCGCGCCGAACATCGTGGTGGACTGCTCGCATGCCAACGCGATGAAGGACCACGCGGTGCAGCCGCTGGTGTTCGCCGACTGCGTGCACCAGGTGCGCGAGGGCAACCGCTCGATCGTCGGCCTGATGCTGGAGTCCAATCTCGAGGCGGGCAGCCAGCCGATTCCCGAGGACCGCGCGCAGCTGCGCTACGGGGTGTCGGTGACCGATCCCTGCATCGAATGGGCAACGACCGAAACCCTGTTGCTGCGCGCGCACGAGGAGCTCGGCCCGGCGCTGTCCCGGCGCAATCCGGTCGCGGCCTGAGGCGCCCGGCGGCGCACCGCGCCAGCCGCGAACCGGGCGGGCGCGAAAGCGCTCAGTCCGGTTCTCGACCCGGGAGCGTTCACCCCGTGCGCAGGGTTCCCGCGAGCGCCCCGGCGGCGAGCATCCAGAGCGGGTTGAGCCGGGTCTTCCAGACCAGCATCGCGGCGGCCGCGGTCACGAGCGCCAGCACGGGGTCGCTCAGCGTCGGCCCCGCGAGGATCCAGCCGGTGGCCAGCAGCAGGCCGAGGGTGATCGGCGCCATGCCGGCGCGGAAGGCCTGCACGCCCCGGTGCGCCCGGTAACGCTCGGTCCAGCGGGATGCCGCCAGCACCAGCAGGCTGGACGGCAGCAGGATGCCGAGCGTGGCGGCCAGCGCGCCCGCAGCGCCCGCGGCGTGCCAGCCGATCAGCGTGACGAACAGGATGTTGGGGCCGGGCGCGGCCTGCGCCAGCGAGATCGATGCGGTGAAGTCGGCGTCGTCCAGCCAGCCCCGCTCGGCCACGACCAGCCGGTGCATCTCTGGCGCGACCGTGATTGCGCCGCCGATCGACAGCAGAGAGAGCATCAGGAAGCGGCCGAACAGCTCCGCCAGCCCCGCCAGCCCGATGCCGGCGCCGGCGAACGCGGCCGCGGACTCCGCGATCCCTGCGCTCACGTCCCTGCTCCCGGCGCCGGCGGCTTCGGCAGCGGCGCACGGGGAAGGCGCCGCCAGGCCAGCGCCACCGACGCGCTGCCGAGCGCGCCCATCACGCCCAGCAGCGGCCAGCGCAGGATGCCCGCGCCGAGGAAGGCCGCAGCCGCGAAGGCCCAGCCCGCCTGCCCGGCGTGCAGCCCCGGCA
>JBKHVS010000090.1:0-12779 GCA_046569945.1 Gammaproteobacteria bacterium | reverse complement strand
ATCTGCAGCCACAGCCGCCCCTGCGTGCCACCGCCGACCGCCACGATGCGGCGGGTATCGGCGCCGGCGGCGCGCATGGTCTCGACGTTGTGGCACACGCCCAGCGCGGTGGCCTCGAGGGCGGCGCGGTAGAGGTCTCCTCGGGTGTGCCGGAGGGTGAGCCCGGCGATGACCCCGCGGGCATCCGGATCCTGGAGGCGCTCAGACCGGCGGGCGACGCAGGTGCCAGTCGGTGACGCGCTGGAAGGCATGGCCGGCGCGCAGCAGCAGCGCCTCGTCCAGGTGGCGGCCGGCCAGCTGGAAGCCGATCGGCAGGCCCTCGGGGGTGAACCCGCCGGGCAGCGTGATCGTGGGACTGCCGGACATGTCGAAGGGCGCAGTGAAGCGCAGCAGGTCGTCGACGCCGCCGGGGCGCAGGCGGTTGGCCGCGAGCCATTCCAGCGAGGGGTTCGCGAAGGGCTGCACCGGAACCAGCAGCAGGTCCACCTCCCGGAACAGCCTGTTCAGCGCGCCGCAGAACTCGAGCCGGCGGTGCTGCAGCGCCATCAGTTCGAGCGCGTCCGTGCGGTGGCCCAGCTCCAGCAGCGCGGCAAGCGCGGGGCCGTAGTCCTTGGCGCGCGACGGATAGGTCGCGCGGTGCGCGACGGCGGCCTCCACCGCGCACAGCATGGTCCAGCCGCGGTACATGTCGGCGGTGGACGGCGGCATCGAAACCGCGACGGTGCGCGCGCCCAGGGTCTCGAGCACGCGGCGCGTCTCCTCGAGCACCGCCGAGGTCTGTGCGTCGTTCGCGTCGAGGCAGTAGGACGCGTCGATGCCGATGCGAAGCCCTTCGATCCCGTGGTCGATGCCGTCGAGGTAGTCGGGGACCGGAGCGTCCAGGCTGGTCGGATCCAGCGGGTCGGCGCCAGCCATCACGCCCAGCATTGCGGCCGCGTCCCGCGCCGAGCGCGTCATCGGCCCGACGTGGTCGAGGCTGTCGGCCAGCGGCAGCACGCCGTGCCGGCTGACGCGTCCCCAGGTCGGCTTCAGGCCGGTGATGCCGTTGGCGCCGCTCGGGAACCGGATCGAGCCGCCGGTGTCGGTGCCGATCGCGCCGAAGCACAGGCCCGCTGCAGTGGCGGCGCCGGAGCCGCTCGATGAGTTCCCGGGCCAGTGCGCAGCGTTCCACGGGTTGAGCGGCGCCGGGTAGTCCGGATGGTGCTGGCTGTAGGCGCCTTCGGTCATGTGCAGCTTGCCCAGCATCACCGCGCCGGCCTCGAACAGCCTGCGTACGACGGTGGCGTCCTCCGCCGGCACGTTCCCGGCCAGCACCCGCGTGCCCCAGGTGGTCCGCACGCCGCGCGTCCCGCAGAGATCCTTCAGGCCGATCGGCACGCCGTGCATCGGGCCGCGCCAGTCCCCCCGCGAGATCTCCGCCTCGGCCCGGCCGGCCTGCTCCAGCGCGCGCTCGGGAGTGACGGTGAGATAGCTGCGCAGCGCGGGATCGAGCCGTCCGATGCGGTCGAGCATCGCTCGGGTGACCTCGACCGGCGACAGCTTGCGCTGGCGGTAGGCGGCAGCGAGATCGACGATGCCGGTGAAGGGCAGTTCGGGCGTGAGCATGGGCGGGCCTTCTTGCGGTGCGGGGCGGTTCCGCAAGGCTACACGGGCGCCGCGCCCCGCGCAGCCGGGTGCGGCCCTGCCCGTCGCCGGTTCGCCCGGCCGGTCAGCGGGCAGGCTCCCGGGCTGCCGACCACGGCCTGACCGAGGCTCCGTCGTTCAGCTGGCCGGTCATGACGGTCCCTTCCACGATGCCCTCGAAGCGCAGCGTGCGGGCGCCGAGCGGCAACTGGAACCCGATGCGGCGGCCGGCAAGGCTGCCGGCGACCTCGGCGGAAACAGCGGCAGCTTGGGCCGTCGTCGCGCCATCGCCGCGAACCTGCGCCGGCGCCGCGACGGGCGGGGCGGCCCGGTCCGGCGCCGCCTGCACGGCGACCGAGAAGTCCTGGAAGCGCTGGCGGAAGCTCACGCGCATCGCCTGCGGCCGCCCGGCGCCGTCGGTCGTCTCCAGGCGCCAGTCGCCGTCGATCTTCGCCGGAATCACCCACAGGTGCAGCGTGCTCTGCTGCAGCGGGCCCACGGGCTTGCCGGGCGCCGCCACGGTCAGGCTGCGGTCCGGGCGCCAGTCGCCCATGTCCCAGTCGTGGGAGACCACCCGTGCCCCGGGCGCCAGGGTATCCAGCAGCCGCGGGCGCAGCGCCAGGTTCACGTCGGGCAGCAGGTACAGGGTGACCACGCTGGCGCCGGCGAGATCGGTGTCGAACAGGTCCTGGGCGAGGAAGGTGGCCCGGTCGGCGACTCCGGCCGCGGCGGCGTCGCGGCGCGCCTGCTCCACCAGGCGGGGCACGATCTCCACGCCCAGCCCGTGCGTGCCGAAGCGCCTGGCCGCGGCGATCACGATGCGGCCGTCGCCGGAGCCGAGGTCGACCAGGCGGTCGTCCGGCCCGACCTCCGCCAGCTCGAGGATCGCATCGACCACCGGCGTGGGCGTGCGCACGAAGGGCACGTCCTCCAGCGCGGTGGCCGGAAGGTGCAGGGCAAGCGCAACTACTCCAGCTGCGAGCAGCCCGCTTAGCGCGGGGCCGCGGCGACCGGAGGTCGACGACGTCACGGTAGGCCGTCGGCGGAAGAATGGTCGCGCGGGATCAGGCGGCGTTCCCGGACGGAGTGCGGCAATCAGGGGCGGGTTATGGGTGACTGACATCGAAGGCGTACGGAGGGAAATAGTGCTTTGTATCCTGATGCGCGCGCGGCAACCCGTGCTGCGAGTGTTGAGTGGTAACGCCAAATTCCGACTGCCGTTGTCCGGCACCAAGCATTTGCACGGCTCCGTCGCGATGCCTTCGACCGCGGCCGATGATGGATGTCGTGTGCGCCGAGTACATTGGGCTGAGCGCGCCCTATGACGCTTAGTCGACGGTCGATTATCCTTCTGGCACTAGAAACCCGCGGCAAATTGCCAGCAAGACGGGCGCTTCCCTCCGCACTCGATGGCCTCGTTTCGACCGCGTTGGTATGCTCCGCTTGGCTGAAGTCAAGGCAGCGAGAACGTGCTTTAATCCTGTTCATGCATACAGTCCCCGCCCCAACGGTTGTTGACCTCTTCTCAGGTGCTGGTGGCATCGCTGAGGGCTTTCGGCAAGCCGGGTATACCTCTGTCGCCGCGTCCGACATCGATCCGGATGCCTGTGCAACCTTTCAGCGGAATTTCCCCGGCGCTGCCGTCGTACACGGAGACCTCCGAGCGCCATCGGTCAAGGCTGCATTGCTGGAGGCTGGTGGCAATGCTGACGTCGTAGTCGGAGGGCCGCCTTGCCAAGCGTTCTCTCAGGTACGCAATCACGCTCGGTTGATCGATGACCCCAGGAACTCGCTCTACAAGGAGTTCGTTGCCATCGTGGGGCGGGTTCAACCGTCGGCGTTTGTGATGGAGAACGTGACTGGTATCGACCAAATGGGATTTCGCGACCAGATCGCACGCGATCTCGAGCTTGACGGTGAGTATGCGGTCCGGCCACAGGTGATCGATGCAGCAGACGTCGGCGCCCCGCAGACTCGGAAGCGCCTCGTTTTCATCGGAGTGCGGAGAAGTCTTGGTATTGAGGCGCCTGTTGTGCCTCACTCGGGTATTACAGCGGCGATCTCGCTCGCAAGGTCGATGCATAGGGGACGTTGGCGTTACGAAATCAACGCCGCAGATGATCTGCTTTCGCCAAGCTTGCTTGCTGCCCTCCGGGATCCTGAAAACGTGACGGCTGTTACTGCAGAGCAGGCGCTTTCGGATCTGATTACGCTTCCGGTTGGGAATCGAGCAGATTCTCTCGAGTACGGATCTCTTTCGGAGCCGGCGTCTGCTTATCAGCGGCTGATGCGGGAAGGTAATGGCGCATTCCTTCACAACTTGCAGGTTCCGAGAATGAGACCGGATACGATTACCAGGCTCGACGCCATTCCGCCGGGCGGCAATCATCGGGATCTCCCGGAGCGCTTGACGCAAAGAAATCTTAGCGGCGTCAAGTGGGGGCCTGAGAATGGTTCCGGTCTTCTCTCGAGACGGCACTATTATGCATATCGTAGGCTTCACCCGGAAATCTGGTCATGGACGTTGAACACGAAAGCTGACTCGGTCTATCACTACAGTGAGTTGAGGTCCTTGTCGGTCCGGGAGTTTGCGAGACTGCACTCGTTTCCCGACAGGTTTGTGTTCACCACGGACGCGCGAAGCGGTGCGATCCTGGGTCGTCACGACGGAGGCGCGGCGCATTCGAAGTACCGGCAGGTAGGCAACGCCGTGCCGCCTCTTCTCGCGAAAGCGTGCGCCGATGCGCTGCGGCGAGCTGTGTTCGACATAAGGGGCTACGTGCCCTTGAAGGCCGCATAAGGCACCGATGCCCAGAGAAACACCAGGATCCTTGCGGATTACCGCACCCTTTGGTGCGGTAAATAGACAGCGCCTTATTCAGCAGTTCCTCTCCGAGTCGGCGGATGCGCCGTGGCTGGCCATATACAGGCTCTTGCTCTGGACCGACAAGACAACTGGTTTGGCGCACTGCTACGAGAGTGACAAGTGTCAGCCAGGAAAGCCGTGGCACCCGCGGTCTCTTCGCTTCCATGAATGGTTGGCGGACTCACTTGAAGTACGGCCTCGCGACTTGGCGGAGGGTATCGACTGGCTGTTCCGTCATACAGCAGACGATTACGCCCAATACATGTTGCAGCAGTATCAGAACTTGTTGAGGCGGGCGCGGAAGCAGCGGGAGCCATACGCTAACAAGGAATTCCCGGAGCCAGGCGAAGACCCGGCGATCGTCGACATCGTCCGCGACGTTCTCGGCGATAGGCTTTCTGCTGAGCCGTCTGAGCAGGAGTGGCGTCAGATGACGCAACGGATTCGGGAGCTCGTCGCGGTTGAAAACAAGAGGAAGAATCTGGTCGGTGAGGGCTTTGAAGATGTGTTGGGCGCAGTGATACGTGACTACGACAAAGAGCGGCGCCTTGATGTTCGAACGCGCGTCCTGTTGTCGGAGATTCCCGGTTTCGCGAACACGCGCCTCGGCGATAAGCCGAACAAAGTCGATGTGGCGATGATCAGGTGCTCGGACGGACACCGAACGATCGTGACCGCCAAGTGGAGCATCCGTGCTGACCGAGAGAAACAATTTCCTGCCGAGTTCGCAAGCTATGTCATGGCGAAATCAGACATCCGGCCGTTCGACTACGTGTTGCTGACAAACGAGTTCGATCCGGCGCGGCTGAAGCGAGCTTGCGAGAGCGCGGCATCGAACAGCGTGATGTTCGCGAAGGTTGTTCACATCTGTCCGGCTGCCCTGCGTGCGGTTTACGGTAATGCACCTGAGTCGACCATGCGGGATGTCATCAAGTACATCGACGCCGGCCGGATCCTCGGTATCGATGAATGGCTCGCTGGGATCGTGTCCGCATCGCAGTAAGGGTTGGCCCGGCGCAGCATTGTCCTGCTCGCCCGGCCGGCGCGGCCGAATCTAGAGGGTGCCGCTGCAAGTTGAACTCCCTACCTTGCCATGGGCTGGACCGGCCAAGGTTTCGAAGCATTTTCGTCAGCAGGAAGCGCGTCGCAAACTCCGCCGTAGCGACCCGAAGCGCCCCAGTGGTCTCGCGGGTCTGCGCGTCAGTCGGAGGTCGTGCAGATCATGGCACCATTGCGTTCAAGCGAACCGCCCCGAACTGAGTGAAATGATCGACACAACCATCGAACGATTCCAGGCCGACGTCATCGACGCGTCGACGCAGGTCCCCGTGCTGGTCGACTTCTGGGCGCCCTGGTGCGGCCCCTGCAAGGCCCTCGGGCCCATGCTCGAGAAGCTCGAGGCGCAGTACAACGGCCGCTTCAAGCTGGTGAAGGTCAACACCGACGAGCAGCAGGAGCTCGTCCAGCACTTCCGCATCCGCTCCATCCCCACCGTCTTCGCGGTGGTCGACGGGCAGCCGGTGGACCAGTTCCAGGGCGCGCTGCCGGAAGGGCAGCTGCGCGAGTTCATCGACCGGCTGATGCCCAATCCCGCGGACATCGAGATCGACGAGGCCTACCGGGCGATGCAGGCAGGCGACCGCGCCAAGGCCGTCGAGCACCTGAAGAAGGCGCTGGCGCTGGACCCTGCAAGCGACGCCGCGCGGCTGATGTACGCGGAGCTGCTGGCCGACGAGGATCCCGCCGCCGCGAAGGCCCAGCTCGAGGGGCTGTCCCCGGTGGCGCGCCAGGACCCGCATGCGCAGGCGCTGGAGACCCGCATCAACGCGCTGCTCGAGGAGAACGCGCTGCCGCCGGCGCCCGAGCTCGAAGCGCGCATCGCCGCCAATCCGGCGGACCTCGAGGCCCGTCTCGAGCTCGCCCAGCACTGCATCGCGCACAAGGCCTGGGAGCAGGCGCTGGAGCAGCTGATCGAGATCGTCCGCCGCGACCGTGCGTTCGGCGAGGACATCGGCCGCAAGACCATGCTGCAGGTGTTCGACCTTGCGGCCGCGCAGCCGCAGCTGGTCGCGGCCTGGCGGCGGCGCCTGAGCTCGGTGCTGTTCTGACCCCGGGCGCGGCCGGGGCGCCTGGCCCGCAGCCCCCGGCCGCAGGCCCGGGGCGCCGGCCGGGCGGCGGAAGTCCGTACAATCCCGGTCCATGCTACCCGAGCAAAAACAACTCCTCGCCGGCTGGTTCCGCAACGCGGCAGCCGCACTGATCCACGCCCGCGCGGGCGACCTGGGCGATCTCGGCCTCGCCATCCCCGACATCGAGCTCGACCGCCCCAAGCAGGCGGCGCACGGCGACCTGGCCTGCAACCTCGCGCTGCAGCTGGCCAAGCCGCTGCGGATGAATCCGCGCCAGGTGGCCGAAGCGCTGGTCGAGCGCGTGCGCGCCTTCGACGCTGCCGCGTCGGCGCCCGCGGGCGAACTCGGCGTCGATGCCGGCGTGCCGATGATCGAGGCCCTCGAGATCGCCGGCCCGGGGTTCGTCAACATCCGGCTCACCGCACCGGCCAAGCTCTCGGTGGTGGCCGCGGTGTGCCGCGAGCGCGAGGCCTTCGGCGCCAACGCGCGCGGCGGCGGCCGCCAGGTCATGGTGGAGTTCGTGTCGGCCAATCCCACCGGCCCCCTGCACGTGGGCCACGGCCGCCAGGGCGCGCTCGGCGACGCGCTTGCGTCGCTGCTGACGGTCAACGGCTGGCAGGTGGCCCGCGAGTTCTACTACAACGACGCCGGCGCCCAGATCGCGAACCTGGCGCTGTCGGTGCAGGCGCGGGCGCGCGGCATCGAGCCCGGCGACGAGCGCTTCCCGGCGGACGGCTATCGCGGCGACTACATCGCCGAGATCGCCGCCGACTACATGGCCGGCAGGACGGTGTCCGCGGAGCGGATCGAGCCGGTCACCGGCGCGGCCGACGCCGACGACCTCGACGCGATCCGTCGCTTCGCGGTCGCCTACCTGCGCAACGAGCAGGACCGCGACCTGCAGGCCTTCGGCGTGCGCTTCGACAACTATTTCCTCGAGTCCTCCCTGTACGCGGACGGCCGCGTGGAGTCGGTCGTCGGCGCCCTGGTCGCGGCCGGCCGCACCTACGAGCACGAGGGCGCGCTCTGGCTGCGCACCACCGACTACGGCGACGACAAGGACCGCGTCATGCGCAAGTCCGGGGGCGGGTACACCTACTTCGTCCCTGACGTCGCCTATCACGTCGGCAAGTGGGAGCGCGGCTTCGCCAAGGCGATCAACGTGCAGGGCTCGGACCATCACGGCACCATCGCGCGGGTGCGGGCCGGGCTGCAGGCGCTGGGCGCGGGCATCCCCGAGGGCTACCCGGACTACGTTCTGCACAAGATGGTCACGGTGATGAAGGGCGGCGAGGAGGTGAAGATCTCCAAGCGAGCCGGCGCCTACGTGACGCTGCGCGACCTGATCGAGTGGAGCGGCGGTGCGGACCCGGAGCAGGCGATCCGGCGCGGCCGCGACGCGGTCCGCTTCTTCCTGATCTCCCGCAAGGCGGACACCGAGTTCGTCTTCGACGTCGACCTCGCGCTGGCCCAGACCGACGAGAATCCGGTCTACTACATCCAGTACGCGCATGCCCGCATCTGCTCGGTGCTGGCCCAGTCGAAGGCGCAGGGCGGTCCGGGCGAGCACGAGATCGGCGCACTGCTCGACGACGCGGCCGCTTCGCCCGACGGCGCGGGCGCGCTGCTCGAGCCGCTGACGCTGCCGCGCGAGTTCGCGCTCGCCGCGCGGCTGGCGCAGTATCCCGAACTGCTGGCCGATGCCTGCGACGAGCTCGCGCCGCATGCGGTGGCCTTCTACCTGAAGGACCTCGCGGCGGACTTCCATGGCTACTACAACGCCGAGCGCTTCCTCGTCGAGGACGCGGCGCTGCGCAACGCGCGGCTCGCGCTGCTGCTGGCCGCGCGGCAGGTGCTGCGCAACGGCCTGGCGCTGATCGGCGTGTCTGCTCCCGAGAGGATGTGATGGCGCGTTCCACGGCAAGGGACCGGACCCCGCAGCGCCGGACGGACAGGGCGGAGCGCCGCCGGCGGCCGCGTTCCGCGGTGCGCGGCGGCACCGTGCTCGGTTTCATGATCGGCCTGGTCATCGGGCTCGCGATCGCGGTGGTCGTCGCGCTGTTCGTCACGCGGGCCCCGGTGCCCTTCGTGAACAAGGCCGGCCGGGCGCCCGACAAGGTGCTCGAGCCCCGCACCCCTGCCGATGCGCCGGACCCCAACGCGCCGCTCTACTCGAAGAACCTGCCGCCGCCTCCGCCGCAGGAAGCCCGCAGCGCCCCCGCGCCGCGCGAAGAGGGAGGCGGCATCCTCGAGCGCCTGTTCGGGCGCGGCGCCGAGCCCGAGCCCAGCGAAGCCGGTTCCGCCCCGATCGTGGCCTCGCGCCCAGCCGCCGCGCCGCCTGCGGAGGTGAAAGCCGCCCGGCCGGGCGCCGACGCAACTTCGGGGAGCGGCTACCTGCTGCAGGCGGGCGCCTTCAGGGGCCGCGAGGACGCCGAAGGCATGCGCGCGAAGCTGGCCCTGCTCGGACTCGAGGGCCGCGTGCTCGACGCCGAGGTCAACGGACAGCCGATGTACCGCGTTCGGATAGGACCGTTCGCGCAACTCGACGACTTGAACAATGCGCGCGCACGACTTGCCGAGAACGGAATCGAGGCCTCGGTCGTGCGCCAGCGATGATCGGAGCCACGGATGACTGACCCCAAAGACCTCGCCACGCGGCGCTTCCTGAAGACGATCGCAGGGGGCGCGGTCGCGTTCGCGGCATCGCCGCTGCTGGCCCAGCAGAAGTCCGCCGAATTCCGGGCGGTGAACCCGCCTCAGCCCACCGATGCGCCCGGCAGGATCGAGGTGCTCGAGTTCTTCTGGTACGGCTGCCCGCACTGCAACTCGCTCGAACCGCTGCTCAAGGACTGGGCCGCGAAGCTGCCTGCCGACGTCGCCTTCCGCAAGATCCACGTCGGCCTCGGCCCCTCGTGGGTGCCGCACCAGCAGCTCTTCTACACCCTCGAATCCATGGGCAAGGCGGACAGCCTCGGACCCGTGGTGTTCAACGCGATCCACGTCGAACGCAACATGCTGTCGCGCCCGGAGGCCATGGCCGACCTGCTCGCGAAGCACGGCGTCGACCGCAAGCAGTTCACCGACACCTACCAGTCCTTCGCAGTGCGCACGCGCATGCGCAAGGCTTCCGCGGTCGCCGAGGCATACGGGCTCGACGGCGTGCCGGCCTTCGGGGTCAACGGCAAGTGGTTCACCTCGCCCTCGATGGCCGGCGGCAATGCGCAGGCGCTGCGCGTGCTGGAGCAGCTCATCGAGCGCGAGCGCAAGGGCGCGCGCTGACGCCTGCATCGGCGGCAATGGGCGACACCGTGCGGCTGATCGACGCGACGGGCCAGGAGCACCGGCCCTTCCGCGGTGACGCGCGCATCGTCTCGCTGGTGCCCAGCCTCACCGAGCTCGCGTGCGCGCTCGGCCTGGCAGGCAGCCTGGTGGGGCGCACCGGCTTCTGCATCCATCCGCGCGACACCGTGCGCAGCATCCACAAGGTGGGCGGCACCAAGGACGTCGACCTGGAACGCGTGCGTGCGCTCGCGCCGACCCACCTGCTGGTCAACGTCGACGAGAACGAGAAGCCGGCGGTGGACGCGCTGCGTCCGCACGTCGGCAGCGTCGTGGTCACCCACCCGATCGATGTCGAGGACAACATCGGGCTCTACCGTCTGTTCGGCGGCATCTTCGGCTGTGAGGCGCGTGCGGGCGGGCTCGAGGCCCGGCTGCGGGCGGCGCTGGACGCGGCGCGCGCCGAGGCGCACGCGCCGCTGCGGGTGCTCTACCTGATCTGGCGCAATCCGTGGATGACCGTGGGGCCTGCGACCTACATCGCGCGCATGCTCGCCGAGGCGGGGATGCAGGCGGTGGCTCCAGAGTCGACTGCGCGCTATCCGCAGGTCGACCTCGATGCCTTCGGCGCCGAGCGCTTCGACGCGGTGCTGCTGTCCACCGAGCCCTACCGGTTCACCGAAGAGCATCGGCGGGCGCTGCTCGCGGATCCTCGGCTGGCGGGACGCCCGGTGTGCCTGATCGACGGCGAGATGACCTCCTGGTACGGCTCGCGCGCCATCGACGGCATCGAATACCTGCGAGCCTTCCGCCGCGAACTCGACCTGGCGCGCGCCGCCGAGGGAGTTTCCACGTGACGGGCATGCGCGCCCGGGGCGCCGTCCTGCTCGGGCTGACGCTGCTGCTCGGCGCATGCGCGTCGCCCGGCCCGGGCGGGGCGCCGGCGCCTGCTGCGCGCGGCGGCGGCTACTACCAGGACGACGGCCCTGGCGCAGGCGCGCCAGCCGACCTGGATGCGATCCCCGACGCGGTGCCCAGGGCCGAGCCGCTGCTTGCGCGGGCCAACCGCCCGTACGAGGTCTTCGGCCGGCGCTACGTGCCGATGACCCGCCTCGAGCCGTATCGAAGCCGAGGCGCCGCGTCCTGGTACGGGCGCAAGTATCACGGGCGCCAGACCTCCAGCGGCGAGGTCTACGACATGTACGCCATGACCGCGGCGCATCCGACGCTGCCCCTGCCCAGCTACGTGCGCGTCACCCACCTGGGCAACGGACGCAGCGTGGTGGTGAGGGTCAACGACCGCGGCCCCTTCCTCAACGATCGGGTGATCGACCTCTCCTGGACCGCGGCAGCGAAACTGGGCTTCGTCCAGGCGGGCAGCGCGGAGGTGGAAGTGGAACTGATCGGTGCCGGCGAGGCGCCCGCTTCGATCGCACGGACCCAGGATCCGGCGCCGCGCGCACAGGCGGCACCGGCGCCGGCCGTGACTGCGCCGCTCAGGGTGGTGTCTGTAGGGGCGGCGCCTGGCGGGGCGGCGTCTGTCGGCGCGGCGGACGCCGGGGCCGGCGAGGCGTCTGGCGCGGTGGCCAGCGCGGTGCTCGCCGGCGGCGTCTCCCTCGACGGGCCGCCCGTGATCAGGATGTCGCCGGTGCCTGAAGCAGCCCCTGCTCCCGCGGCACCCGCCGCATCACCTGCCGCCGCCGGCGCGGCCGGCCTCTTCCTGCAGTTCGGCGCGCTGTCCTCGCTGGACGGCGCCCGGGCGCTGCGCGAGCGCGTTGCGCGCGAGCACGGCTGGCTCGCTGACCGTCTGCAGGTGCGCGCGGACGGCGGGCTCTTCAAGGTGGACGCCGGACCCTGGGCCGGCCGCGACGAAGCCCTCGCCGCGGCAGAACGCGTCCGCCAGGCCGGCGGCTTCAGGCCCTTCCCGGTGGCGCGCTGACCGCCCCGCGCGGCCGCGCCCTGCCGGAGCCTATTCGTCCCCGGTGAGTTCCGCAGGCTCTGCCGCTCCGGCAGCCTCGGCGCGCAGCGCCAGCGCCCTCGCGTACAGCTCGCGGTGCGGCAGGCCGGTGAGCTCCTGGGCCAGCTTCACTGCACGGCTGGTCGGCAGGTCCTGGAGCAGCCGCGCCAGCAGCCGGTGAGCATCGATGGCATGCGCACCGCCCTCGGCTTCGGCGGCCTCGGCGGGCGTGCGCCGGTCGATCGCGATGACGAATTCACCGCGGAGGCGCTCCGGCCGGGCGGCAAGCCACTCGGGCGCCTGCGCGGCCGGCCCGCGCCAGATCTCCTCGAAGGTCTTGGTCAGCTCGCGCCCGATCGCCAGCAGCCGGGTTTCGCCATAGTGCGCGGCCAGCGCGGCCAGGGTCGACGCGATCCGGTGCGGCGCCTCGTAGAGCACCAGCAGCGCCCCCGCCGCATCTGCTGCGCCCGCCGCGATGCCCAGCCGGGAGTCGCGGTTCTTCGGGCGGGCGGGGAGGAAGCCCTCGAACAGGAAGGGCGCCTCCGACAGGCCGGCGGCGCTGAGCAGCGCGATCACTGCGCTGGGTCCCGGGACGGGCTCGACGACGAAGCCCGCCTCGTGCGCGGCCGCGACGATCAGGTTGCCGGGGTCGCTGACCGCCGGCGTACCGGCGTCGCTCACCAGAGCCACCGTCCGTCCGGCGCGCAGGTGCTCCAGCACCGAGTCGGCCGCGGCGCGCTGGTTGTGCTCGTGGGCGGCCATCGTCCTGGCCGCCGAGCCGACGTGGCGCAGCAGCACCCTCGTGACGCGCGTGTCTTCCGCCGCCACCACGTCCACCGTCCGCAGCGTCTCCGCGGCCCTCGGGCTTAGGTCCGACAGATTCCCGATCGGGGTCGCCACTACATACAATCGATTCGTCATGCGC
>JBKHVS010000089.1:0-12797 GCA_046569945.1 Gammaproteobacteria bacterium | reverse complement strand
CCCGGCCGCAGCGAGTGCTACATCGACGTCGCGCCGGCCCATCTCAACCCGCACGGGGTGGTCCACGGCGGGGTGCTGTTCTCGATGGCGGACACCGGCATGGGCAAGGCCCTGTACCCCTCGCTTGCCGAGGGGGAACTGTGCGCGACCATCGAGATCCGCATCGCCTACCACCGCGCCGTCTCCGAGGGGCGGATCGTCTGCGACACGCGGGTGGTCAGCCGCGGCAAGCGGGTGGCGCACCTCGAGTCCGACCTGATGGTGGGCGACGCGCTGGTCGCCCGTGCCGTCGGCAGCTACTCCATCTTCGCGCCCGCCCGCCGCTGAAGCAGCAGCGCGAATGCCGCCCCGGTCGCCAGCACTCCGGCGCCGGCGGCTGCGAACACCGGGACGAAGCCGGCGCCCAGCGCCACCTCCGCGGCCAGGGTGACGCCGGCCGACTGACCGAGGAACAGGCACATCGCGAACAGCGCCACGCCGGTGCCGCGCACGGTTGGGGCCATCTGCGTCGCATGGGTCTGCAGCGTGTTGTGCAGCATGTGGTAGCCGAGCCCGAGCAGGATGCAGGCCAGGACGCCGGTGCGGGGTGCGGCGGCCAGCAGCGCGAAGCCGGACGCCATCAGCGCACCGCCGCCGAGCGCAAGCCCCGATTCCCCGAGGCGGGCGACCAGCCGCGCGGCATTCGCCGTGTAGGCCAGGCCGCCGATCCCGAAGGCCGCCACGGTGGCGCCGGCGAGCCAGACCGGAATGCCGGTGCGCTCGTGCAGCGAGGTGGGCACGAAGGCCAGTGCGCCGAAGGCGAGAAGCCCCTCGATCGCGACCAGCGCCAGGATCACCCGGGCCCAGCCGCTGCGCAGGACGATGCCGTAGCGGGCGAGGGCGCCAGGCGCAGGCGCGGCCGCGTGCGCCGCCGCATCCGGCCCCGGCGCGCCGTCCGCGCGTGGGGCGTCTCCAGCCCGCACCACGGCGCGCAGCTGCCAGCCCGAGACCGCGAAGATCGCCGCCAGGATCACGAAGGCCGCGCGCCAGCCCACGGTGTCCGCGAGCAGGCCGCCCATCGCCTGGCCCAGGATGGCGCCGAGGATCGTGCCGTTGAGGAACTTCGCGAGCGAGGCCTGCCGCTGGCCGTACGCGACGGTGTCGCCCACCCAGGCCATCGACAGCGGGATGATCGCGGCGGCGATCGCGCCGGTGAGCAGCCGCGCCAGTTCCAGGGCGGCGAGCCCCGGCGCGAGCGCGCACAGCAGCGAGGCCAGGGCGGCAGCCAGCGCCGCCCCCGCGATGTAGCGGGCCTTGCCGATCCGGTCTCCGAGCGGGCCGTGCGCGAGTTGCGAGACGCCGTAGCCGATCGCATAGAGCGTGACCACCCCGGAGGCGCTGGCCGCGGCCACGCCGAAGTCGCCGGCGAGCGCCGGCAGCATCGGGTCGCAGATGCGCATCGAGGCCATGCTCGCGAACGAGGCCGCCGCGAGCCAGAACAGCGTGTCGCCCGGGCGGGTCACGGCTGGCCGGCCTCGCCGAGCAGGAAGTGGCCGCGCGTCAGGGCGATCGGCTCGGCCGGCGAGGTCTGCCAGCACCAGACCTGTACCAGCGCGACGCGGCTGCCCACGCGGACGATCTCGCAGCGCGCGAAGGTCTCCCTCGGCCGCCCCGAGCGCAGGTAGTCGATCGAGAAGTCGATGGCCTTAGGCAGCCGCGGCTCCGGCAGGGCTTCGATCAGGCCGAGGATCGCGGCGGTTTCGGCGAAGGCGGCGATCACGCCGCCGTGCAGCGCGGGCAGCACGGGGTTGCCCACCAGCTTTTCTGCGAAGGGAAGCCGGTACAGGCGGCTTCCGTCGCTCGCGCGGGCCGAGCGCATCCCGAGGTAGTCGATGTAGGGGACCTGCCGGCCGAGCGCGATCGGCTCGCTGTCGGCTGGTGGCTGCCAGGCGGGGCTGGCGTCCTGCACGGCGGGTCGGCGCGCGCCGGTGCCCCCGTCGGATCCTTCAGCCGAGCGCCTGTTGCTGGTTCCTCGCATGAAGGTCGCCAGCGCGGTGGCGATCGGGGTGTCGTCGCCGGCCTGCCGGAGCGTGGCGCGCGTGAACGCGATGTTCTGCGTCAGGCGGAAGCACTCCGCGGTGCAGCTCACGTCGCGGTCAGGCCCTGCCGGTCGCAGCAGATCCATGCGCAGGTCGAGCGTGGCGTAGGGCTGGATACGGTCGAGCGCCGCGCCGACGGCAGCGCCGCAGGCGGAATCGGCGAGGACGGTGAGCGGTCCCGGATGCAGCAGGCCGCGCTCGGGATCCCCGAGCCAGTCCTTGCGGGCCGGCAGCACCAGGGTGGTCCCGCCGGCTTCCGGCGGACCGCGGCGGATGCCGGTGTCGTTCATGTGCGGAATCGACTTGAAGAAGCGGTCCGCGTGGTGATCGGAGGGCGAGGGTTGGTTCGGCATCTTGGCCTCGAAGGAAAGTGAAGCGATCGGGCGGGCGCGGCCACTGCGCCGCGGCGGGCGACGTGCCGGTCCGTCTTCAGCCGCCCGGCAGCCTGATCAGGCCGCGAAGCTTGCGCAGCGCTTCGAGGTCGCCGGTCTTCTCGAACGGGATCGTGAACGGGGAGTTGCCCCAGTTCGCCGAGCCCCTCAGGCGGTACTCCAGCCGGCCGCTGCCCTCGCTGCGCGCCTTCGACACCAGGTCGAGCAGGCCGGAGGTGGGCACGGTGAAGGCGATCGGCACCTGGCGCGTGCCGCGACCCGGCAGCGTCAGGCGCGGATCGCGGGCTGCGCCCGAGGCGAAGGGCAGCCCGAACAGTTCCAGGTCGAAACGCAGGTTGGACAGTGGCACGTCCACCTCGTTCGGGTTGTCCGCGATCACGGTGAGCAGGAACTCGATCTCGTCCAGGCCCGCGCGCGGCACCGAAAGCCCGGCGAACGAGAGCCTGGGCGCCTGCAGGCCGATCGGGGGCAGGGCGGAGCAGGCGGGCAGGGCGCCCAGCGCAGCGAGCGCTCCGGCGGCCGCGATCAGGCGGCGGCGTGGATTTTCGGTCATGAGGACTCCTTGCGGGGGTGCGGTCGCGACGGGCCGCGGGTGCGCGGCGGCTGGTCCGGCCGAACCGGTTCCGTGGCTCTGCCGGACTTCAGCCGCGCCAGCCGCGAGAGCGCGAGCTGAAGGGTCTCGTCCTTCTTCGCGAAGCAGAAGCGCACCAGTCCGCGGTCGACCGGCCGCTCGGAGAAGGCCGACACGGGGATCGCGGCCACGCCGATCTCGGTGGTCAGCCAGCGGGCGAAGTCGGCCTCGCCGAGCGCGGAGATGCGGGAGTAGTCGACCACCTGGAAGTAGGTGCCCTCGCAGGGCAGCAGGCCGAAGCGCGTGCCGGCCAGGCCCTGCCGGAACAGGTCGCGCTTGCGCTGGTAGAAGCTGGCGAGCCCGAGGTAGGGCGCCGGGTCCCGAAGGTAGTCGGCGAGGCCGTGCTGCACGGGAGTGTTCACCGTGAACACGTTGAACTGGTGGACCTTGCGGAACTCCGCGGTCAGGGCCGCCGGCGCGGCGCAGTGGGCCACCTTCCAGCCGGTGACGTGGAATGTCTTGCCGAACGAGGACACGACGAAGCTGCGTGCCGCGAGGGCCGGGTAGCTGCTGGCCGAGCAGTGGGGCTCGCCGTCGAACACCATGTGCTCGTAGACCTCGTCGGAGATCACGAACAGGCCCGCATCGACGGCGATGGACTCGAGCGCGCGCATGTCGGCGTCGCGCAGGATGGTGCCGCTGGGGTTGTGCGGCGAGTTGACCATGATGGCGCGCGTGCGCGGCGTCACCGCCGCGCGCACCGCGTCCCAGTCCACCCTGAACTCCGCCGTCATGGGCACCGTGACCGCCGTTCCGCCGGCGAGCTCGATGTTGGGGATGTAGCTGTCGTAGACCGGCTCCAGCACGATCACTTCGTCGCCCGGGCGCACGATCGCCAGCACCGCGGTGAAGATCGCCTGGGTGGCGCCAGCGGTCACGGTGATCTCGGTGGCCGGGTCGTAGGCGGCGCCGTACAGCCTGCCGATCTTGGCGGCGATCGCCTCGCGCAGCGGAGCGGCGCCGGCCATCGGCGGATACTGGTTCAGCCCTGCGCGCATCGCCGATACCACCGCGTCGATGAGCCTGGGGTCGCAGTCGAAGTCCGGAAAGCCCTGGCCGAGGTTCACCGCGTTGCGCTCGGCCGCGAGCGCGGACATCACTGTGAAGATCGTGGTGCCGACTTTCGGGAGCCGGGATTCGAGGGCGGGCGGGTCGGTGCGCATCGGCGCAGATTATAGGCCCGGCCCTTGCCGGAAGGCGCCGGGCGGCACGATCTCCAGCCCGGACCGGCGCCTTGCCTGCCGAGCGAGGGCCAGGAGCGCGCGGTCCTTGGTGAGCAGCCAGCGCGCGCCCTCCGCCACCGCCAGGTCGATGAAGCACTGGTCGTCCGGATCGTGGCAGAGCAGCCCGCAGGCGGGCGGCGCCGGCCGCATCGCCACCAGTGCGTCGAACTCGGCGAGCGCCGCCAGCGGCACGGGGCCGCCGGCAAGTCCGCGCCGGCGCCGCGCAGCCTCGGCCTGCAGGCGCACCGACTGGCGGCCGAGAACGTCGGCCAGTTCGTCCCTGCCGCGGGGCAGCCCGAGCAGGCGCAGGCGGCCGGAGGCCACCGCCGCGCGCACCGGCCCGATGGCCGGATCGGCGAACACCAGCCAGTCGAGCCACACGTTGGTGTCCAGCACCGCTGCGGCGGCGTTCATGCCATCATCGCGCTGGCTCGCCGGGCCGGCTCGGGCCTGCCCATCGTTCCGCACGCATCCCTTGAATCCATGCTGATCGTCCTCTCTCCCGCCAAGACCCTCGACTTCGACACCCCGCCCGTCACGCAACGCTACACGCAGCCGGATTTCCTCGCCGATTCACGGCTCCTGGCCGACCGCCTCGCCGGGTTCGACTGCGCGCGGCTCGCCAGCCTGATGAAGATCAGCGACGCGCTCGCCGAGCTCAACGCTGCCCGCTTCGCCTCCTGGGCGCCGCCGTTCTCGCCCGCCAACGCCAAGCAGGCGGTGCTCGCCTTCAACGGCGACGTCTACGACGGGCTCGATGCCGCTTCCCTGGACGAAGATGCGCTGGCCTGGGCCCAGGACCACGTCCGGATCCTTTCCGGGCTCTACGGCCTGCTGCGCCCTCTCGACCTGATGCAGCCCTACCGGCTGGAGATGGGAACCCGCCTCGAGAACGAACGGGGACGCGACCTGTACGCCTTCTGGGGCGATCGGATCGCGCAGGCGCTCGCGGCCGGGCTGGAGGGCGGGCGCTGGCCGGTGCTGGTGAACCTGGCTTCCGAGGAGTACTTCAAGGCGGTGCGTCCGAAGGCGCTCGGGTATCCGGTGGTGCAGCCTGTGTTCCAGGAGCGCAAGGGTGCGGCGTGGAAGGTGGTGAGCTTCCAGGCCAAGCGCGCCCGGGGAGCGATGGCGCGCTACGCGATCGAGCGCAGGATCGAGGACCCGGAAGGGCTCAAGCGCTTCGACGTGGACGGCTATTGTTTCGCGCCCGAGGCCTCGGACGCCTCGACCTGGATCTTCAGACGATCTGCCTGAATCCGTGCGGCCGCCGCAGGCGCTGCGGCGGCGCCGGGCGGGCCGCGCCGAGGCTGGCCCGCCGCGAGGGCTCAGCGGCTCGGGAAGACCTCGACGCGACGGGCCTCGCGGTCGTCCGGGCCGCCTTCCACTTCCTGGGGGCGCACCAGGATCAGGCGGTCGGCCGGAGCCCCGGCATCGACCAGCATCGTGCGGGTGGCGAGCGCCCGGTTCTTGGCGAGCTCGCGGTTGGCGGCGGGGTCGCCGCTCTTGTCGTGGAAGCCGGAGATGCCGAGTCGGCCTTCCGGGGCATCCTTCAGGAAGGCGACCAGGGCGCCCACCTGGGCTGCAGCATCGGCCGGCAGTGCGGCGCTGCCCGTCTCGAAGTGGAACTTGACCAGTTCGGGCACGCCCTCGCCGGTGGCCAGCGGGGGCGGCTGGTCGACCTCGACGAGCGCGACCGGGGGCTGCTCCGCGGCGGCACCGGTCGTGGCGCCGGCGACGACGGCCGCCGGTGCGGCGCTGCCGCCGGAGAAGGCCGCCATGAAGGCGGAGATCAGGGCGACTGCGACCGCGATGGCCGCGGCAAAGCCCACGATCCAGGCGACCAGGGTGTTCGATTCGTTTTGTTGTGCGTCGTCCATGGGGAAATCCGGCGAAGGTTGGTGTCGCAGAGCGCCGTTACAGGGCGCCGAACCCTAAATTATAGACGCGCCCTGTGTCAGATGATCGTGGGCTCCGGCTCGATCATGACGCCGAAGCGTTCCGCAACCGACTCGCGGATCCGTGCGGCGAGCGCGAGCAGCTGCGCGCCGGTGGCGTTTCCATGGTTGACCAGCACCAGCGCGTGCGAGGCATGGACTCCCGCGTCGCCCTCGCGCCGGCCCTTCCAGCCGCAACGGTCGATCATCCAGGCGGCGGACAGCTTCGTCCCCTGCCCGGCAGGCCAGGAAGGCAGGCCCGGATGGCGCGCCAGCAGCTCGCGGGCCTGCTCGCCGGCGATCGGGTTCTTGAAGAAGCTGCCCGCGTTGCCGAGCACCGCAGGGTCGGGAAGCTTCCGGCGCCTGATCGCGCGGACTGCCGCGGCCACCGCAGCCGGCGTGGCCGACGCGATGCCCTGCCGTTCCAGCTCCTCCCGGATCTCGCCGTAGCCCAGCCTGGGGCTCCATTCGTCCTGCAGGCGGAAGCGCACGCGGGCGATCAGCCAGCGCCGGCCGTCCCCGTGCTTGAAGCAGCTGTCGCGATAGCCGAAGGCGCATTCCGCCGCCGAGAAGCTGCGCTGGCGCTGGCCGTCCAGGTCGAGCGCGTCGAGCCCGTCGAAGCATTCGCGCATCTCGACCCCGTAGGCGCCGATGTTCTGGATGGGGCTTGCGCCGACGCTGCCGGGAATGAGCGACAGGTTCTCCAGTCCGCCCAGGCCCTGCGCGATCGTCCAGCCGACCAGTCCGTCCCAGGATTCGCCGGCCTCGGCCTCGACGAGCGTCGACCCGCCCGAGCGCCCGATCACGCGCAGCCCGCGGGTGCGCAGCAGCAGCACCGTGCCCGCGAAGTCCCGGGTGAAGAGCAGGTTGCTGCCGCCGCCGAGCACCAGGCGCTCGGGCGCGCCGGCGAGCATCGCGGCGGCCTCGGGCAGGTCGCCCGGATCGGTCGCTTCGACCAGCCTGGCGGCGCGCTGGTCCACGCGGAAGGTGTTCAGCTGCCTGAGGCTGGCGTTCTCGGTGACGGTGAGCGGCATCGGCGGATGTGTGGCGGCGCCCCGGCGGTCGCGACGGCTTCCTGCCCGGGTGCTCAGCTGGGCCGGTAGGCCAGCCGGACGTAGATGGGCGCGAAGGATTCGGCCTGGGTGATCTCGACCAGGGACTCGCGGGCCAGCTCGAGCAGCGCCACGAAGGTGACCACCGCCACCGCGACGCCGCCGGCGAGATCGAAGAGTTCCTGGAATTCCGCGAAGCGCCGGTGCTGAAGCGTGCGCAGCACCACGGTCATGTATTCGCGAACCGAGAGCTCCTCGCGGCTGATCCGGTGGTGCTGGGTGAGCCTGGCCCGGCGAAGCACGTCCGCCCATGCGGCCCGCAGGTCGTCGACGCTGACCGAGGGGAAGCGCACCACGGCCTCGTGGTCGACGAAGACCTGCGTGCCGTGGAAGTCGCGCCCGATCACCGGCAGCTCGTCCAGCCCCTGGGCCGCGAGCTTGATCCTCTCGTACTCGATCAGGCGCCTGGCAAGTTCGGCGCGCGGATCGTCGACCTCCTCGCCGGTGTCGGCCTTGCGCACCGGCAGCAGCATCCGCGACTTGATGTCGATCAGCAGCGCGGCCATCAGCAGGTAGTCGGCTGCGAGCTCCAGGTTGTGGTCGCGGATCTGCTCGACGTAGGCGAGATACTGGCGGGTGACGTCCGCCATCGGGATGTCGAGGATGTTGAAGTTCTGCTTGCGGATCAGGTACAGGAGCAGGTCGAGCGGCCCCTCGAAGCTGTCGAGGAAGACCTCCAGGGCGTCCGGCGGGATGTAGAGATCCTGGGGCAGCTTGAGGACGGGCTCGCCGTACAGGCGAGCGAAGACCTTGAGGTCGAGCTGCGGGTCTTCGACCTCCGGCAGCGTGACCGTCCCCTGCTCGAGGTCCTGCGCCGCGGCGGGCGGCTGGGCCCGCGGCGGATGCAAGCTCAGCTCCTGGTCTGGTAGACGTAGGGCTGCTGCGGGATGCGAGACGCCTTGTTGCGCTTCTGCGCCTCGGGATCCTGCGGGCGGTCCCACCAGATGGCGCGGCCCTTGCGCTGCTCTTCCTCGAGCTGGGGGCGCGCGCCCTTCAGCTCGCGCAGGAATCGGGTAATGTCTGATTCGTACATGGGTTTCGGCTCCTGCCGCATTCTAAGGCATCGCCGGGCCCGCCGGCCGCGGCGCCGGCCTCGGAGGCAGAAGCGATGGAGGAACAAGACATGGGATGGCGGATGCGCCTGTGCGGTGGACTGGTGGCGCTCGCCTCGCTGGGCGCCTGCGACTACTTTGCCCAGAAGGAGCTCAAGCCCGGGGTCTCCACGGTCGACGACGTGCGGCGGATGATGGGCAAGCCCGAGATGATCTGGGAGGAGGAGGACGGCAGCCAGGTGCTCGAGTTCGTCCGCGGCCCCGAGGGCACCGAGACCTACATGGTCGAGATCGACGCCGAAGGGCGCTACCTCGGCATGAAGAACGTCCTGGTGCAGGAGAACTTCGACCGGGTGCGCCCGGGCATGGCCCGCGACGACGTGCGCCGCATGCTCGGCAAGCCCACCGAAACCGAGCGCTTCCCGCTCAAGCGCGAGGAGGTGCTGAGCTGGCGCTTCAGCTCCGAGTACAACCGGCCCGACATGTTCAACGTGCACTTCGATCCGGACGGCCGCGTGGTCACGACCAGCGTGACTGCGGCCAAGGACGGCTCCGAAGTGGGGCGCTGACCCTCAGGAGATCTTCATGCCCGGTTCGGCGCCCGCCTGCGGATCGAGCAGGTAGAGGCCGTCGCCGCGCGCCGGGTCTTCCCAGGAGGCGGCCAGCACCATGCCCTCGGAGACGCCGAATTTCATCTTGCGCGGCGCCAGGTTGGCCACCATCACCGTGAGGCGGCCGACCAGCTGTTCCGGGGAATAGGCCGAGCGGATTCCGGAGAACACCGTCCGCGGCTCGGGCTCGCCGCAGTCGAGCGTCAGCCTGAGCAGCTTGGTCGACCCCTCCACGGCCTCCGCAGCCACGATGCGCGCAACCCGGAGATCCACCTTTGCGAAGTCGTCGATGGCGATCGTCGCGGGCGCCTCGGCCTTGCCCGCGGCTGAGCCGGCGCCCTTGCCGCCGCCGGGGTGGCGGCTCGGCGCGGCGGCCGGCTGCGCCGCCGCCGGCGGCTCGAAGAGCGCGTCGAGCTGCTTCGGGTCGATCCGCGTCATCAGGTGTTCGTAGCGGCCGATGCGCGCCGGCGGCGTGCCCGCATCGCTCCAGGCCAGCGCGCCGGTGCCGAGGAAGCCCTCGGCGCGGGCGGCGAGCGCCGGAAGGATGGGCTTGAGCCAGACGGTGAGCGCCTGGAAGCCGGCGATGCAGATGGAGCAGACCTGCTGCAGCCGCGCGTGCGCGGCGGGGTCCTTGGCGAGCTCCCAGGGCTTCTCGGCGTCGAAGTGCTGGTTGATCCGGTCGGCGTACTCCATCGCCAGGCGCAGCGCCTTGCCGTACTCACGCCCCTCGAGGCAGCCGGCGATCTCCTGCGTGTGCCGCGCCGTCTCCAGCGATTGCCACGCCGGCAGTGCGCTCACGTCGCACAGCGCGCCGTCGAACAGCCGCGACAGGAAGCTCGACGCCCGGCTGGCGATGTTCACGTACTTGCCGACCAGGTCGCTGTTGACGCGCGCCATGAAGTCGTCGGGATTGAAGTCGACGTCCTCGACACGGGCGTTCAGCTTGGCGGCGATGTAGTAGCGCAGCCACTCCGGGTTCATGCCGATCTCGAGGTAGCGCAGCGGCGAGATGCCGGTGCCGCGCGACTTGCTCATCTTCTCGCCGCTGACCGTGATGAAGCCGTGCACGAAGACATTGTCGGGCGCCTTGCGGCCCGAGAAGTGCAGCGTTGCCGGCCAGAACAGCGTGTGGAAGTAGATGATGTCCTTGCCGATGAAGTGGTACTGCTCCACGGCCGGGTCGCTGACGAACTCTTCGTAGGTCTGCGCGGTCTGCGCGGCGGCCTGGCCCTTGTCGAAGTGGTTCTTCAGGCTGGCGAGATAGCCGATCGGCGCATCCAGCCAGACGTAGAAGTACTTGCCGGGCGCATCGGGGATCGGGATGCCGAAGTAGGGCGCCTCGCGGGAGATGTCCCAGTCGCCCAGCCCCTGGTCGCCTTCGAGCCACTCGCGCGCCTTGTTCGCGACTTCGGGCTGCAGCCGGCCGTCCTGGGTCCAGCCGCGCAGGAATTCCACGCAGCGCGGATCCGAGAGCCGGAAGAAGAAGTGCTCGGACTCGCGCAGCACCGGCGTGGCGCCGGAGAGCGTCGAGAAAGGGTTCTTAAGGTCGGTGGGCGCGTAGACCGCGCCGCAGACCTCGCAGGAATCGCCGTACTGGTCCTTCGCGCCGCACTTGGGGCACTCGCCCTTGATGTAGCGGTCCGGCAGGAACATCCCCTTCACCGGGTCGAAGAACTGCTCGATGGTCCTGGCGGCGATCAGGTCGTTCGCCTTGAGCTTGCGGTAGATGTCCTGGGACAGCTCCGTGTTCTCCGGGGAGTGCGTCGAGTGCCAGTTGTCGAACGAGATGTGGAAGCCGTTCAGGTACTGCGGCCGCTCGGCGGCGATCCGGCCCACCAGCTCCTCCGGCGTGATGCCCTCTGCCTCGGCCTTCAGCATGATCGGCGCGCCATGCGCATCGTCCGCGCCGACGAAATGCACCTCGTGGCCGCGCATCCGCTGGAAGCGCACCCAGATGTCGGCCTGGATGTACTCCATGATGTGGCCGATGTGGAACGAGCCGTTGGCGTAGGGCAGGGCGGTGGTGACGAATAGGCGGCGCTTGCTCATGCAGGGCCCGATCGGGATCAAGAGGGTTCGAGGGGGAGCGGGACGTGCGGACGCACGGCGCTTAACCGTCGGATTCTAGCAAACGGCCGCGTGGGCCCGCCGCGCCTCGCGCCCCGTGCCGATGCGTCTGCGCGGCGGCCGCGCGGAACACGCGCGGCCTTCACCGGGGTCAAGGTTCGGGGCCGGGCGCAGGGCTAGCCTTCGCTGTTTCTCTCCAGCGGACAAGCCCGACCGATGCCCACGCCTCGAAGACCCGACCTCGTCTGTCCCGCCGGCAGCCTCACCGCGCTGAAGGCGGCCGTCGACAACGGCGCCGACGCCGTCTACTGCGGTTTCCGCGACTCGACCAATGCCCGCAACTTCGCCGGCCTGAACTTCGACCGGCAGGCGCTCACCGAGGGCCTGAAGTACGCGCATGCGCGCGGCGCCGAGGTGCTGGTGGCGATCAACACCTATGCGCAGGCCGGCCGGCTGCAGGAGTGGCATTCCGCGATCGACGCGGCCGCCGACCTCGGCGTGGACGCGCTGATCGTCGCCGACATCGGCCTGCTGGCCTGGGCCAGCGCGCGCCATCCCAAGCTGCGCCTGCACCTGTCGGTGCAGGGTTCGGCCACCAACCACGAGGCGATCGAATTCTGCCGCCGGGAGTTCGGCGTGCGCCGGGCAGTGCTGCCCCGTGTGCTGACGCTCGCGCAGGTGGAGCACCTGATCGAGCGCACCGAGGTGGAGATCGAGGTGTTCGGTTTCGGCTCGTTGTGCGTGATGAACGAGGGGCGGTGCTGGCTGTCCTCGCATGCCACCGGCGAGTCGCCGAACACCCACGGCGTGTGCTCGCCGGCGCCTTACGTGCGCTGGCAGGACACTGCCGACGGCATGGAGGCCAGGCTCAACGGCATCCTGATCGACCGCTATGCCCCGGACGAGAAGGCAGGCTATCCGACCCTGTGCAAGGGGCGCTTCCAGGTCCAGGGGCGAACCGACTACGCGCTCGAAGAGCCCACCAGCCTGAACGTGCTGCCCATCCTCGGGGACCTGGTGCGCATGGGGGTCGCGGCGATCAAGGTGGAGGGGCGCCAGCGCAGCCCGGTCTACGTCGCCCAGGTCACGCGCTCGATGCGCGCCGCGCTCGACGCCGCGTGCTCGGATGCGCGCTACCAGGTGCGGCCGCAGTGGCAGGCGGAACTCGCGAAACTGTCCGAGGGCCAGCAGGTGACCCTGGGCGCCTACAGCAAGCCTTGGAGGTGATCCCGGTGAAGATCTCGATCGGACCGTTGCTGTACTACTGGGCGCGCCAGGAGGTGCTCGACTTCTACGCCGGCATCGCGCAGTCGCCCGCGGAGATCGTCTACCTGGGCGAGGTGGTATGCGAGCGGCGCCACCAGCTGCGCCCTGGCGACTGGCTCGGGCTTGCCCGGGACCTGCGCCAGGCCGGCAAGGAAGTGGTGCTGTCCAGCCAGGCACTCCTCGAGGGAGAGGGCGACCTGCGGCGGCTGCGCCAGCTGGTGGAGCAGGGCGATTTCGCGGTCGAGGCCAACGACCTCGGCGCCGTGGCGCTGGCGGCCAGGCGGGTGCCCTTCGTCGTCGGCACTCATCTCAACGTCTACAACGAGGCGTCGCTCGCCTACTACGCCGGGCTGGGCGCCATCCGCTGGATGCCGCCGCTGGAGTCCTCCGGCGAGCGGATCGCCGAGCTGCACGCTGGGCGCCCCGAGGGC
>JBKHVS010000088.1:0-12817 GCA_046569945.1 Gammaproteobacteria bacterium | reverse complement strand
GGCTCCGTGGGGTTGCTCTGGGCCGCGCCGGGTCAGGCACGCAGGTGCTTGATCGACAGGCTGTCCAGGTAGGCCTGCGGCCTGGCGGGGTCGAAGACCTTGCCGTCGAAGAACTTCTCCACGCCTCGCGAGGTCGAGGCAGGGATGTCGCCGGCCGCCACGCCGAGCTCGCGCGCGGCTTCGCGCCACAGGTCCTCGCGGTTGACCTTCGCGATCCAGCCCTTGCTGTCGAAGCCCTGGGGCAGATATCCCCAGCGGACGTTCTCGGTGAGGAACCACAGGTCGTGGCTCTGGAACGGGTAGGACGCGTGGTCCTTCCAGTACCGCATCTGCGCGGGGCTGTTCTCCACCACGCGGCCGGTGCCGTAGTCGAAGTCGCCGCGCAGCCGGTCGACGATGTCCTCGAACGGGGCGTTGATCCACCTGCGCTTGGCGCAGATCCGGGCGACCTCTTCCCGGTTCTTCCGGTCCTCGCACCACATCTGCGCCTCCATCACCGCCTTGAGCAGGGCGCGAGCGGCGATCGGGTTGGCGTCGACCCAGTCGGCGCGCATCGCGAAGGCCTTCTCGGGATGGTTGTGCCAGAGCTCGCCGGTCGTGTTGGCGGTGTAGCCGATCTTCTGGTTGATCAGCTGCCGGTTCCAGGGCTCGCAGACGCAGAAGCTGTCCATGCTGCCGACCTTCATGTTGGCGACCATCTGCGCGGGCGGCACCACGATGGTGGAGATGTCGCGCACCGGGTCGATGCCGCCGGCCGCCAGCCAGTAGCGGATCCACATGTCGTGGGTGCCGCCGGGAAAGGTCATCGCCGCGCTGACCGTCTTGCCGGACTTCGCCTTCGCGGCGAGCGCCTTGCCGAAGGCCTTCGCGTCGGTTCCCACCTTCAGGTCGCGGTACTCGTTGCCCACCGAGATGCACTGTCCGGCAAGGTTCAGGCGCGCCAGGATGTACATCGGCACCTGGACGTTGTTGGCGGTCATCGCGCCGCTGCCGATCAGGTAGGGCATCGGGGTGAGGATGTGGGCGCCGTCGATGCCGTTCTTCGCGGAGCCGAGCACCAGGTTGTCGCGGGTGGTGCCCCAGGACGACTGCTTGAGCACCTGCACGTCGGTCATCCCGTGCTTTGCGAAGAAGCCTTTCTCGTCGGCGACGAACAGCGGGGCGGCATCGGTCAGCGCGATGAAGCCTAGCTTCGCGGTCCGGGTTTCGGGCTTGCCCGCGGCGGCGCGGGCCGTGCGGGGCAGCGAGCCGGCGGCGAGCGCGGCGCCGCCTGCTGCGGCGGCTCCGAGCAGCAGGGAACGGCGCGACCGGTCTGCAATGGCTGAGGGTTCTTTCATCGACGACTCCCGTGGCAGTTGGAAACGAAAAACGGCGTCCTTCGCGACGCCTGCGCAGGGCAGGCGGGCGAACGACGCCGTTGTCGGTTCGGTCCCTGAGGACCCGCGGAACCCGCCGCCGTTGGCGGGTGCCACGCCTCATGTCATGCAGCTTTTGTGCCAGGTCATCGAGCAGGGTCTCGGAGGGTTCCTTTTCGCGCGCTGCGAGCCGGCCTGCTCCGAGGGAAGGATCGTTCCCCCTGCGGGCGCTCCACCCCTGGCGATGCAGCCTCCCGTGGCCCGGCGGGTCCCCGACGATGGTGCGTTGCGGCCCGCGATCGTGCGTCCGGAGGCACTGTCATTGTGCGTTGCAGCAGCCGCGCTGCACTCAGCGCGGGCGCGCCGGGAGGAGCTCGGCCATGGCCAGCACTGTCTCCGCGACGTCCGCCAGCCGGCGATTGCGCTCCATCGCCATCCGCCTGAGGGTCCGGTGGGCCTCCTCCTCGGTGAGCTGGCGGTGGGCCATCAGCAGACCCTTGGCGCGCTCGATCAGCTTGCGGTCCTCGAGGCGGCTGCGGGCGGTGTCGAGTTCTTCGCCGAGCGTGCGCAGCCGCCGCGCCTGCTCGTGCGCGAGATCGAGGATCGAGCGCACGAGCTGCGGCCCGAACACACCGGCGTCCAGTGCGTCGGGGTCGTCGAGCGGAGAGGCCTCGTCGCAGCAGCCGTCGTCGGCCTGGCCCCCGGCAGCGTCGGCCGGGCCGCGGGCCGTGTGGCGGCCCGCCTCGAGAGCCCGGAGATCCGCCTGCGCCGAGGCGCTCCGGTCCTGGCAGGACTGGAGCAGCATCCGGGCGAGCCCTTCCTCGATCAGGCGCATCCGGTCGATTCGCTGAGAGCATGCGTCGAACCACTCCGGGCCGAGCGAGGAGTCGAGCTGACCGTCCTCCGGAGCGGTGCACAGGATTCGACGGAGGCGCTCCAGGCCGGCGAGGGCGGCCGGCAGCTGCTGGGCCTGCCAGTCTTGCTGTTGCCCGAGCCCTGCGAAGTCGGAGAACACGGCGAGGCATCGCTCCTGGGCGTCGATCAGGTGCAGCAGCCGCTGCTGCGCCACCGTCCTCGCCCGTCCGCCGGCAAGCATCGCCGCGCCGGCGGCGCGCTCCTGTCCGGCGAACTCCTTGCCTTGCATGAAGTTGAACAAGGCCACCAGCTGCCGGGAGATCCCGGGGTCTGCGGCGCTGTCGGCGGCCTCGAAGACCACCGCCAGCAGACCGGCGACGAGCCGCACGTAGGCCGCGGTGGCTCGGTCCGTCGAAGGCGCGAGCCGGTCGATTCCGGCGCGGAGCGCGGGCAGGGCGTCCAGCGCGCACAGCAGCTGCGCGACGCGCGCGAAGAGGCGCGCGCGGTTTCCGGGCCTGGCCGGGTCGGTGTCCAGGCGGTCCAGGCAGGCGCGCAACGCTGCCTCGCTGCGGTCACTTGCCTGGCGCTGCTCGCGCAGCGGCACGCCGGCGCGGTCGCCGCCGGAGCCGAGGTAGAGATTGGACAGCCCGCGTTCGCGCTGCAGCTCGTGCACCAGGCCAGCGGTCGCGTCGACCAGGGCGCTCGTCATCGCGAGCCGCCCGAGCTCGGCGATCTCGCAGCGCTTCGCGGCGATCAGGAAGTCGAGGGTCGATTTCACCGGTTGGGGCGCAGGTGGCGCCATGGGGAGACCCGGAAGGTGCAGCAAGAAGCGTGCCGTCTCCCGCCTCCGGTCAGCGCCACGCACCCAGCGCCCGCAGCAGCGGCCGCTTCTTCGCCTGATGGCCCTGCATGCGGCGCAGGATGTCGTCCAGCGTGCGGATCGCATCGACGATGTGCGGCCCCTTGTTCAGCATCACGCACTCGGCGCGCTCGCCCATCGCGGCGTCGGTGATCTCGGCGCGGGAGGGTCGGCCCGTCTTCGCCAGCGTCTCGAGCACCTGGGTGGCCCAGACCACCGGCATGTGCGCCGCTTCGGCCGCCCACAGGATTTCCTCCTGCACCTCGGCCAGCCGCTCGTAGCCGCACTCCACTGCAAGGTCGCCGCGGGCGATCATCACTCCGGACGCGGGACCTGCCATGGCCGCGAACATCAGCTCGGGCAGCCGCTCGAAGGCCCGGCGGGTCTCGATCTTCAGCAGGATCCCTGCCCGCGCCGCACCGGCGGCGTCGAGGCGCGAGCGCAGCGCATGGACGTCCTCGGCCCGCTGGACGAAGGACAGGCCGACCAGGTCGGCGAATCCGGCGACGACCGCGAGGTCCTCGAGATCCTTGCCGGTGAGCGCAGGCAGTGCCAGGCTGCTGTCCGGCAGGTTGATTCCCTTGTCTTCGCGCAGCGTTTCGCCCTCGGGACGGGCCCGATCGATCTCGACCTCGATCCCGTCGTCGTCCGCGCATCGGATCGTGCCGCCGATGCGGCCGTCGTCGAACCAGATGCGCTCGCCCGCGCGAACCTGCGTGAAGACCTCCGGCAGCGTGCAGGCGATCGCGGGCGCGGCGACGGGCGAAGCGCCGGTGCCACGCGCGGTCGCGGCGGAGGCGGGCCCGGTGGGCGACGCGATGGCGGGCCGCTCGAGCCTCAGCCGGTCGCCGCGGCGCAGGAAGACGCTGCCGGGACGGCCGGGCAGGTCGAAGACCGGGGTCGAGCGGGGCCCGCGGCAGCGCTCGCGGCGCAGCAGTGCGGTCTGCGGCACCAGGTAGAGGGTGCGGTCGGTTTCGGCGAGCACGCCGTCGTCGTCGCGCCGGGCCACGCGCAGGCTGCGGCGCGCGCCGCGGGCGTCGACGAGCTCGATCCGCTCGCCGGCTTCCAGCGCCCGCAGCCACTCGGGGCCCACTCCGAGGTGGGCCTGCGCCCCTGCGATCCGCCGCCCGGAGCCCTGCGCCCGCAGCCCCAGCCGGGCGGGCGCGAGCACGCGGCCGAAGTCGTCGCGCGAGGGCTTGAGCTTCAGCACCGCCGGCCCAGGGGCGATGCGCCCGGTGCGCAGCTTCGGGCCCGCGAGGTCGGTCAGGATGCGCACCTGCCGGCCTAGCGACAGTGCGGCGCGGCGAACGTTGTCGGCCATCGCCTGCCAGCTCCGGGCATCGTCATGGGCGCAGTTGATCCTGGCGATGTCCATGCCGGCCTCCACCAGCGCATGCACGAGCGCCGGATCCCCCGCCGCCTCGGAGGGCAGGGTGACCATGATGCGCACCGACCGGTGCGCAGGCGCCGGGCCCAGCAGCGCGGCCGCGTTGCGTGCCAGCGAGGTGCTGCCGCTTCCCGAGGCGTTCTCGGCGGCCAGCCGGCCACCGGCAGGAGCGGCCCCCGTGGCGAGCCGCAGCAGGGCGAGCACCCGGTCGACGCTGGCCAGCACCTGCGCCTCCGAGCGGCCGAGCGAGGAGGCGCCGATCGCCGACAGTCGCTCCTGAAGTCCGCGCAGGTCGTGCTCGCGCAGCACCAGGTAGTGCGCCAGGTTGCGCGCGTCGGCGCGTCGCTCCGGCGCCACCGCTCCGAGTCCGGGCGAGCACTCGTCCTCGCGGGCGAGCATGCGCGCGCGAAGGGTCTCCAGCGCGCCGATCAGTTCGAGGGCTGCGTCCGCATCGGCGTCCGCATCCGCGTTCGCGGGGGCAGGAAGGTTCATCGCTGGCAGCCTCGGTGGTTGGCCGGATGCCCCTGCCGCGATCCGCGGGCAGGTGGCGTCCGGTGCCCAGCCTAGGCGCCGTCGATGACAGCAGCGTGGCGGTCAGCCTCCGGGTCCGAGCTTGCCGATGCCGGGAAGGCGCAGCGCCGGGTCGTCGAAGTCAAGCCCGGCGTTGAGGCCCAGCAGGTTGAGCTCCAGACCCTCTACGCGGCCGGCTGCGATTCCCAGCAGGCCGTAGACCGACAGCTGCCAGCCGCTGCCGCTGGGCGTGCGTTCGAGGAAGCTGCCTGCGGGCAGCCAGTCCTTGCCGATCGCGGTCGGCGGCAGGTCCAGCCCCAGCTCCGGGATCCGGCGGGCGACGAAGGCGGTGAAGGTGTTGCTGTTGGGCCCCGGCCAGGCCCGGTAGCGGTCGGGCCAGGGGTAGGCTGCCACCGCTTCCTCGACGCGGTCTATCAGCGCCTCGACTCCCGGGCCGCTCCGGCTGGCGAGCAGCACCGGGCGCGCGTTGAACCAGAAGGCGTCGGCAGGGCCGCCCCGGCTCGTGCTGACCACCGGGCGCCCGCGCCGCAGGTTCCAGCCGAGCACGTGCCAGGTCGAGTATTCCGCCGCGCCCTCCCGCTTGGCGGCGATCCAGGTGTGGATGCCGAAGGCGCCGCGCCAGCTGTAGGTGCGCGCGCCGTAGACCTGGAGCACCGCCTCGGGCGTGGTTTCGGGCTTCGGCGCCTGGCCGCTGCTCTCGCGGCTGGCGGCGCTCCAGTGGGTGTCCAGGTCGAGATCTCCCAGCGCGAGCACTCCCAGCGGCCCCAGCAGCATCAGCCCGATCGCCAGCAGCGCGTACAGCACGCCCCGGCCGAGCAGGGCGCCCCGCGAGCGCCTCCTCCTCCGCGTGTCCTGCGCTTGCGACATTTGATACTCTCCGCCGACATCCGATCGGCCGGCCCGCCAAGGCCGGCCATCCAGCCTGCGGCCGTCCGCGGCCAGGGACGACCCATGTCCGAAGTCACGATCTACCACAATCCGCGCTGCGGCACGTCAAGAAACGTTCTGGCGATGATCCGCAATGCGGGCATCGAGCCGCGCATCGTGCTCTACCTCGAGGCGCCGCCGAGCCGGGACGAGCTGCTCGCCCTGGTCGCGGCCACCGGCCAGCCGGTGCGAGCGCTGCTGCGAGAGAAGGGAACGCCCTACGCCGAGCTCGGGCTCGGCGACGTGTCGCTCGGCGACGACCGGTTGATCGACGCAATGCTCGCCCACCCGATCCTGATCAACCGTCCGATCGTGGTCACGCCGCTCGGCGCCCGCCTGTGCCGGCCCTCCGAGACCGTGCTCGACCTTCTGCCGCGGCCGCAGCAGGGCGCCTTCGCCAAGGAGGACGGCGAGCAGGTGGTGGACGCCCAGGGACGGCGGGTCTCTTGAGCGCCTGCCGATGAGGCTGCTGCTTCGCCTGCTCCTGGCCTGGACCCTGGCGCAGGGGCTTGCGCTTGCGCAGGCGCCGGCCGCGCCCTCCGAGGCCCCCTCGGCCGGCACGCTGAAGGGCCGGCTCGAGGCGCTGGCGGGAAGCAAGCTCCCCGAGGCCGACCAGGCGGCGGCCAGGCAGACGCTGGAACAGGCGCTGGAACACCTGGCCGCGGCCGAGGAGTCCGAGCGCCAGCTTCAGGAACTCAGGAAGACGATCGAGGGAGCGCCGGCGCAGATCGCCCAGGCCCGCAGCGAGCTCAAGCGGCTGGAGGCGACGCCCTCGGCAGTACCGGCGGTGGAGCCGGGCCAGGGGCTGCCGGCGCTGGAGAAGGCCTTCGAGGAGCGCAATGCGCGGCTCGAGGAGCTGCAGCGCGCGCTGAGCGAGGCCAACAGCCTGATCATCGGCGCGCAGACGCGGCCCGACCGTGCCCAGGCCGAGATCCAGGCGGGCGTGGCGCGGATGGCGGAGATCGCCGACGCGCTGCGCAGCGGGCGCGAGTCAGGCAGGCCGCTTACGCCCGAGCGCCGCGAACAGCTCGCAGCCGAATCTCGGGCGCTGGAGGCCAGCGTCGAGCTGCGCCGCCAGCAGCTTGCGGGCAACGACCAGCTCCAGCAGCTGGGACAGGCGCGCCGGGACCTGCTGCTGCAGCAGATCTCGCGGCAGGAAGGCGCGCTGCAGGCGCTGCGCGCCGCGATCAACGAACTGCGCCGCGAGAGCTCCGAGCAGGCCGTTGCCGAGCTCTCCGACGACCTGCGCCGCGGCCTCACCGCGCCCGGCAAGGGCGGCCTGCTGGCGCGCGAGACGGCGATCAACAGGCAGCTGTCGGAGTTCCTGCTGCGCGCCACCGACCGGCTCAACGACCTGACCCAGCGCAACCTGAACGCGCGCCAGCAGCTGGACATGCTCAGCCAGGCCGAGAAGACGCTCGAAGAGCAGATCAGCGTGCTGCAGGGCAGCCTGCTGCTGACCCGCATCCTGTACGAGCAGAAGCAGGCGCTGCCGCGGCTGGACATCGACCCCAGGCTCGCCGACCAGATCGCCGACCTGCGCCTCTACCAGTTCGAGATCAACCGGCACCGCGAGCAGCTTGCCGATCCCGCCGCGTATGCCGAGCGGCTGGTGTCGCAGGAGGAGGCGGGATCGGTCGGGGACGTCCAGCGCAGGGAGCTGCTTGCGCTGCTCGAGACCCGGGCGGCCCTGCTCGAGCGGCTCAACCGCGAGCTCGGTTCGCTGGTGAACGAGTCCTATGCCCTGCAGCTGAACCAGAGGCAGCTGCAGGTCACCGCGGACAAGCTTCGCGCGACGCTCGACGAACAGATGTTCTGGGTGCCGAGCAACCGCCCGCTCGGCCTGGACTGGCTCGCCGCGCTCCCCGCGCGGCTGCAGCGTCAGGTCGCTGCGGTGCCCTGGGCCGCTGTCGGCGGCGAGCTGCTGGACGGGCTTGCTGAGCGGCCCTGGCCGGGGCTGCTGGCGCTGGCGGTGCTCGCGGTCGCCGTGCTGCGCCGGGGGGCCGTCGGGCGCCGCCTGGCGTCGCTTCATGCCGAGGTCGCCTTCGCCCGCGACGACAGCCAGTGGCACACGCCGGCAGCGCTGCTGCTGAACCTCCTGCAGGCTGCGACGGGGCCGGCGCTGCTGGCGGTCGCCGGGCTGGCGCTGCAGGCCGACGGGCGCGGCTTCAACGGCGACCTGGGCGCGGCGCTGCTGGCGGCGGCGGCGGCCTGGCTGGTGTTCGCCACCGCCTGCCGGATCCTCTCGCCGGGCGGCGTCGCGGAAGTTCATTTCCACTGGTCGCCGCCGGCCCTGGCGGTGATGCGGCCGCGCATGCGCACCCTTGGCTGGGTGGTGGCGGTGCTGGCCGCGGTGGCCAGCTTTGCCGAGCATCGGCCCGCGGCCCTTGCCGAGGACGCGGCGGGCATCCTGGTGGTGCTCGCCTGCCTGTGCGCGATGGCCTGGCTGCTCGGGCATCTGCTGGTCGGCGAGCCGCAGGCGGGCAACTCGCCCTGGCGGGTGCTCGGCAACATCCTGCTCGGGCTGATGCCGCTCGCGCTGGCCGCGGCGATCGTCGCCGGCTACTACTTCACCGCGCTCAAGCTGGCCGGCCGCCTGGTCGACACGCTGTACGTGCTGTTCGCATGGCGGCTGCTGCAGGCGGTCGCGGTGCGCAGCCTGGCGGTGGCCGCGCGACGGCTGGCGGCGCAGCGCGAGACGCGGCGCCGGCTGGCGGCGGTGGCCGCGGGCGAGGAGCCGGACGCGGACCGGCCGGACGAGGCGCCGATGCGCGACATCGCCCAGGTCAACCAGCAGTCGCTGCGGCTGGTGCGAATGGCGCTGCTCGGCGCGCTGGCGTTCGTGCTGTGGCTGGTCTGGGCCGACCTGATCTCGCTGTTCTCCTACCTCGAGAACGTGACGCTCTACGAGTACAGCAGCGGCAGCGGCGACAAGGCGGTGCTGATGCCGATCAGCCTGCGCGACCTGCTGATGGCCGCGGCGATCGTGGCCGGCACGCTCGTGCTCGCCCGCAACCTGCCCGGCCTGCTCGAGGTGCTGGTGCTCTCGCGGCTGCGGCTCGCCCAGGGCAGCGCCTACGCGATCACCACGCTGGTCTCCTACGTGATCGCGGGCGTCGGCCTGGTGGCGACGCTGTCGAGCCTGGGCGTCAGCTGGGACAAGCTGCAGTGGCTGGTTGCGGCGCTGTCGGTGGGCCTGGGCTTCGGCCTGCAGGAGATCTTCGCCAACTTCATCTCCGGGCTGATCATCCTCTTCGAGCGGCCGGTGCGCATCGGCGACGTGGTCACGATCGGCAACCTGTCTGGCACGGTGAGCCGCATCCAGATCCGCGCGACGACGATCACCGACTTCGACCACAAGGAGATCATCGTCCCGAACAAGACCTTCGTGACCGACCAGATCGTGAACTGGACGCTCAGCGACACGGTCACGCGGATCACGATCACGCTGGGCGTCGCCTACGGGTCGGACCTGGAGCTGGTGCGCCGCCTGCTGCTGCAGATCGCAGGCGAGAACCCGCGGGTGCTCGCGGACCCCGCCCCGATGCTGGTCTTCCAGTCCTTCGGCGCCAGCACGCTGGACCACGAGCTGCGCGTCCACGTGCGCGAACTGGCCGATCGCGCGGCGGCGGTCGACGAGATCAACCGGAGAATCGACCAGGTCTTCCGCGAGCAGGGTATCGAAATCGCCTTCGGCCAGGTGGACGTGCACATCCGCAGCTTCGCGGGGCCGGAAGCCCTGCTCGCGAAGCTGCCGGCCGAGGGAACGCCCAAGGGCTGATCGGCCGTGGAGGGCGCGCTCGATTCCTTCGCGGGCGCCAAGGCGGCGGCGCTGCTGGCCGACCTGGTGCTCGGCCTGCATGCGGCCTTCGTGGCCTTCGTGATCGCCGGCGGGCTGCTGGTGCTGCGCCGGCCCGGGCTGGCCTGGCTGCACCTGCCGGCGGCTGCCTGGGGCGCGGCGATCGAGTTCGGCGGCTGGATCTGCCCGCTCACGCCGCTGGAGAACCGGCTGCGCGCTGCGGCCGGCGAGGCGGGCTATGCCGGCGACTTCCTCGGTCACTGGCTGCAGTTGCTGCTGTACCCGCCGGGGCTGACGCGCGAGATCCAGCTGGCGCTCGGCGCGGGCGTGCTGCTGGTCAACGGGGTCGTGTACGCACTGATGCTGCGGCGCAAGCTGCGCCGGCGCTGAGGGTCGACGCTGCGCCGGCGCCCGGGCCGCACAGGGCGGCGCCGACCGCGACCGGCGGCCGCTTCGGCGGCGCCCGGCGGGGTGCCGATCCGGAGGGAATGGAAGCGCTGGACGGCCCGCGAAGGCCGCGCGCGCTATCATCGTCGTTTTAGCGCTCCCGCCCGACGCCGTGCGCGGACCCTGTCCGAGCCGGCGGCGCGCCTGCATAAATGTCGACCAACACTTCCCCTGCCGATGAAGGCCAGCCTGCGGTCCGCCTGGTGGCTTCCTGCCGTCTCCCCACTCCGTGGGCGGTGTTCGAGCTGCACGGATTCGAGGAGGTCGCCAGCGGCCGGGAGCATGTCGCGCTGACCCTGGGCGATATCTCCGACGGTGAGCCGGTGCTGGCGCGGATGCACTCCGAGTGCCTGACCGGCGATGCGCTCTACAGCCTGCGCTGCGACTGCGGCGCCCAGCTCGAGGCCGCGCTGGCGGCGATCGCCGCCGAAGGGCGCGGCGTGCTGCTCTACCTGCGCCAGGAGGGCAGGGGCATCGGCCTGCTGAACAAGATCCGCGCCTATCGGCTGCAGGATGCCGGAGCCGACACGGTCGAGGCCAACCACCAGCTCGGCCTGGCGGCCGACTTGCGCACCTACGAGGCGGCGGCCGAGATGTTCGCACTGCTCGGGGTGAGCCGGCTGCGGCTGATGACCAACAACCCCCGCAAGATCCGCGCGCTCGAAGAGCGCGGCATCGAGATCGCCGAGCGCATGCCGCTGCAGATCCAGCCCAACCCCCACAACGTCGGCTACCTGCGCACCAAGGCCAGCCGGCTCGGCCACCTGCTCACCGCGGCGGGCTCGCTGGACGAATCGGCGCCCTGATCGCACCGGGGTTTCCCCGGGTTGGGGCGCTTTCCAGCGTGCAGCATCTCCTTACGAGCCTCCTCGGCCTGTAGGATCGTATCGTCGGATGACGAAGTCGGCATCGACTCGCCCCGAAGATCCGAAACCCTGCATTCCTGTCGACGAGACCAGAACAAGGAGACACGATGATGAGGAAGCTGCTGCTCGCGCTCGCCACCACGGCGAGCCTGATCCACGCCGGCGCCGCCATGGCGCAGAAGAACTACGGCCCCGGCGTCACCGACACCGAGATCAAGCTCGGCCAGACCATCCCCTACAGCGGGCCGGCCTCGGCCTACGGGACGCTGGGCCGCACCCACGTGGCCTTCTTCAAGATGATCAACGACCAGGGCGGCATCAACGGGCGCAAGGTCAACCTGATCAGCCTGGACGACGGCTACAGTCCGCCCAAGACCATCGAAGCGGTGCGCCGGCTGGTCGAGAGCGAGGAGGTGCTGGCGCTGTTCGGCACGCTGGGCACGCCCACCAACTCGGCGATCCACAAGTACGTGAACCAGAAGAAGGTGCCGCACCTGTTCGTCTCGACCGGGGCGGGCAAGTGGAACGACCCGAAGAACTTCCCCTGGACCACGGGCTTCCAGCCGAACTACCCGGCCGAGGGCAAGGTGTTCGCCGCGCACATCCTGGCGACCAAGCCGGACGCGAAGATCGCGATCCTCTACCAGAACGACGACTTCGGTAAGGACTACCTGATCGGGATGAAGGCCGGGCTCGGGGACAAGGCGAAGAGCATGATCGTCGCCGAAGCCTCGTTCGAGGTCACCGATCCCACCGTCGATTCGCAGATCCTCTCGCTGCGCGCCTCGGGGGCCGACGTCTTCATCAACGCCGCCGCCCCCAAGGGCGCCGCCCAGGCGATCAAGAAGATCGGCGAGATCGGCTGGAAGCCGGTGCACTACGTGACGAACGTGTCGGCCACGGTCGGGACCGTGCTGCGGCCCGCCGGCCTGCATCACTCGACCGGGCTGATGACCACGCAGTTCCAGAAGGATCCGGGCGACAGCCAGTGGGACAAGGATCCCGAGATGATCGCGTACAAGGAGTTCATGAAGAAGTACTACCCGGATGGGGACGTGAACGACCAGCTGAACCTGCTGTGCTTCGCTTCCGGGCACGCGATGGCGCACGTGCTCAAGCAGGCGGGCGACAACCTGACGCGCGAGAACGTGATGAAGATCGCCGGCAACCTGAAGGACCTCCGGGTTCCCGGCCTGCTGCCCGGGCTGACGATGAACACCAGCCCGACCAACCACGGGCCGCTGTCGATGCTGCAGATGGCGCGTTTCGACGGCACGAAGTGGGTGCCCTTCGGCGAGCCGATCACCGCCAAATGAGTTCCTGAGGGCCCCGCGGCGCTTACCTCCGCTTACGGATTGCGCCGCGGTTTTACACGGGGCTCCCCGAATCGTCATCGACGATCGGCGATACTCGGGGGATGTATCCGATCTCCCCCAAATCCGCTGCCCGTCGCGCCCATCCGGGCACCGCGCGGCGGTTGCGTTTCCTTCTTGACAGCCCGGCGTCCGGCAGACGGCGCAGGCTGCGCGGGCTGGCTCCCGCACTGATGCTGCTGCTGGCCGGCTGCGCGGCGGTCGGCCCGGACTACGTGCCGCCGCGGCCGGAGCTGCCGGCCGCCTGGGCGCAGGGGGCGGCGGTCGCATCCGCCTCGCCGGAAGCGTCCGGTGCGTCCGGTGCGTCCGGTGCGTCCGCGGGGGAGGGCGCCGCTGGCGCCGGAGAGGGCCCGGGGGCATCCGCTGCCGTCCATGCCTCCGGCCTGCGCGCCTGGTGGAGCCTGTTCCGGGATCCTCG
>JBKHVS010000087.1:0-12890 GCA_046569945.1 Gammaproteobacteria bacterium | reverse complement strand
GAAGCCGAGCTCCGAGATCGCGTCGAGCAGCGTCACCGACTGGTGCGGATTGCGCGGCTCGTCCGGATGAGACAGCCGCACCCGCCCCGAGCGGATCGAGTCGCCCACCGAGCGCACCACCAGGCGCAGGCCGCGCTCGCGGGCGATGCGGTCGCGGAACTCGATCACCTCGGGGAAGTTGTGCTCGGTGTCCACGTGCAGCAGCGTGAACGGGATGCGCTCGGGGAAGAAGGCCTTCTCCGCGAGGCGCAGCACCACGGCCGAGTCCTTGCCGCCCGAAAAGAGCAGCGCGACGTTGCGGCATTCGGCCGCGATCTCGCGCAGGATGTGGATCGACTCCGCCTCGAGTGCGTCGAGGTGGGTCCAGCCGGCCGGCGATTGCTGCGCCGGCTCGAGGTAGATCTGTTCCGATGCACCCATGATCTTCATTCCGTCGTGATCGACGCTGCGGCGACCGGCGACGCAGAGTCCGTTTCCCTGGTCCCGGCGCTGCGCGCCAGGCGTCCGTCCGCTCCGACGTGCAGCCCGCATTCGCGCTGCATCGGCTGCTCCCACCACCATCGCCCCGCGCGCTCGTCCTCGCCGGGCGAGACCGCGCGGGTGCAGGGCGCGCAGCCGATGCTCGGGAAGCCCTGAGCGTGCAGCGCGTTCACCGGCACCTGCCTTGCTTCCACGTAGGCGGCGACGTCGGCGGCGCTCCAGTCGGCCAGCGGGCTCAGCTTCATCAGTCCGTTGGCCTCGTCGCGCTCCAGGCTGGCGACCGCGCTGCGCGTCGGCGACTGCTCGCGGCGCAGCCCGGTGATCCAGAGCTGGCGCCCGCGCAGCGCGCGCGCAAGCGGCTCGAGCTTGCGGATGCCGCAGCACTCCTTGCGCAGTTCGACGCTGTTGCGGAAGGCATTGATGCCCTTGGCCGCCACCCAGGCCTCGATGCGGGCGGCGTCCGGGAACAGGACCCGCACGGGGGTGCGCGGGTAGCACTCGCGCGCCCGGGCCATCAGCGCGTAGGTCTCCTCGTGCAGCCTGCCGGTGTCCAGCGTGAACGCGTCCACCTCGAGGCCCAGCCGGTCGATCAGGTCGAGAAGCACCATGTCCTCGGCGCCGAAGCTGCTTGCGAAGGCCGCCGAGGGGTAGGCGGCAAGCGCGTCGTGAAGCAGCGCGGCGGCGGCGTCGATCCTCTGTTCCAGGGTCATCGGATTGCTCCTCGAGGGCCAGGGTCGGCCGGGTGGCCGAGGGCGGACGGTGGCGTCGACGCAGGGGCGGAGCCGCCGCTGCAGCCGGCGCCGGCGCGCCTTGCGAACAGCGGGCCGCGGTCGACCGCCGCCTGGTAGGGCTCGGTGAAGGTCTCGAAGTGGCGCAGCGCCTCCTGGGCCGGCTCGCCATCCGCGAGGGCGAAGCTGTCGAAGCCGCAGCGGCTCATGTAGAAGAGCTGGTCGCGCAGCACCTCGCCGACCGCGCGCAGCTCGCCGCGCCAGCCATGGCGCTCGCGCAGCAGGCGCGCGGTCGAATAGCCGCGGCCGTCGGTGAAGGCGGGGAAGGCCACCGCCACCAGCTGCAGCGCGTCCAGGTCGCCCGCGATCGCAGCCGGGTCGTCGCCCGGCCCGAGCAGCACGCCCAGGCGCGCCGCGCGCGCGCGCAGCGCATCGCGCTGCGACAGCCAGTACTGCAGCGGCACCAGCAGGGCGTCGCCGTGCGACGCATCGCCGGCCGGCGCAGCGCCCGCGGAGGCCCCGTCGGCAGTTCCTTCGTGCAGGCGCCAGTCGTCGGCGCGCACGCCCTGGCGGTCAATCAGCGTGGGCATAGACCGCCTCCTTGAAGGGCTCGAGGCCGATCCGGGCCACCGTGTCGACGAAGCGCTCCGCGTCGGACTCGCGCGCATCCAGGTAGGCGCCGATCAGGCGCTCGACGACGTCCGGGACCTCTTCGCGTGCGAAGGACGGACCGATGATCCGGCCGATCGCCGCCTGCGGACCCTGCCGCCCGCCGATCGTCACCTGGTACCACTCCTCCCCGGCCTTGTCGACGCCGAGGATGCCGATGTGGCCGATGTGATGGTGGCCGCAGGCGTTGATGCAGCCCGAGATGTTCAGGTCTAGCTCGCCGATGTCGTGCAGGTAGTCGAGGTCGTCGAAGCGCTGCTGGATCGCCTGTGCGACCGGGATCGACACTGCGTTGGCCAGCGAGCAGAAGTCGCCGCCGGGGCAGCTGACGATGTCGGTGAGCAGGCCCACGTTCGGCGTCGCCAGTCCGAGGGCGCGCAGCTCACGCCACAGCGCGGGCAGCGCGCTGCGCTCGACGTCCGAGAACACCAGGTTCTGCTCGTGAGACACGCGCAGCTCGCCGAAGCTGTAGCGGTCGGCGAGCGCAGCGATCGCGTCCATCTGGTCGGCGCTCGCATCGCCTGGCGGCTTCCCGGTCGGCTTGAGCGAGAGCGTCACCGCCGCGTAGCCCGGCACCCGGTGCGGATGCACGTTGCGCTGTGCCCAGCGGCCGAAGCCGGGCTCGTCTGGAGCCAGCGCCGCGAGCGGCCGCTCGTCGGCCTCCAGGCTGCGGTGCGCGGGCCGGGTGAAGCGCGCCGAGATGCGCTCGATCTCCTCGGCGGGCACGGTGGACGGCCCGCCTGCGAGCTGCGCCCATTCGGCCTCGACCTCGTCGCGGAAGCCCGCGGGAGTCCTGTCCTTCACCAGGATCTTGATGCGCGCCTTGTACTTGTTGTCGCGCCGGCCGTGGCGGTTGTAGACCCGCAGGACCGCTTCGAGGTAGGTGAGCAGGTGCTGCCAGGGCAGGAACTCGCGGATCACGTGCCCGACCATCGGGGTGCGCCCCAGGCCGCCGCCGACGATGACGCGAAAGCCGATGCCGCCGTCCGCGCCGCGCAGCGCGTAGACGCCGATGTCGTGCAGCAGGGTCGCGGCGCGGTCCGCCGGCGAGCCGCTGATCGCGATCTTGAACTTGCGCGGCAGGAAGGCGAACTCCGGGTGGAAGCTGGACCACTGGCGCATCAGCTCCGCCCATACGAAGGGGTCGACGACCTCGTCGGGCGCCACGCCGGCGAACTGGTCGGTGGTGATGTTGCGGATGCAGTTGCCGCTGGTCTGGATGGCGTGCATCTGCACCTCGGCGAGTTGCGCGAGGATCTCCGGCACGTCCTCGAGCGCCGGCCAGTTGAGCTGCACGTTCTGCCGCGTGGTGAAGTGCGCGTAGTCGCGGTCGTAGGTGCGCGCGATGTGCGCCAGGCGCCGCAGCTGGTCGGTCGAGAGCAGGCCGTAGGGGATGGCGATGCGAAGCATGTGCGCGTGCTTCTGCATGTAGAGCCCGTTCTGCAGGCGCAGCGGCAGGAAGCGCGCTTCGTCGAGCTCGCCGGCCAGGCGCCTGCGGACCTGGTCCCGGAACTGGGCCACGCGCTCGTCGACGAGGCGCTGGTCGATGTGGTCGTAGAGGTACATGGGTGCTTGGCCTGCGGCGCGTGGCGCTCTTCTTGCGGAGTGCGGATGGTGCGGGCAGGCAGGGACGAAGGGAACGAGCGATTCGTCCGAAGCTCAGAACCTCAGGGCATATCACGCGCGAGTCCGGCGCTGCGTCGCGCCGGACTCGCACGCGACCGGCGGTTATATCGACAGGCGCCATGCGCATTTGCTTGAGGGGGGCGCGCGCGGCGCCGAAGCTCGCGTCATGAACTTCCAGCAACTCCGGTCCCTGCGCGAGACGGTGCGCCGCGGTCTCAGCCTGACGGCGGCCGCCGAGGCGCTCCACACCTCGCAGCCGGCGCTGTCGAAGCAGATCCGCGAGCTCGAGGACGAGCTCGGCGTCGCGCTGTTCGTCCGGCACGGAAAGAAGTACACCCAGCTCACCGAGGCGGGCGTGCGCATCCTGGGGATTGCCGAACGGGTGCTCGCGCAGGCCGACGACATCCGCCGCGCCGGCGCCGAGTACGCGTCCGGCGATGCGGGCACGCTGTCGATCGCGGCGACCCACACGCAGGCGCGCTATGCGCTGCCGCCGCTGCTCGCACGCTTCAGACAGGAGTACCCGCGGGTGCGGCTGCGCCTGCACCAGGGCAACCCGGAGCAGGTCGGCACCATGGTGGCGCATGGCGAGGCGGTGTTCGGGCTGGCCACCGAGGCGCTCGACCGCAATCCATCGCTGCAGACCTTCCCGGCCTATCGATGGCGCCACTGCGTGGTGGTGCCGCGCGGGCATCCGCTCGCGGCCTCGGGCATCGCCGAGCTGGCGCAGCTCGCCGAGTGGCCGCTGATCACCTATTCGGCGGAGTTTGCAGGCCGGCGCAACATCGACCTGGCTTTCGCGCAGCGCCGCATCGTCCCGGACATCGTTCTCGAGGCGATCGACTCGGACGTCATCAAGACCTACGTCGCACTGGGCTTCGGCATCGGGCTCATCGCCGGGATCGCCTACGATCCGGATCGAGATCGCGAGCTGGAGCGGGTGGATCTCGGCGACCTGCTGCCGGTCAACGTGGCCAGGCTTGCGATGCGCGAGTCCGCCTTCCTGCGCGGCTTCGAGCGTCGCTTCGTCGAGCTGCTCACCGGCGACGCGGCTCCGGATGGCGCCGCGGACCGCGCTCAGCGCGGCAGCAGTTCCAGCAGCGCGGCGGGCGAGTCGATGAGGAAGTCCGCGCCCCAATCCTCCGGGCGGGAGGCGGCGCCGCAGAATCCGTAGGCCGCCGCGACGGTGATCATCCCGGCGGCGCGCCCGGCCTCGATGTCGCGCTCGTCGTCGCCGACGTAGACCGAGCGCCCCGGGGCGACCCGCGCCAGGCGGGCGGCGTGCAGCAGCGGCTCGGGATGCGGCTTGGCGTGCGCAGTGGTGTCGCCGCCAATCGCGGTGGCCGAGCGCTCGAGCACGCCCAGCGCCCCGAGGATGGGCCGGACGTAGCGCTCGACCTTGTTGCTCACCACGCCCCAGGCGATTCGCCTGCGCTCCAGCGTCTCGATCACTTCGGGCATGCCGTCGAAGAGGCGGGTGCGAACGCAGATCGCTGCCTCGTAGCGCCGCAGGAAGTCCTCGCGCAGTTCGTCGAAGCCGGGGTCGCCGGGCGCAACGCCCAGGCCCTGGCCGAGCAGTCCGCGCGCGCCCATCGACGCGTAGGGGCGCAGCGCGTCCAGCGGCAGCGGCGGCAGCCCGCGCTCGGCGCGCAGCGCGTTGACCGGCGCGGCCAGGTCCTCGGCGGTGTCGGCCAGCGTTCCGTCCAGGTCGAAGAACACCGCCTCGGGCAGGTACCCGAACATCCGGTTCATCCCTTGCTCAGGCCGGACGGCGCATCGCCACCAGGTAGTTGACGCTGACGTCGTCGGAAACGAGCCGGTAGGTCTTCGTGAGCGGGTTGTAGGTCATGCCGGTCATCGCCGCGGGTTCCAGGCCGTGGCGGCGGGCGAACCCGAGCAGCTCCGAGGGCCGGATGAACTTCTCGAAGGCGTGCGTGCCGCGCGGCAGCAGATTCAGGACGTACTCGGCGCCGACGATCGCGAACAGGAAGGCCTTCGGGTTGCGGCTGATGGTGGAGAAGAACACCCAGCCGCCCGGGCGCACCAGCTGCGCGCAGGCGCGCACGACGGAGTCCGGGTCGGGCACGTGTTCCAGCATCTCCATGCAGGTGACGACGTCGAAGCCGGCGGGTTCGCGCGCGGCAAGCTCCTCGACCGCGACGTGCTCGTAGTCGACGTGCACGCCGCTCTCGAGCCCGTGCAGCTCGGCGACCTTGAGCGCCTTCTCGCCGAGGTCGATTCCGGTCACCCGCGCGCCCAGCCGGGCCATCGATTCGGCCAGGATGCCGCCGCCGCAGCCCACGTCCAGCACGCGCTTGTCGGCGAGCCTGGCGAGGCCGTCGATCCAGCCCAGGCGCAGCGGGTTGATCTCGTGCAGCGGGCGGAACTCCGAGCCGGGATCCCACCAGCGGCTGGCCAGCGCCTGGAACTTGGCGAGTTCCGCGGGGTCGGCGTTGCGGGAGCTTGCGGCTTCTCGGGCGGCGTGTGGCATCGGGGGAGGGGCGGAATGAACGGAGGCCCCATTCTAGTCCAGCGGAGCCTGGCCTCAGGAATGCGAAAGCCCCGCACTGGGCGGGGCCTCCGAAATGCGAAAGCCTCGCACGGGCGGGGCTTTCGCGGCAGCGCAGCGAGGAATTACTTCTTCGCGCGGGTGCCGACCACCTCGATTTCCACGCGGCGGTTCTTCGCGCGGCCATCACGGGTCTTGTTGTCGGCGACCGGCTGCTTCTCGCCTTTGCCTTCCGTGTAGATACGGTTGGCTTCGACGCCCTTGCTCACCAGGTAGCTCTTGACGGCTTCGGCGCGGCGAACCGACAGGCGCTGGTTGTACTGGTCGGTACCGATGCTGTCGGTGTGGCCGACGGCGATGATCACCTCGAGGGTGATGTCCTTCAGCTTGCCGGTCAGGTCATCCAGCTTGGCCTTGCCTTCGGGCTTCAGGACTGCCTTGTCGAAGTCGAAGAACGCGTCGGCGGCGAAGGTGACCTTCTCGCTCGTGGGCGCCGGAGCGGGCTTCGGAGCAGCCGGGGCCGGGGCGGGAGCGGGCGCCGGACGGGCGGGCGCCGGAGCGGCGGCAGCCTTGGGCAGCAGGTCGTCGTCGCAGCCCTTGATGGCCTGGGCCGGGGCGAAGAAGCCGGTGCGCCAGCACAGGCCGAACCCGCTCTTGACGACGTTGGTACCCGCCTGGGTGTCGGAGCTGATCACATACCCGCTGTTCTTCGGATCGGCGACCTGCGCGGAAGCCACCGACGACGCTGCCAGCAGCGCCGCGGCGACCAGGGAAGACAAAGCGACCGGTTTGTTCATGTTTCTCCTCACGGTAGAACGATTCTTGATTGCGAAGCCGACCCTGCGCCGGATCATGAAACGCCGGCACCTGGGCCGACCGGCAGAATCTCGCTGATCCGATTGTGCCATAGCCTTACACGACCAACTACCTCCGAAACCCGGCTCCGGACCTCGCTTTCGGCGAATTGTCGCTTGTGGACAACAGGCTGTCCGGCGATCCAGACCTCGCTCACCTGCTCGCGTCCGGCAGCGTAGACGAGCTGGGAAACGGGGTCGAACACCGGGGCCGTCTGCAGCATCGAGAGGTCGACGGCGACCAGGTCGGCCGCCTTGCCGGCCTCGATCGAGCCGATCCGGTCGGCCAGGCCGAGCGCCCGGGCCCCGCCCAGCGTCATCGCGTGCAGCACTTCATGGGCGGGCCAGGCGGTCGCGTCCCTGGAGGCGCCCTTGGCAAGCAGCGCTGCGGTGCGCCCCTCCTGCAGGAGGTCGAGCCGGTTGTTGCTCGCCGCGCCGTCGGTGCCGATGCCCACGTTGATGCCGAGCTCGCGCATCCGCGCCGTGCGGGCGATGCCGCTGGCGAGCTTCAGGTTGGAATGCGGGCAGTGCGCCACGGAAGCCCCATGGGCGGCCAGCAGTGCCAGGTCGCTGTCGTCCATGTGCACCGCATGCACCGCGATCAGTTCGGGGCCGAGCAGCCCGAGGTCGGCGAGGCGCCGCAGCGGACGCCGCCCGAAGCGCGCTTCGCTCTCGGCGATCTCGGCGGCGGTCTCGTGAAGGTGGCAGTGCACCGGCATCCCGGTCTCGCCCGAGAGCCTGGCGACCCGCGTGAAGCTCTCGTCGGAGACCGTGTAGGGGGCATGCGGCGCCAGGCAGAAGCTGAACAGCGGATCGTCGCGCAGGCGGTCGCGCAGCTCCAGCCCCTTGCGCAGGTAGTCCGCGGCGCCGGAGCCGTAGGCCGAGGGGAACTCGATGACGATGATCCCCAGCGCCGCGCGCATGCCGACCAGCGATGCCGCCGCGGCGACCTGCTCCGGGAAGAAGTACATGTCGTTGAAGCAGGTGACCCCGCCCAGCGCCATCTCGGCGCAGGCCAGCAGCGCACCGTCGTAGACGAATTCCGGGGACATCAGCCGGGCCTCCAGCGGCCAGATGCGCTGCTCCAGCCAGGCCTGCAGCGGCAGGTCGTCGCCCACTCCGCGCAGCAGGCTCATCGGCGCATGGGTGTGCAGGTTGACCAGGCCGGGCACGAGCAGGTGCCCGGGCAGCTCGGTGCAGGGCGCTGAAGGGTGCAGGGCGCGGGCCTGGTCGGCGGGCATGAGGCCGGCGATCCGGCCTCCCTCGACGAGCACGGCGTGTCCTGCGAGGACCCGGGGCTCCGGGGCGACGGGGGCGATCCATTCGGGGCAGATGAGCTGCATGGCCGGAATTCAACCACAGGCCGGCGCAGCCGGGCCGCCCGCCGGGCCGACGGCCCGCGCCGCCATGTTAAAATTCGAAGGTTTGACGGACCCCGCGGCCTGGCCGCGGCCGCTCTCCAGCAGTCAGCTCCTTGCGCCGGTGGCCCGGTCACCGGCCGTCCCCGATGCAGGCGTTGCCGCCTCGCCGCTCCCCAAGCATGGACCAGTTCGCCAAAGAAACCCTGCCGATCAGCCTCGAAGAGGAAATGCGGCGCTCCTACCTCGACTACGCGATGAGCGTGATCGTGGGCCGAGCGCTGCCCGACGTACGCGACGGACTCAAGCCGGTGCATCGCAGGGTGCTGTACGCGATGCACGAGTCCAGCAACACCTGGAACCGCCCCTACGTGAAGTGCGCCCGCGTCGTGGGCGAGGTGATGGGAAAGTTCCACCCGCACGGCGACAGCGCCATCTACGACACGCTGGTGCGGATGGCGCAGGACTTCTCCCTGCGCTATCCGCTGGTCGACGGGCAGGGGAACTTCGGCTCGGTCGACGGCGACAGCGCCGCGGCGATGCGCTACACCGAGTGCCGGCTCGAGAAGGTCGCCGGCGAGCTGCTCGGGGACATCGACAAGGAAACCGTCGACTTCCAGCCCAACTACGACGGCAAGGAGCTCGAGCCCACGGTCCTGCCGGCGCGGCTGCCCAACCTGCTGGTCAACGGTTCGGCCGGCATCGCGGTGGGCATGGCCACCAACATCCCGCCGCACAACCTCGCCGAGATCATCGATGCCTGCCAGCTGCTGCTGCGCAATCCGCAGGCGAGCATCGACGAGCTGATCGAACTCGTTCCCGCGCCCGACTTCCCCACCGCCGGCATCATCTACGGCGTGTCCGGCGTGCGCGAGGGCTACCGCACCGGCCGCGGGCGCGTCGTGATGCGCGCCAAGACGCACTTCGAGGAGATCGACCGCGGCAACCGCAGCGCGATCATCATCGACGAGCTGCCCTACCAGGTGAACAAGCGCGTGCTGCTCGAGCGCCTGGCGGAAATGGTCAACGAGAAGAAGATCGAGGGCATCTCCGACATCCGCGACGAGTCCGACAAGTCGGGCATGCGCGCGGTGATCGAGCTCAAGCGCGGCGAAGTCCCCGAGATCGTCCTCAACAACCTGTACAAGAACACGCAGCTCCAGGACACCTTCGGCATCAACATGGTGGCGCTGGTCGACGGCCAGCCGCGCCTGCTGAACCTGAAGCAGATGCTGGAGTACTTCCTCGCGCACCGGCGCGAGGTGATCACGCGGCGCACCGTGTTCGACCTGCGCAAGGCGCGCGAGCGCGGCCACGTGCTCGAGGGCCTCGCGGTGGCGATCGCCAACGTCGACGAGATGATCGAGCTGATCAAGGCCTCGCCGACCCCGCCGATCGCCCGCGAGCGGCTGATGGAGCGCGAATGGACGGCCGGCGTCGCCCGCGAGATGCTCGAGCGCGCGGGCTCGGACGTCGCCGCCTACAAGCCGGAGGGGCTGGCTCCCGAGGTGGGGCTGCGCGGCGAAACCTACCGGCTCTCCGAGGTCCAGGCGCAGGAGATCCTGCAGATGCGCCTGCAGCGCCTCACCGGGCTGGAGCAGGACAAGATCGTCCAGGAGTACCGCGAGGTCATCGGGCAGATCACCGACCTGCTCGACATCCTCGCCCGGCCCGAGCGGGTCACGCAGATCATCGGCGACGAGCTCGCTGCCATCAGGGCCGAGTTCAGCGAGGGCAAGGGCGACACCCGCCGCTCGCGCATCGAACTCAACGCGACCGAGCTCGAGACCGAGGACCTGATCACGCCCACCGACATGGTGGTGACGCTCTCGCACGCGGGCTACATCAAGAGCCAGCCGCTGTCGGAGTATCGCGCCCAGAAGCGCGGCGGACGCGGCAAGCAGGCCACCGCGATGAAGGACCAGGACTGGATCGACCAGCTCTTCATCGCCAACACGCACGACTTCCTGCTGTGCTTCTCCAACCGCGGCCGGGTCTACTGGCTGAAGGTCTGGGAAGCGCCCCAGGGCACTCGGGGCTCGCGCGGCAAGCCCATCGTCAACCTCTTCCCGCTGGCCGACGGCGAGAAGATCACCGTGGTGCTGCCCGTCAAGGCCTTCGACGAAGCGCACTACGTGTTCATGGCCACCAGCCTGGGCACGGTGAAGAAGACGGCGCTCACCGACTTCTCCAATCCGCGCAAGGCCGGGATCATCGCGGTCGACCTCGACGAGGGCGACTTCCTGATCGGCGCCGCGGTGACCGACGGCCAGCATGACGTGATGCTGTTCTCCGATGCCGGCAAGGCGGTGCGCTTCGACGAGAACGACGTGCGCCCGATGGGCCGAGCGGCGCGGGGCGTGCGCGGCATGAACCTCGAGGACGGCCAGCGCGTCATCTCGATGCTGGTGGCAGGCAGCGAGAAGCAGTCGGTGCTCACCGCCACCGAGCACGGCTTCGGCAAGCGCACCCCGATCGGCGAGTACACCCGCCACGGCCGCGGCACCAAGGGCATGATCGCGATCCAGACCTCCGAGCGCAACGGCAAGGTGGTCGCCGCGGTGCTGGTCGAGACCTCGGACGAGATCATGCTGATCACCACCGGCGGCGTGCTGGTGCGCACCCGCGTCGAGGAGATCCGCGAGATGGGCCGCGCCACGCAGGGCGTCACCCTGATCGCGGTCGACGAGGGCACGACGCTCTCGGGCGTCCAGCGGGTGGTCGAGTCCGACAGCGACGACGATGCGGCTGAAGGGGCCGAAGGGGCTGAAGGGGCAGGGGCCCCCGGTGCGGATGGCGAGGGCTGAGCATGTCTGAACAGCAATCCGGGAACGATGCCGCGCGCGTGGACGAGCGCCTGGCCGAGCTGCGCCGCTCGATCGACGCGGTCGATGCGCAGATCGTCGAACTGATCAGCCGGCGCGCGGGCTTCGCCCGCGAGGTGGGCGAGGTGAAGAAGCTGGTCGACGCTCCGGTGTACCGGCCCGAGCGCGAAGCGCAGATCTTCGCGAAGCTGCGCTCGCTCAATCCCGGGCCGCTGCCGAACGCGAGCGTCGAGGCGGTCTACCGCGAGATCATCTCGGCGTGCAGGGAGCTCGAGCGGCGCATGCGCGTCGCCTACCTCGGCCCTGCGGGCACCTTCTCGGAGCAGGCGCTGTACCGTCACTTCGGCAGCGGCGTCGAGCCGATCGCCTGCCCCTCGATCGACGAGGTGTTCCGCGCCGCGGAGGCGGGCAGCGCCGATTTCGGGATCGTGCCGGTGGAGAACTCCACCGAGGGGGCGGTCAACCGCTCGCTGGACCTGTTCCTGCAGACGCCGCTGCGCATCTGCGGCGAGGTCTCGCTGCCGGTGCGCCACAACCTGCTGACCCGCAGCGGCTCGATGGATGGCGTGCGCCGGATCTGCGCGCATGCGCAGGCGCTCGCGCAGTGCATGGGCTGGCTGGAGCGCAGCTACCCGTCGATCGAACGGGTGCCGGTGTCGAGCAATGCGGAAGGCGCCCGCCTGGCGTCCGTGGAGGAGCACACTGCCGCGATCGCCGGGGATGCGGCCGCGGCGCGCTACGGGCTGGAGGCGGTGGCAGGTGGCATCCAGGACGATCCCCTGAACCGCACCCGCTTCGCAGTGGTCGGCCACTACGATTGCGGGCCCTCGGGCAACGACCAGACCTCGCTGATCCTCTCGGTTCCGGACCGCGCCGGTGCCGTGTACGCGCTGATCGAGCCGCTGGCCCGCCACGGCGTCTCGATGAAGCGCTTCGAGTCGCGTCCGGCGCGCTCGGGGCAGTGGGAGTACTACTTCTACATCGACATCCTCGGCCATCGCGACGACGCGTCGGTTGCCGCGGCGCTTGCCGAGATCCGCACGCATGCGGCCTTCTGCAAGGTCGTGGGCTCCTACCCGCGCGCCAGCTGACGCACCCCCGCGGGCGGCGTCCCGCGGCCCCCGCCACCCACCGACGAAACCCAATGAGCATTCCCGCCCCCAGTTACGTGCGCGGCATCGCGCCCTACCAGGCCGGCAAGCCGATCTCCGAGCTCGCCCGCGAGTACGGCCTGCGGGAAGACCGCATCGTCAAGCTCGCGTCGAACGAGAATCCGCTGGGCGTGCCGGAGTCGGCGCAGCGCGCGATGCACGCGGAGCTCGAAGACCTGGCGCGCTACCCGGACTCGAACGGCTTCGTGCTCAAGGGCGCCATCGCCCGGCGCTACGCCGTGCCCCCCGAGTGGGTGACCCTCGGCAACGGATCGAACGACATCCTCGAGCTCGTGGCGCACGCCGTGGTGCAGCCCGGCCAGTCGGTCGTCTATGCGCAGTACTCGTTCGCGGTCTACGCGCTCGCCACCCAGGAGGTCGGCGCGCAGGCGATCGTCGTGCCCGCGCGCGACCATGGCCACGACCTGGAGGCGATGCTGGCCGCCATCCGCCCCGACACCCGGCTGGTGTTCATCGCGAATCCGAACAACCCCACCGGCACCTTCGCGCCGGCGCAGGCGGTCGAGCGCTTCATCGAGCGCGTGCCTGCCGACGTCGTGGTGGTGCTGGACGAGGCCGAGCGGGCGGACCAGGCCGCGGTGCAGAACACGCTGCTCAAGACCCTCGAGGAGCCGCCGCCGCGGACGGTGCTGCTGGTGGCCTGCTCCGCGCCGCAGCGGCTGCTGCCTA
>JBKHVS010000086.1:0-12907 GCA_046569945.1 Gammaproteobacteria bacterium | reverse complement strand
GACTCCGCCAGCACGAGGGCGGCGCGCGCCGTCTCGAGCTCCGCTTCGAGCCCGTCGGCACGGGCGTGCGCCAGCTCCGCTTCGGTCCGCATCTGCGCCAGCAGGCGCTCGACCTCCGCCGCCCGCGCTGCCAGGTCTTCGGCGGCGGCGCGCTGCGCCCGCCCCCAGAGCTGCAGCACCAGCCCGCCCGCCGCCTCGCGCAGGTCCTCGGGCAGTTCCGGCTGGTCGATCCGGACGCGGGTCCGCTCGCGAAGCTCGTCCCAGAAGGCCGACAGCACCTGCGCCGGCGTCGACATGCTGCCCTTGCGCACGTACTGGTAGAGCCGGTTCGCCGTCGGGGTGATTCCGTAGCGGAAGAAGAGCAGCGCGCAGGCCTCACGGTACAGCTCGCGTGTGCTGCCGCAACGAGGGCGAAGCGCCTCGATGTCGGCGGCGATCCGGGGATCCTGCATGGCCGGCTCCGTTGAAACGGGGTCACCGGATGCTATTCGACATTCAATGCTTTTCGTAGGCTTTCGTGATCTCTGCAACGGCATCGGGTGCAACCGCAGGCCCGGACCGAGAGCAGGCCCGGACCGGGAGCCGCCCCCGATGCGCGCTGCGCACGGGCGACGATCGGCCCGCTTTCGGCACCGCCGGGTTCTTCGATGCCCACCGACCGGGGTAACATCCGGATGCAAGCAGCCGGAAAGCCCAAGGGATCCGTGCAGCCAAGGATCCTCCTCCCCACCGGGCCCAAGATGCGCTGGCTTCCCACCCGAGAGAAACTCGCCACCGACCCCCGCTTCGCGCGGCTGGCCGGCTTCCTGTTCTCGCGCCCCTGGCTCTGGGCGCTGAACCGGCGGGCGGTGGCGCGGGGCGTGGCCTGCGGACTGCTGGTCGGCGTCATCCCCCTGCCGACGCAGATGGTGCTGGCCGCAGCGCTGGCCGGCGCCGCGCACGGCCACGTGCCCGCGGCGATCGCCGCCACCTGGCTCACCAATCCGATCACGGCGCTGCCCATCTGGTGGGTGGCGCTGCAGCTCGGCTCGCTGGCCACCGGCGTGCCGCTCACGCTGCCCGACATCGACTGGTTCTCGGTATCCGAAGTCTGGTCCTGGATGAAGGGGCTCGGCCAGCCCCTGGCGATCGGCCTGTGCATGGCCGCAGTGCTGCTCAGCGCCGCCGGCTACGTCGTCACCATGGTGCTGTGGCGCGTCGTCATCCTGCGCCGTCTGCGCGCCCGGCGCAGGCGCTTCGCCGCCAATGCCCTGGCGCGCGCCACGGCCGCAGCAGCAGCCGCCGCCGCGGTCACGCGCCTGCCGGCGGTCGGTCCCTGACCACCGGCGTCCGCCCGGCCTGCGCCTTCCGCCGCGCATAGCGCCGCACCGCCCGCCTCCTTCCGCCTTCTTCCGTCTCCTCCCCGGTGCATTCCCAGACCGACCTCGCCTTCGACGACGCCGGCCGGCCCTGGAGCCCCCGCTACGGCGACCTCTACCGCAGCCGCGCCGGCGCTTCCGGCGAATCCCGCGCAATCTTCATCGACGGCTGCGGTCTGCCCGGACGCTGGCAGGGCCGCGAACGCTTCGCGATCGTCGAGCTCGGTTTCGGGCTCGGCGTCAATTTCCTGGCGACGCTGGCCGCATGGCGCGCCGATCCCCTGCGGCCCAGACGCCTGGACTACGTCTCGGCCGAGCTTCACCCGCTCGACGCGGTCGACCTCGCGCGCGCGCTCGAGGCCGTCGGCGCGGACGGCGACGATGCCCGCAGGCTGCTCGAGGCCTGGCCGATGCCGCTTCCCGGGCTGCACAGGATTCCATTCGCCGACGGCAGCGTTACGCTGACGCTGGCCTTCGGCGATGCCGAGCACCTGGCCGGACGGCTGCCGGTCGCCGCCGACGCCTTCTATCTCGACGGCTTCGCCCCGTCGCGGAACCCGCGGATGTGGAGCGCGGCCCTGATGAAGTCGCTCGCCAGGCTCGCGCGGCCCGGCGCCACGCTGGCCACCTACAGCGCCGCGGGCGCCGTGCGCGAAGCCCTGACGCAGGCGGGCTTCCAGGTGCGCCTGCAGCCGGGCTTCGGCGGCAAGCGCGAGCGGATCGTCGCCGAGTACGCACCGCGCTGGCGCACGCATCCGGCGCCGCCCGGCCCGCTCTCGTGGCCCTGGCGCGAGGCGGTGGTGGTGGGCGCCGGTCTCGCCGGCACCGCCGTCGCGTCCGCCCTGGCCAGGCGCGGCTGGCGCGTCGCGCTGCTCGAGCGCCATCCGGCGCCATGCGCGGAAGGTTCCGCGCAGCCGCTGGTCGCCGACCACCTGCACGTCGCCCCGGATGACAACCCGCTTGCGCGGCTGTCGCGCGCGGCGCTGCTGCTGGAACGCGCCGCCTTCCCCGCCCCGGCGCCCATCGGCAAGCTCCAGCTGGCCGACTCGGACGCAGAGCTCGAGCAGCAGGCCGCCTGCGTGCGCGCGCTCGGATTTCCCGAGCGCTTCCTCCGGGTGCTCGACGCGGGCGCGGCCGCCGACGCCGCAGGCCTGAGAGTCCGCCGCGGCGGCCTGTGGCTGCCGCTGTGCGACGCGGCCGATCCGGCGGCGCGCTGCCAGGCCCTGCTGCAAGCGCCGACGCGCGGGGAGCGGAATGCGGCGCCCTCGACGGATGCCGCGTCCGGTGACGGCGTCATCGTCTTCCGCGGCGGCTGCGAGGTGGCTCGGATCGAGCTGCGCGATGCGGTGTGGCACGCACTCGGCGGCGACGGCCAGTTGCTCGCGTGCGCGCCGGTGCTCGTCCTCGCCAGCGCCGGCGACGCGGTGCGGCTTGCCGGCCAGGGCGCGATCACGCTTCGGCGGGTGCGCGGCCAGACGACCCTGCTCGCGCAGGAAGCGCTGCCGGGCCTGCGCGCGGTGCTCGGCGGCGACGCCTATGCCTGCCCCATGCCCGGCGGCGGCGCGCTGATCGGTTCGACCTTCGACGACGGCGACACCCTCGCACCGGACCCGCAGGCCGACCTCGGCAACCTGCGCCGGCTGTCGCGGATGCTGCCGCCCGAGCACGCGGAGCCCCAGCGGATGCTCGCCCTGAGCCGGCCCGGCGCCTGCGGCTTCCGCTTCGTCGCGCGCGACCGCCTGCCGCTGGTCGGGCAGATGCCCGACGAGGCCGCGATCCGCGCCCGCGCAGCGGAGCTCGCCCGCAACGACCGCCTGGCGCTGCCGATGCTCTCCGGGCTGTACGGCGCGTTCGCCTTCGGCTCGCGGGGACTGCTGTGGAGCGGCCTGGCCGCGGAGATCCTTGCGGCCGAGATCGACGGCGGCGCGGCGCCGGTGGAAAGCGACCTGCTCCCGGCGCTCGCGCCGGCGCGCTTCATCCGCCAGCAGCTGCGCCGGCGCCGGCTGCGCTGAGCGCGCGCTGCCCCCGGCGCGCCGGGGGCACGCTCGCAGAGAGCCCGTGCCGCGGAGCCCGGCGAGCCGCTACACTCCTGCGTTGCCCAACCTCCGACCCTCTGCCATGACCGCCAAGCCCGTCCGCATCCAGTACGACTGCGCGAAATGTCCCGGCTACTGCTGCAGCTACCCGCGCATCGAGGTGAAGGACGCGGACCTGCGCCGGCTGGCGAAGCACTTCGCGGTCCCGGTCGAAGAGGCCGAGCGCAAGTTCACCCGCTGGTACGAATCCGACGACGGCCGCGAGCGGATCCTGCGCCACCACAAGGACGAGATCTACGGCAGCATCTGCCGATTCTTCGACCGCAAGGCGCGCCGCTGCACCGTCTATGCCGCGCGCCCCGCGGTCTGCCGCGACTACCCGAACGGCGCCACCTGCGGCTACTACGGATTCATCCGCTTCGAGCGCAAGCACCAGGACGATCCGGACTTCATCCCGCTGGCCTGAGCCTCCTCGCCGCGCTCCGTCAGGAAAGCCCCTGGCTCTCCAGGTACTCGTCGTAGGTGCCCTGCCAGTCGAAGATGGCGCCGTCCTTGACGATCCAGACCCTGTTGGCCACCGCGTTGACGAACTGGCGGTCGTGGGACACGACGAACAGCGTCCCGGTGAACTTCTCGAGCGCCAGCTGCAGCGACTCGATCGACTCCATGTCCAGGTGGTTGGTGGGCTCGTCCATCAGCAGCACGTTGTGCTTGCCCAGCATCAGCCGCCCGAAGCTCATCCGGTGCATCTCGCCGCCGGACAGCACCTTGACCGGCTTGCGAACCTCGTCGCCCGAGAAGAGCAGCCGGCCGAGCACGCCGCGCACCACCTGCTCGTCGTCGCCCGCCTGCGTGTAGCGGCCGATCCAGTCGGTGAGGTTGGCATCCGAGGCGAAGTCCGGATGCACGTCCTGCGCCATCACGCCGACGTCGGCGTTCTCCGCCCACTTGACGCTGCCGGAACCGGGCGCGAGGCCGCCGCGCTCCGGGCCGATCAGCGTGCGCAGCAGGGTGGTCTTGCCGGCGCCGCTGTCGCCGACGATGGCGATCTTCTCGCCTGCCTGGACGATCAGCGACACTCCGCCGAACACCGGCTCCGGCGCGTCCGGATAGCGGTGCCCCAGCCCCTCGACCTCGACCGCCACGCGGTGCAGCGGCCGCGCCACCTCGAAGCGGATGTAGGGGTTCTGGCGCGACGAAGGCTTGACCTCGACCGCCTCCGACTTGATCTTGGCGATCATCTTCTGGCGCGAGGTGGCCTGGCGGGCCTTGGCCTTGTTGGCCGCGAATCGCTGGACGAACTCCTGCAGCTCGGCGACCCGCTCCTTCGAGCGGGCGTTGGCGGCGGCGATCCGCGCGCGCGCCTCGGCGGCGGCGAACATGTACTCGTCGTAGCTGCCCGGGTAGACGCGCAGCTCGCCGTAGTCCAGGTCGGCCATGTGGGTGCACACCGCGTTCAGGAAGTGGCGGTCGTGCGAGATGATCACCATCGTGGAGTCGCGCTCGTTGAGCACGCCCTCCAGCCAGCGGATGGTGTTGATGTCCAGGTTGTTGGTGGGCTCGTCGAGCAGCAGCACGTCCGGATCGGCGAACAGCGCCTGCGCGAGCAGCACGCGCAGCTTCCAGCCCGGCGCGATCTCGCGCATCGGGCCGGCGTGCTGGGCGATCGGGATGCCCGCTCCGAGCAGCAGCTCGCCGGCGCGGGACTCCGCGGTGTAGCCGCCGAACTCCGCGAAGCGCGCCTCGAGGTCGGCGGCGCGCATGTAGTCCTCCTCGGAGGCGTCCGGGTTGGCGTAGATGGCGTCGCGCTCGTTCATCGCGGCCCACATCTCCTCGTGGCCCATCATGACCACGTCGAGCACCCGGTCGTCCTCGTAGGCGAACTGGTCCTGGCGCAGCTTGCCCAGGCGCTCGTTGGGGTCGAGCATGACCTGGCCCGCCGAGGGCTCGAGGTCGCCGCCGAGGATCTTCATGAACGTCGACTTGCCGGAGCCGTTGGCTCCGATCAGGCCGTAGCGGTTGCCGTCGCCGAAGCGCACGGACACGTTCTCGAACAGGGGCTTGGCCCCGAACTGCATGGTCAGACCGACGGTCGATAGCATGGGTGTCAGCAGGCCGGCCCGCGAGGGCCGGCGCAAGAAAGGTTCGGTTGCAGGTGCTCAGCCCACCCAGACGCGGGCGTTGCGGAACATGCGCATCCAAGGGGTGTATTCGCCGAGCGAGGGATCGCGCCAGCTCATCTGCACCGTGCGGAACACGCGCTCCGGATGGGGCATGAGAATGGTGGCGCGGCCGTCCTTCGTGGTGAAGGAGGTCAGGCCCTCGGGGGAGCCGTTGGGGTTGGCCGGATAGAGCGCGGCGACGCTGCCGTCGTTGTCGACGAAGCGCATCGACGCGACGGCCGCGGCGCGCTGCGCCTCGCCGGCGAACTCGACGCGGCCTTCGCCGTGGGCCACCGCCACCGGCATGCGGCTGCCGGCCATTCCGGCGAAGAGGATCGACGGCGAGTCGAGCACCTCGACCATGGCCAGCCGCGCCTCGAACTGCTCGGAGCGGTTGCGCAGAAAGCGCGGCCAGTGCTCGGCGCCGGGAATGATGCTCTTGAGCACCGACATCATCTGGCAGCCGTTGCACACGCCCAGGCTGAAGCTGTCCGGCCGCTGGAAGAACAGCGCGAACTGCTCGGCCAGCTTCGCGTTGAACAGCACCGAGCGGGCCCAGCCGGCGCCCGCGCCCAGCACGTCGCCATAGGAGAAGCCGCCGCAGGCCACCAGCCCCTTGAAGTCCGCCAGCCGGTGGCGCTCCTCGAAGAGATCGGTCATGTGGACGTCGTAGGCTTCGAAGCCGGCGCGATCGAAGGCCGCCGCCATCTCGACGTGGCCGTTGACGCCCTGCTCGCGCAGGATCGCCACCTTCGGGCGCGCCCCGCGCGAGATGAAGGGCGCGGCGACGTCCTCGTCGACGTCGAAGCCCGGCACCACGCGCAGGCCGGGGTCGTCCGGAAGCGCCAGGCGCTCGTATTCCTCGCGCGCGCAGTCGGGGTTGTCGCGCAGCGCCGCCATCCGGTAGCTGGTCTCGGCCCAGATCGCCTGCAGCACCGCGCGGTCCTCGGCATAGACGCACTTCGCGTCGCGGTACACCTCGATGCGGTCGCGCGCCTGCGGCTTGCCGACCACGTGCGAGCAGCCCGACAGGCCGGCCTCGCGCAGCACACCCATGACCAGGTCGCGCTCGGCGGTGCGCACCTGCAGCAGCGCGCCCAGCTCCTCGTTGAAGAGCGCCTTGATCGTGAGCTCGTCGCGCTGCACCGAGACCTGCTCCGGGCGGATCTTGTAGTCGCCCCAGTCGGCCGCATGCGGGTCGATGGTCAGCAGGTCGACGTTGAGCGCAACGCCGCAGCGCCCCGCGAAGGCCATCTCGCAGGCGGCGGCGAACAGCCCGCCGTCGGAGCGGTCATGGTAGGCGAGCAGCCGGCCTTCGGCGTTCAGCCGCTGGATGACGTCGAAGAAGCGCGCCAGCAGGGCCGGGTCGTCGAGGTCTGGCGCATCGTTGCCGATCTGCCCGGTCACCTGCGCGAAGGCCGAGGCGCCCAGCCGCTGGCGGCCCTGGCCGAGGTCGACCAGGATCAGCGTGGAATCGACGTCGCGCTGCAGCTGCGGAGTCAGCGTGCGGCGCACGTCGGTGACCGGCGCCCAGGCGGTGGCGATCAGCGACAGCGGCGAGGTGACCCGCTTTTCATGGCCCTCCTCGCGCCACACGGTGCGCATCGAGAGGGAATCCTTGCCGACCGGGATGCTGATGCCCAGCTTCACGCACAGCGAGGTGGCGGCCTCGACAGCGTCGAAGAGGTCGGCATCTTCGGCAGCCTCGCCGCAGGCCGCCATCCAGTTGGCCGAGAGCTTCAGCCTGCCGATGCCGTCGATCGGGGCGCCGGCGATGTTGGTCACCGTCTCGGCCACCGCCATGCGGGCCGAGGCGGCCGAGTCGATCACCGCCAGCGGGGTGCGCTCGCCCATCGACAGCGCTTCGCCGGCATGCCCGGTGAAATCGCGCAGCCCCACGGCGCAGTCGGCCACCGGGACCTGCCAGGGACCGACCATCTGGTCGCGCGAGCACAGCCCGCCCACGGTGCGGTCGCCGATCGTGATCAGGAAGGACTTGCCGGCCACCGCGGGCAGGCGCAGCACGTGGCGGCAGACCTGGGCGAGCTCCAGCCCGGTGGCCTCCACCGCCGGCAGGTCGCGCTTGGACCGCACGCCCTCGCGGTGCATGCGCGGCGGCTTGCCGAGCAGCACGTCGATCGGCATGTCCACCGGACGCTCGCCGTCGGGCCCCTCGACGATCAGCTGGTGATCCTCGCTGACCGTGCCGACCACCGCATAGGGGCAGCGCTCGCGCCGGCAGAATCCGTCGAAGAGCGGCAGCGACTCCGGCGCGATCGCCAGCACGTAGCGCTCCTGCGCCTCGTTGCACCAGATCTCGGCAGGCGACAGGCCGGTCTCCTCGAGCGGGATCTTCGCCAGCTGGAAGCGCGCGGCGCGGCCCGCGCCATGGACGATCTCGGGAAAGGCGTTCGAAAGCCCGCCCGCGCCCACGTCGTGGATCGACAGGATGGGATTGGCGCCGCCCTCGGACCAGCAGCGGTCGAGCACCTCCTGGGCGCGGCGCTGGATCTCGGGGTTGCCGCGCTGGACGGAGTCGAAGTCGAGCGACTCGGTGTTGGTGCCGGCGCCCATGCTGGAGGCAGCGCCGCCGCCCAGGCCGATGCGCATGCCGGGGCCGCCGAGCTGGATCAGCAGCGTTCCCGGCGGCAGGTCGAGCTTCTCGCAGTGGCTGGCGTCGATCGAGCCGACGCCGCCCGCGATCATGATCGGCTTGTGATAACCGCGCACCGTGCCGCCCACGTTCTGCTCGTAGGTGCGGAAGTAGCCCAGCAGGTTCGGACGGCCGAATTCGTTGTTGAAGGCTGCGCCGCCGATCGGCCCTTCGAGCATGATCTGCAGCGGCGTGGCGATGCGCTCCGGGATGCCGTAGGGCGCCGCGAGCGGGTCGCGCAGCGCCAGCGGCTCGGTGGCGTCCTGGGCGGTTTCCCAGGGCTGCTCGAAGCCGGGGATGCGCAGGTTGGACACCGTGAAGCCGGTGAGGCCGAACTTCGGCTTCGAGCCGCGGCCGGTGGCGCCCTCGTCGCGGATCTCGCCTCCGGATCCGGTGGCCGCCCCCGGGAAGGGGGAGATCGCGGTGGGGTGGTTGTGGGTCTCGACCTTCAGAAGCGCGTGCGTGAGCTGCGGGGCAGCCTCGTAGCGCCCGTTGGCGCCCTGCTGGCGCGAGAAGAAGCGCTGCGCCGGGCCGCCCTCGAGGATGGCGGAGTTGTCCGCATAGGCGACCACCGTGCCCATCGGGTGCGCGGCATGGGTCTTGCGCACCATGCCGAACAGCGTCTCGTCGCGGCTCTCGCCGTCGACCGACCAGGTGGCGTTGAAGATCTTGTGGCGGCAGTGCTCCGAGTTGGCCTGCGCGAACATCATCAGCTCGACGTCGGTCGGGTCGCGCCCCTCCTCGCGGAATGCGTCGAGCAGGTATTCGATCTCGTCGTCCGACAGCGCCAGGCCCAGCGAGACGTTCGCCTCGTCGAGCGCGGCACGCCCGCGCGCGCCGACGGCGATGCGCTGCAACGGCTTGCCGGGGAGCGAAGCGAACATCGCTGCGGGATCGGGCGGCGCCAGCAGCAGCGATTCGGTCATCCGGTCGTGCAGGACCGTGCCCAGCCGCGCGAGCGCGGCCTCGTCCAGCGAGCGCGCACCGCCGAGCAGGCTGCCGATCAGGCCGGTGCGCAAGGCCACGCGGTACTCGAGCCCCCGCTCGATCCGGTGGACGTGCGCCATGCCGCAGCTGTGGGCGATGTCGGTGGCCTTGCTCGCCCACGGCGAGATGGTGCCGATGCGCGGCACCACGTAGAGCGCCTGGCCCTGCGCGTCGCCCTCGCCCGGCGCGGCCGAATCGAGCAGCGCCGCGAGGCGGGCCCGCTCGTCGCCGGTGAGCTCGCGCTCGGCCCAGACCACGTGGAAGTGACGCGCATGCACCGCGGCCACCCGCTCGTCGATCGCCTGCAGGCGGTCGAGCAGTCTCTGGCGGCGGAACTCGGAAAGTGCCGGTTGGCCCGGCAGAATGAGATAGGCGGGCATCGGGGCTCGGGGGAAAAGCTGGCGCGGGACCCGCGCGGGCAAACCCCGATTATACGGGGTCCGACCCCTGCGGGTCCGGCGCCCTCCCCCGGCCTAGCCGGCGCCGCGCCGCACGTCCGCCGAAGCCAGCGCGGTCATGTTCACCACCCGGCGCACCGTGCACGACGGCTCCAGGATGTGCACCGCCTCGGCCGCGCCGAGCAGCACCGGCCCCACGGTGATCCCCTTGCCGCCGGTCATCTTCAGCACGTTGAACAGGATGTTGGCGGCATCCAGGTTGGGCATGACCAGCAGGTTGGCCGAGCCCTTCATCCGCGAATCGAGCAGGAAGCGGTGGCGCACCTCCTCGGATAGCGCGGCGTCGCCCTGCAGTTCGCCCTCGCACTCGACGTCGGGGGCGGCGGCAGCGAAGAGTTCTCGGGCGGCCCGCATCTTGCGCGCCGAGGGCCGGTCGCTGGAACCGAAGGTGGAATGCGAAACGAAGGCCACCTTGGGCGGCAGCCCGAAGCGGCGCACCTCCTCGGCGGCCAGCAGCGCGATCTCGGCGAGCTGCTCCGCCGTGGGATCGTCGTTGACGAAGGTGTCGGTGATGAACAGGGTGTGCTCGGGCAGCATCAGCACGTTCATCGTCGCGTAGCCGCGCGCGCCCTTCGCCAGGCCGATCACGTCGGAGATCCGCTCCAGGTGGTTGGCGTAGCGGCCCACCAGCCCGCAGAGCATCGCGTCGGCGTCGCCGCGGCGGACCATCATCGCGGCGATCGTCGTCATCGAGCGGCGCAGCGTCGCCTTCGCCAGCTCCGGCGACACCCCCTCACGGCCCATCAGCCGGTGATAGTCCATCCAGTAGTCGCGGAAGCGCGGATCGCTCTCGGGGTCGATCAGCTCGAAATCCCTGCCCGGGACGATGCGCAGGTTGGCGCGCGCGATGCGCGAGGCGATCACCTCGGGATGCCCGATGAGGATCGGCCGGGCCAGCCCCTCGTCGACCACCACCTGGGTGGCGCGCAGCACCCGCTCGTCCTCGCCCTCTGCATAGACCACGCGGCGCGGCCGGGCGCGCGCCGCCTCGAAGAGCGGGCGCATCAGCATGCCGGTGTGGGTGACGAAGCTCGCCAGCGATGCCCGGTAGGCCGCCAGGTCGGCGATCGGGCGCTGCGCGACGCCCGAGCGCGCCGCCGCCTCGGCGACCGCCGGCGCGATGCGCAGGATCAGCCGGGAGTCGAAGGGCTTGGGGATCAGGTACTCCGGGCCGAACTTGAGCTCCTGGCCCGCGTAGGCCGCGGCCACCTCGTCGCTGATCTCGGCCTTGGCCAGCGCCGCGATCTCGCGCACGCAGGCCAGCTTCATCTCCTCGGTGATCGTGGTGGCGCCGCTGTCGAGCGCGCCGCGGAAGATGTAGGGAAAGCACAGGACGTTGTTGACCTGGTTGGGGTAGTCCGACCGCCCGGTGGCGACGATGCAGTCCGGACGCGCGGCCAGCGCCAGCTCCGGACGGATCTCGGGCTCGGGGTTGGCCAGCGCCAGCACGATGGGGCGCTCGGCCATCGTGGCCACCATCTCGCCGGTAAGCACCCCGGCGGCCGAGCAGCCCAGGAAAACGTCCGCGCCGCGCACCGCGTCGGCCAGCGTGCGCGCGTCGGTGCGCCGCGCATAGCGCGCCTTGGACTCGTCCAGCCGGCCCTCGCGCCCCTCGTGGATCACGCCGCGCGAGTCGCAGACCAGGATCTTCTGCGGATCGGCCCCGAGGGCGACCATCAGGTCCAGGCAGGCGATCGCCGCGGCGCCCGCGCCGGAGACCGCGATCCGGATGGCGCCGATCTGCTTGCCGACCAGTTCCAGGCCGTTGATCAGCGCCGCCGAGGAGATGATGGCCGTGCCGTGCTGGTCGTCGTGGAAGACCGGGATCTTCAGCCGCTCGCGCAGCTTGCGCTCGACGTAGAAGCACTCGGGCGCCTTGATGTCCTCGAGGTTGACGCCGCCCAGCGTCGGCTCGAGCGCCGCGACGATCTCCACCAGCTTGTCCGGGTCGGTCTCGGCGAGCTCGAGATCGAAGACGTCGATGCCGGCGAACTTCTTGAACAGGCAGCCCTTGCCTTCCATCACCGGCTTGCCGGCCAGCGGGCCGATGTCGCCGAGCCCCAGCACCGCGGTGCCGTTGGTGATCACGCCGACCAGGTTGGCACGCGAGGTGTACTCGGCGGCGAGCGAGGGATCCTGGTGGATCGCGGTGCAGGCGTAGGCCACGCCCGGCGAATAGGCGAGCGAGAGGTCACGCTGGTTGGCCAGCGGCTTGGTGGGCGTGACCGCGATCTTGCCGCGCGTGGGGGCACGGTGGTAGTCGAGCGCGGCTTCGCGCAGCGCAATTTCGGCGGGGGACAGGGGCTCGGACATCGATGGCTCCGCAGGTTCGATGCAGCATTGTTGCACCTTCGCGGGGCAAGCTCAGCCCGGGGCGTCCGCCCGCCCGAAGCCGCCGCCGCCCGGGGTCTCGATCACGAAGACGTCGCCAGCGGCCAGCTCCGCCCGGTCCGCGTGCGCGAGCGGCTGAATGCTGCCGTCCGCCCGCAGCACCCAGTCGCGCCCCGGCGCTCCAGGCGCGCCGCCCGCCGCGCCGAAGGCCGGGTGGACCCGTCCGTTGGCCAGGATCGACGCGGTCATCGGCTCCAGGAAGCGGATCCGCCGCACGCCTCCGTCGCCGCCGCGCCAGCGGCCCGCGCCGCCGGAGCCTGCCCGGATCTCGTAGGCCTCGAGGCGCACCGGGAAGCGCAGCTCCAGCACCTCCGGGTCGGTCAGCCGCGAGGTCGTCATGTGGGTCTGGACCACGGCGGTGCCGTCGAAGCCGCCGGCCAGCCGGCCCTCGGCGTCGAAGAACCCGCCCGCGCCGGAGCCGCCGGCCACCGTCTCGTAGTACTGGTGGCGCGCGTTGCCGAAGGTGAAGTTGTTCATCGTCGGCTGCCCCGACGCCATCACGCCGAGCGCGCCGTAGAGGCAGTTCGTCACGCACTGCGAGGTCTCGACGTTGCCCGCCACCACCGCTGCCGGGGGCAGCGGATTGAGCATCGAGCCCTCGGGAACGACGATCTCGATCGGCGCCAGGCAGCCCGCGTTCATCGGGATCTCGTCGTCGACCAGGGTGCGGAAGACGTAGAGGACCGCGGCAGTGGTCACCGCCAGCGGCGCGTTGAAGTTGTTCGGCTGCTGGACGCTGGTGCCGGTGAAGTCGACCCTGGCGCTGCGCGCGGCGCGGTCAACGCTGACCGCCACCCGGATGCGCGCGCCGTTGTCGAGCGACAGCTCGAAGCTGCCGCCGCCAGGCAGCGCCGCGATCGCG
>JBKHVS010000085.1:0-13097 GCA_046569945.1 Gammaproteobacteria bacterium | reverse complement strand
GGGCCTGGGTTCCTGCATCGACTGCGGCCTGTGCGTGGAGGTCTGCCCGACCGGGATCGACATCCGCAACGGCCTGCAGTACGAGTGCATCGGCTGCACCGCCTGCATCGACGCCTGCGACCAGGTCATGGACAAGATGGGCTACCCGCGCGGGCTGATCCGCTACGACACCGAGAACGGCCTCGCCAACGGCTGGAACCGCAGCCAGCTCTGGCGCAGGGTCTTCCGCCCGCGCGTGCTCGTCTACATGGGAATCCTGGCGGCGATCACCGTCGCGGTGTTCACCCACATGGCGCTGCGGATGCCGCTGAAGGTCGACGTCATCCGCGACCGAGGCACCCTGGGCCGCGAGGTCGAGGACGGGCTCATCGAGAACGTCTATCGCCTGCAGTTCATCAACAGCGCCGAGTCCGCGCGGCGCTTCCGCATCTCGGTCGACGGCATCGACACCATCTTCGTCGCCTCCGAACCCGAGGTGGAAGTGGACGCTGCCGGCAACCGCATGGTGCCGGTGCGGGTGCGGGTGCAGCCGGGCAAGGGCGCGCCGGGCAGCAACACGATCCGCTTCAGCATCGTCGACACCGCCGACCCGTCGGTCGCGATCGACGAGAAATCCACCTTCTACGTTCCCCGGTGACCAAATGGCAGGCACGATGACGCATCCTCCCGTCCCCTGGTACCGCCAGCTCTGGCCCTGGCTCCTGATGCTGATGCCGGCCACCGCGCTGGTGGGCGGCGTGATCACCTTCTGGCTCGCGGCGACCACCAACAACTCGCTGGTCGTGGACGACTACTACCGCGAAGGCAGGGCGATCAACATGCAGCTCGCCAGGGATCGCGCGGCACAGTCGCTGGGGCTTTCCGCGACGCTGTCGCGCAGGCCCGGCGGGGCGGAGCTGCGCCTGTCCGGCGCGGCGGGAACGGCGCTGCCGCCCTTCGTGACGGTGCAGGTGCTGCACGCCACGCGTTCGGAACTCGACCGCACGCTGACGCTGGCGGCCGCAGGCGGCGGGCTGTACCGTTCGCAGCAGCAGGAGCTGCCGCTGGACGGCCGCTGGAACGTGCAGATCGAGGACCCGGACCGCCAGTGGCGGCTGACCGGCAGCGCGACCGGGTTCTCCCGGGCGCTCGAGATAGCCGCGCCGCGGCCCTGAGTGCCGGCTCATTCCACAGGGGACAGCGTGAACAAGCCGATCGGTGACCGCAAGATGGGCCGCATCCTGATGCAGGTGCTGTGGCCCGCATTCCTGATGTCCATCGTCGCTGAAGGCGTCTTCTTCTCGATGATCGACCCGCAAGAGCTCGACGTGGTCGGCCTGCACCTGGCCGACAGCCGCGAGGCCGCCTACACCATCGGCTTCTTCGTGTTCTGGGCCCTGTTCACGATCTCGAGCGGGCTGACCTACCTGCTGGCGCACGGCAGCCAGCCCCCGCCCGACCTGCTGCAGACACCGGAAGACCGCAAACACCAGGACAAGGCGCTGATCGGGCGCTGAGCCCGTGCCGGACAGCGCATGCTTGCCGTCACTCGGGCCTGAACGCGAACAGCGTCCGCAGCCTGCCCTCCTCCCACCGTCCCGCCACGATCTCGCCCTGCGCCGGCGAGACCCCCAGCGCGGCGGCCACGTTCACCTGATGGGTTACCAGAACGGAGTTCGCGGGCGAGCGCAGCTCGCGCGCGAAGGCCAGCACCTGGGCCGTCTGCGCGGGCTCGCGGGCACGGTCCTCGAAGAAGGAGTCGAGCGCCGGCCACGGCTCGTACCGGCCGAACGCAAGCGCGGCGGTATCGCGGCAGCGGCACCACGCGCTCGAACGTACGATGGCAGGAACGATGCCCGCGGCACGCAGCGCCTCGCCTGCTGCCCGCGCCTGCCGGCGCCCGGCCTCCGAGAGATTGCGCTGGGTCTCGCAGCGATCGAGCCGGAAGCCCGGCGGATCTCCGATGCCCGGCTCGGTCTGCGCGTGGCGCATCATCAGCACCCAGCCGCCGCCGCGCAGGCGCGCGGCCGCGCCGTCGAGGTCCAGGCGGTCGACGGCGCCGGCCCGCGCGGCCTTGGCCAGCCACGGCGAAACCGGCAGCAGCGCCGCCACCGCAAGCAACGAGCGCCTGCCCCGAAGGTCGCGTCTCACCTCGTCCCCTCCCGCCCCTGGTGCGCGTCGCGCAGGCGCTCGATGCGGCGACGGTCGCGCTTGGTCGGACGGCCGTGCTCGAGCGCCGCCGCAGGGTCCGCCGCAACCGCGCGGCGCGCCTGCGCCTCGACGCGGGCGCGCACCGAAGCCTCGGTCTCCTCGTAGAGTGCCTGCGCGACCGGCGCCGGCCCGCGCTGTCCCGACAGCCCCGCAACCCGTACCGTGCGCTCGAACTCCGGGCCGCGCACCCGGATCTCGTCGCCGATCCGCACCTGGCGCGAGGGCTTGACCCGGTCGCCGCCGACCAGCACGCGCCCGCCCTCGATCGCCTCGCGCGCAAGCCCGCGGGTCTTGAAGAAGCGGGCCGCCCACAGCCACTTGTCGATGCGCAGGTCTTCGCTCATGGTGTTCCGATACGACTGGCGGCGGTCAACCGATCGATCCGGGGTTGCCGCAACGCAGCATGATCCCGGTGCCGCGCCGCCATTTTAGGCATACTAGCGCCCCGCACCCGGATCCGGGACCTCGCTCCCGGCCCCGCCAGGCCTGCACGGCCCGCGCCGCCCACGACGGCGCGCCGAACCCATTCCAGGAGTCCACGTGACGGTACCGATCAAGGAACGCTATTTCGAGGACTACCAGGTCGGTGAGACCTTCGAGTACGGCAACTGCACCGTCAGCGAAGAGGAGATCATCGAGTTCGCAACCCGCTACGACCCGCAGTCCTTCCACGTCGACAAGGAGGCGGCACAGCAGAGCATCTTCGGCGGCCTGATCGCCAGCGGCTGGCTGACCGGCTCGCTGATGATGCGGATGGCGGTCGACCACATGATCTCGCCGGTCTCGAGCATGGGCTCGCCGGGAATCGACGAGCTCCGCTGGCTCAAGCCGGTCCGGCCCGGCGACCGCCTGAGGGTGCGGGCCACGGTGCTTGCCTCGAAGCGCTCCCAGACCAAGCCCGACCGGGGGGTGATCGAGCTGCTGCAGGAAGCGATCAACCAGGACGACGAGGTGGTGATGACCATCCGCGGCTGGGGCATGTACCGCTGTCGGAGCGCCGCGGCGTCCTGATCGGCCGCCGGCGGCACGACCGCCTCGATCAGGATGCGGCCGGGCGCGCACCCGCGACACACGCGCCTACATCGCCCTGAACTGGCCTGCGTACTGCCGGCTCACCGCGAGCCGGACCTCGCGCCCGCCCACCGCCGCGGGCCGCAGATGCACGAAGGTGCGTCCGGCGAAGTCGCGCCGGATCGTGTCGATGGCCTCGAGGCTCACGATCGTCGAGCGGTGGACCTGGGCGAAGCGCGCCGGATCCAGCGACGCGGCCAGCTCGGACAGCGGGATGCGGACCAGCGCGGTGGCGTCGCGGGTCACCACCGAGACGTACTTGTCCTGCGCCTGCAGGTAAAGGATCTCCTCCACCGGGATCTGGCGGATCACGTCGCCGACGCTCGCCCGGAGGAAGCGGAGCCAGCCCTGTCCCGCGCCGCCTGCAGGCAGCTGCTGCTGCAGCAGCACGAGCAGCCTGCGCAGATCTTCATTGGACGAGGCCGGCGTGCGCTGCGCGAGCGCCGTCCGCAGCCGCGCGACGCATCGCTCGAGGCGGTCGAAGGACACCGGCTTGAGCAGGTAATCCGCCGCGGCAGCTTCGAAGGCCTGCACCGCGTACTGGTCGTAGGCGGTGACGAACACCATGCGCGAGCGGAACGGCAGCCCCGCCAGCGCGGCGGCGACCTCGAGGCCGCTCTGGCCTGGCATCCTGATGTCCAGGAAGGCCACGTCGGGAATCCGCTCCCGGATCGCGGCAAGCGCGGCATCGCCGTCGCCGGCCACGCACAGCACGTCCAGTTCCGGCCAGGCCTGGGCGAGCATGCGCCGCAGCACGTCGGCCAGCGCCGGTTCGTCCTCTGCGATCACCGCGGTCGCGGGCAGGCTGCCGCTCATCCGGTCGCCGCCCCCGGCAGGCTCATCCGGGCAAGGGCGCCCCCTCGCGGCCCGGCTTCGAGCACCACCCCGGCGCCCTCGCCGAGGGCGAGCCGGAGGCGTTCGCCTAGGTTGGCGAGCCCCGTCCCGCCGGACGCCTGTGCGAGCCCCGTCCCGCCGCTCGCCTGTACGAGCCCGGCGACGCCGGGGCCCTGCCCGTCGTCCTCCACCTCCAGCGCCCAGCCCTCGCCAACCGGAAGCGCGCGCACCTCGATCGAGCCGCCCTTGCGGCTCGGCTCGATCCCGTGCTTGACGGCATTTTCCACCAGCGTGAGCAGCGAGGCCGGGGGCATCCGAAGGCTCTCCGCCTGCGGCGGCACCGCGTAACGCACCGATAGCCGCGCGCCGAGCCGCATCTGCATGACGCCCAGGTAAGCGCGCACCGACTCGAGCTCCTGCGCCAGGGTGACGAGAGAAGACGTCATGTTTCGCGACGAAGATCGCAGGTAAGCGACAAGCGCCTCCAGCAGTCGCTGCGCGCCCGGAGGATCGGTCTGCATCAGCGCGCTCACGCCCGCCAGCGTGTTGTAGAGGAAGTGCGGCTCGATCTGGGCGCTGAGCAGCTGCAGGCGCGCCGCGATCAGTTCGCGCTGCGCGTCCGCGCGCTCCCGTCGCGCGCGCTCCCGCGCCAGCTGCTGTCCGCGCAGGCGGTCCACCCCGGCAAAGAGCAGCATCGTCAGCAGCGCCCAGGCCGACGGAATCGCCAGCAGGAAGCCGGACGCGCGGCCGAGGTGCGCGGCGACCAGCCCGGCGTCGCCGAGCCGCATCCAGGTGGCGCCGGCGTAGCCGATCCAGCTGCCGGCGAGGACCACGCTGAGCACGTACGCCGCGCGAAGCCTGCCGGGCAGCGTGAACATGTCGAAGCGCAGCCCGTGGCCGAGCCCCGCGAAGAACGCGTGGATCGTGAAGCCGATCGAGTGGCTGACCAGCAGGTTCGTGCCGAGCCCCCCGGTGCGCGGCACGAAGAGGGTGAGCGCCAGCGCGACCAGCGTATTGATCGCCGCGGTCCAGGCCCAAGGGGCCCAGCCCGGCCCTTCAGGCCGCGGCGTCCACGCGCTCAGCAGCGAACGACCGACGCCGCCCAGCAGGCCGGCCGCACTCACCGTCGCCCACCCTCGATTCGCCGGACCTCCCGCTCGACCAGCCGCCGGCGGATCGCGTCGAACGGGCCGAGCACGACCAGCGCGTGCGCCAGCAGCCCGACGCCCCAGCCGGCCGCCGGGAAGACGGGCCATGCGCCGCTGCCCGCGGACCACGCGGCGAGGACCAGCATCCCGTTGACCGCGAGGTACACGGTCGCGTGGACGAGCAGGCCGAGCTTGCGGCCGGCAGTCCGCCGCGCCTCGCGCAGCACGGCATCGTTCGGAAGGGTCGCGGACATCGTGGCCTCCTGTCAGAACTGCTGCGCCGCCGCCGCAACGACGATGCGGGGCAGCTCGACGAACAGCATCGCGTGCAGCGCGCGACCTGGCAAGGCCGCCGCCACGACCCCGGCCGCGACCAGGCCCGCGTACGCGCCCGCGATCCAGCGCCGGTGCCGCCGGAAGTCGCGCGCACGCGCGTGGAACAGCGCCATCGCGAGCGAGATCATCGTGAACACGGACAGAGCATGGATCGGGCTGAAGCCGGCGAGCCAGGCGATGCCGAGTCCGCTCTCGAGCCGGAACGACGACAGCGAGGTGACCAGCATCGCCAGCAGCCAGAGATACCCGACCATGCGGTGTCTTGCCCCGCGGCGGGCGGCGAGCAGCTGCCAGGCGCCCAGCAGCAGGGCCGCGAGTGCCGCGAAGAGGTGGACCATCATCGGGGTGGGCATCGAGGCGCTCATCGCCTTCTCCATCGGAGGGGTGGGGACGAGAACATCCTGCGCGCGCCGGCCGCACGCCGTGGAGGTGCGCGACGAACGCGCCGGAAAGCGGCGCCAGCTGCCCGGCCACGGCGCGAACGAAGAAACGGCCTGCCGTGCGAGCGCCCGGCAGGCCGTCGAGGCTGGCGCGCAGAAGCGTCAGCGCGGCAGCTCGCTCGCCCCCATCAGGAACTCGTCGACCGCGCGGGCGCACTGCCGGCCTTCGCGGATGGCCCAGACCACCAGCGACTGGCCCCGGCGCATGTCGCCGGCGGCAAACACCTTCGGCACGCTGGTCGCGTAGCAGCCCTCGCCGTCGGTGCCGGCCTGCGCGTTGCCGCGGCCGTCCCTGGCCACGCCGAAGGCGTCGAGCACCGGCGCCGCGGGCGACACGAAGCCCATCGCGAACAGCACCAGATCGGCGGGAATCTCCCACTCGGAGCCGGGCACCTCGACCATCTTCATCTGGCCGCTGGCCTCGTCCTTCTGCCACTCGACGCGTGCCGCCACCAGCGCCTTGACGTTGCCCTTGGCGTCGCCCTTGAAGCCCTTGGTGGTGACCGACCAGTCGCGATCGCAGCCTTCCTCGTGCGACGAGGAGGTGCGCAGCTTCACGGGCCAGTAGGGCCAGGTCAGATCCTTGTTCTCCTGCTCGGGCGGCTGCGGCATCACCTCGAACTGGGTGACCGACTTCGCGCCCTGCCGGTTGCTGGTGCCGACGCAGTCGGAGCCGGTATCGCCGCCGCCGATGACCACGACGTTCTTGCCGGTGGCGAGGATCTGCCCCGCGACCTTGTCCCCGGCGACGACCTTGTTCTGCAGCGGCAGGAACTCCATGGCGAAATGGACCCCCTTGAGCTCGCGGCCGGGAACGGGAAGATCGCGCGGCTGCTCGGCGCCGCCGCTCAGCACCACGGCGTCGAACTCCTCGAGCAGCTTCGCGGGGGTGACCGACTTCTTCGCCCAGTTGCTGATGCCGGGCATCTGGGCATCCTGGCCGACGAAGACGCCGGTGCGGAAGACCACCCCTTCGGCCTCCATCTGCTCGACGCGGCGGTCGATGTGCGACTTCTCCATCTTGAAGTCGGGGATGCCGTAGCGCAGCAGCCCGCCGACCCGGTCGTTCTTCTCGAACACCGTGACGTCGTGCCCGGCGCGCGCCAGCTGCTGCGCGCAGGCCAGCCCGGCGGGGCCGGACCCGACCACCGCGACCGACCTGCCGGTCTTGCGGGCCGGCGGCTGCGGCAGCACCCAGCCCATCTCCCAGCCCTTGTCGATGATCGCGTGCTCGATGGACTTGATGCCCACCGGGTCGCTGTTGATGTTCAGCGTGCAGGCCGCCTCGCAGGGCGCGGGACAGACCCGGCCGGTGAACTCCGGGAAGTTGTTCGTCGAGTGCAGCGTCTCGAGCGCCAGCTTCCAGTCGCCGCGATAGACCAGGTCGTTCCAGTCCGGAATGATGTTGTTGACCGGGCAGCCGCTCTGGCAGAACGGGATGCCGCAGTCCATGCAGCGCGCGCCCTGCTGCGAAGCCTCCTTGTCGGAGAGATGCAGCACGAACTCGCGGTAGTGCTTGAGGCGCTCCGGCGCGGCCTCGGCCGCCTCCTGCAGGCGCTGGAACTCGAGAAAGCCGGTGATCTTGCCCATGGCGTCGGAGATTCCCTGATGTGGTGTCGGTCGCGTGTTTCGGGTGCGGAGCGGGCGCCCGGCCTCAGGCCGGCGCCTTCTCCTGCGACTGGCGCTGCTGGCCGGCCGCATGCAGCTCGGCCAGCGCGCGCTTGTACTCGCCCGGGAAGACCTTGACGAACTGGTCGCGGGAACGCTCCCAGTCGTCGAGGATGGCCCGTGCGCGCTCGCTGCCGGTGTACTTGAAGTGCTTCTCGATCAGCCCCTTGAGGATGATCTCGTCGCACTCGCCGCGATGCCAGATCGCGGGCTCGACCGTCTGCAGCTGCTGCGCCGTCGACAGGACCTTCTCGAGGCCGACCATCGCGAGGTTGCAGCGGTCGGCGAAGCGGCGGTCCGGGTCGTAGACGTAGGCGATCCCGCCGGACATGCCGGCGGCGAAGTTGCGGCCGGTCTCGCCGAGCACCACCACGGTGCCGCCGGTCATGTACTCGCAGCCATGGTCGCCGGTGCCCTCCACCACCGCGGTGGCGCCGGAGTTGCGCACGCAGAAGCGTTCGCCGGCGACGCCGCTGAAGAAGGCCTCGCCCTCGATGGCGCCGTAAAGCACCGTGTTGCCGACGATGATGTTCTCGACGGCGTTGCCGCGGAAGTCGTTGGTGGGCCGCACGATGATCCGGCCGCCGGACAGGCCCTTGCCGACGTAGTCGTTGGCCTCGCCGACCAGGTCGAGCGTGATGCCGCGGGCGACGAAGGCGCCGAAGCTCTGGCCGGAGCTGCCCTTGAACTGCACGTGGATGGTGTCGTCGGGCAGGCCGTCATGGCCGTAGCGGCGCGCCACCTCGCCCGAGAGCATGGTGCCCACGGTGCGGTTGACGTTGGCGATCGGCAGGATGAAGGAGACCTTCTCCTTCTTCTCGAGCGCCGGGCGCGCCAGCTCGATCAGCTTGTTGTCGAGCGCGCCGGCCAGGCCATGATCCTGCTCGGCGACCTTGCGGCGCGGCACGTCGGCCGGCACCGGCGGGACCGCGAACACGCGGCCGAAGTCCAGCCCCCTGGCCTTCCAGTGCTCGATGCCCTTGCGGGTGTCGAGCAGGTCCGCGCGGCCGATCAGGTCGTCGAACCTGCGGATGCCCAGCTTCGCCATCAGCTCGCGCACTTCCTCGGCGACGAAGAAGAAGTAGTTGACGACGTGCTCGGGCTTGCCCTGGAACTTGCGGCGCAGCACCGGGTCCTGGGTGGCCACGCCCACCGGGCAGGTGTTCAGGTGGCACTTGCGCATCATGATGCAGCCTTCGACCACCAGCGGCGCGGTCGCGAAGCCGAACTCGTCGGCGCCCAGCAGCGCGCCGACGACCACGTCGCGGCCGGTCTTCATCTGGCCGTCGGCCTGCACCGTGATGCGGCCGCGCAGGCGGTTGAGCACCAGCGTCTGCTGGGTCTCGGCCAGGCCGAGCTCCCAGGGCGTTCCCGCGTGCTTGATCGACGACAGCGGCGAGGCGCCGGTGCCGCCGTCGTGGCCGGCGATGACGACGTGGTCGGCCTTGGCCTTGGAGACCCCGGCCGCGACCGTGCCGACGCCGACCTCGGAGACCAGCTTCACCGAGATGGAGGCGCGCGAGTTGGCGTTCTTCAGGTCGTGGATGAGCTGGGCCAGGTCCTCGATCGAGTAGATGTCGTGGTGCGGCGGCGGCGAGATCAGGCCGACGCCCGGCACCGAGTAGCGCAGCATGCCGATGTAGTCGGAGACCTTGTGCCCCGGCAGCTGGCCGCCCTCGCCGGGCTTGGCGCCCTGGGCCATCTTGATCTGGATCTGGTCGGCGCTCGACAGGTACTCGGCAGTGACGCCGAAGCGGCCCGAGGCCACCTGCTTGATGCGCGAGCGCAGCGAGTCCCCGGTCCTGAGCGCGACGTCGCTCTCGATGCGGTCGGCGCCGATCACCGAGCCGATCGAATCGCCGTCCTTGATCACCGGATGGCCGGCGCGCATCTCGGCGCGGTAGCGCATCGCGTCCTCGCCGCCCTCGCCGGTGTTCGACTTGCCGCCGATCCGGTTCATCGCGATCGCGAGCGTCGCGTGGGCCTCGGTGGAGATGGAGCCGAGCGACATCGCGCCGGTAGCGAAGCGCTTGACGATCTCGCTGGCGGGCTCGACCTCCTCGAGGGGCACCGGGGCGCAGTCGTCGAAGCGGAAGTCGAACAGGCCGCGCAGCGTCATGTGGCGGGCGCTCTGGTCGTTGATCAGCTTCGCGTACTCGCGGTACGTGGACGCGCTGTTGCTGCGCGTGGCGTGCTGCAGCTTGGCGATGGAGTCCGGCGTCCACATGTGGTCCTCGCCGCGGATCCGGTAGGCGTACTCGCCGCCGGCGTCCAGCATGCCGGCCAGCACGGGGTCGCCGCCGAAGGCCGCGCGGTGCAGCCTGATCGCTTCCTCGGCGACGTCGAACACCGTGATGCCCTCGACGTTGCTGGCGGTGCCGGTGAAGTACTTGTCCACCAGCGCCTTCGACAGGCCGATCGCCTCGAAGATCTGCGCGCCGCAGTAGCTCATGTAGGTGGAGATGCCCATCTTGGACATCACCTTCATCAGCCCCTTGCCGACCGCCTTGACGTAGTTCTTGACCGCCTTCTCGGCGCCGGCGCCGCCCTGCTGCGCCTTCTGCAGTTCGGCCAGCGTCTGCATCGCGAGGTAGGGATGGATCGCCTCGGCACCGTAGCCCGCCAGCAGCGCGAAGTGATGCACCTCGCGCGCGGAGCCGGTCTCGACCACCAGGCCGGCGCTGGTGCGCAGGCCCTTGTTCACCAGGTGCTGGTGGACGGCGCTGGTGGCCAGCAGCGCCGGGATCGCGACGTTGTCGCGGTCGATCCGGCGGTCGGACACCACCAGGATGTTGTAGCCGGAGCGCACCGCGTCCTCGGCCTCGGCGGCCAGCGAGGCCAGCCGCGCCTCGATGCCCTCCCTGCCCCAGGATGCCGGGTAGCAGATGCTCAGTTCGTAGGACTTGAACTTGTCGCTGGTGTAGCGCTCGATGTGCCGGATGCGCTCGATGTCGTCGAAGTCCAGGATGGGCTGCGAGACCTCGAGGCGGATCGGCGGGTTAGTGTTGTTCAGGTCGAGCAGGTTGGGCTTCGGTCCGATGAAGGACACCAGCGACATCACCATCTGTTCGCGGATCGGGTCGATCGGCGGGTTGGTGACCTGCGCGAACAGCTGCTTGAAGTAGTTGTAGAGCGGCTTGTTCTTGTTCGACAGCACCGCCAGCGGCGAGTCGTTGCCCATCGAGCCGATCGCCTCCTCGCCCGCGGCGGCCATCGGCGTCAGCAGGAACTTCAGGTCCTCCTGGGTGTAGCCGAATGCCTGCTGGCGGTCGAGCAGCGTGACCGTGGGCGCAGGCGTGCGCTGCGAGACCTCGCCGGCGATGTCCTCGGCGCGCTGGGCGGCAGCGGCGGTCGGTCCCTGGGCCTCGCGCTCCACCTCGGCCGGGTCGCGCGCGACGTCGATCTCGTCGAGCTTGATGCGGATCGCCTCGATCCACTCGCGGTAGGGCTTGCTGTTGGCGAGCTGGTTCTTCAGCTCGGCGTCGTCGATGATGCGGCCCTGGTCGAGGTCGATCAGGAACATCTTGCCCGGCTGCAGGCGCCACTTCTTGACGATGCGGCTCTCGGGGATCGGCAGCACGCCGGCCTCGGAAGCCATGATCACCATGTCGTCGTCGGTGACGCAGTAGCGCGCAGGGCGCAGGCCGTTGCGGTCCAGCGTGGCGCCGATCTGGCGGCCGTCGGTGAAGGCGATCGCCGCCGGGCCGTCCCAGGGCTCCATCATCGCCGCGTGGAACTCGTAGAACGCGCGCCGCTTCGGATCCATCAGCGTGTGCTGCTCCCACGCCTCCGGGATCATCATCATCATCGCGTGCGCCATCGGGTAGCCGGCCATCACCAGCAGCTCGAGGCAGTTGTCGAAGGTGGCGGTGTCGGATTGCCCCGCGTAGACGATCGGGTACAGCTTCCTGAGGTCGTCCTCGAGCACCGGCGACTTCATCACGCCCTCGCGGGCGCGCAGCCAGTTGTAGTTGCCCTTGACCGTGTTGATCTCGCCGTTGTGCGCGACCAGTCGGTAGGGGTGGGCCAGCGGCCACTCGGGGAAGGTGTTCGTGGAGAAGCGCTGGTGCACCAGCGCCAGCGCCGACACGAAGCGCGGATCCTGGAGGTCGCGGTAGTACTCGCCGACCTGGCCGGCCAGCAGCAGGCCCTTGTAGACGATGGTGCGCGCCGACATCGACGGCATGAAGTATTCCTTTCCGTGCTTGAGGTTCAGCGCCTGGATCTTGTGGCTGGCCAGCTTGCGGATCACGTAGAGCTTGCGTTCGAGCGCGTCCGTGACCATGACGTCCGGACCGCGGCCGATGAAGACCTGGCGGATCACGGGCTCCTTGGCGCGCACCGCCGGCGACATCGGCATGTCGGTGTCCACCGGCACGTCGCGCCAGCCCAGCAGCACCTGGCCTTCGCCGCGCACCGCGCGCTCGACCTCCTGCTCGCAGGCCAGCCGCGAGGCGTGCTCCTTGGGCAGGAAGATCATGCCGACGCCGTACTCTCCGGCGGGCGGCAGGGTCACGCCCAGGCGCGCCATCTCCTCGCGGAAGAACTGGTCCGGCAGCTGGGTGAGGATGCCCGCGCCGTCGCCCATCAGCGGGTCGGCGCCCACCGCGCCGCGGTGGTCGAGGTTGAGCAGGATCTGGAGCCCCTGCTCGATGATGCGGTGGCTCTTCTTGCCCTTGATGTGGGCAACGAAGCCCACCCCGCAGGCGTCGTGTTCGTTGGCCGGGTCGTACAGGCCCTGCGCGCCGGGGGCGACGCCCGCTTCCAGCGACCCGTCAGCCCCCCCGCCTTCGGGTCGTTTGCGATGCCCGCAGACGTCGGGTTCCTCGTTGTTCAGGTGATCCTCTGCTCGCATGGCGGCGCTCCGCAGTCCGTTTACAATGGGTTGGCGATGACTTCTGCCGCGGTGCAGTGCAGCAAAGCAAGTCGAACCTACTAGTATATTCGCCCTGATTTCGAATTCAAACACCCGAACGGAGACAACCGAATGCGCCCGATGTGCCGCTGCTTCAAGCTCGTCCAACACGGTCAGCCCATGGTCGACACCCAGGAGCCGCTGCGCGAGCCGGCCGCGGGCGAGGTGGTGGTACGAATCCTGGCGGCGGGCGTCTGCCATTCCGACGTGATGCTCTACGACGGCTACGTCGACACCGGCACCGGCCGCAAGATCGACCTGTCCCGCGGCGTGGCCGCCCCGCGCGTGCTCGGCCACGAGATCGCCGGCGAGGTCACCGAACTGGGCGCGGGCGTCACCGGCGTGAAGGTCGGCGACAAGGTGGTGGTGTATCCGTGGATCGGCTGCGGCAAGTGCGCCTACTGCACCACCGACCGCGAGAACCTGTGCTCGGCGCCGCGCAACCTCGGCCTGCAGCTCGACGGCGGCTTCGCGCAGTACGTCTTCGTGCCCGAC
>JBKHVS010000084.1:0-13137 GCA_046569945.1 Gammaproteobacteria bacterium | reverse complement strand
GCCTCGTTCATCAAGCTCGCGGCGACTGTCCGACCGGAGCGCCCAACGGGCGCGCAGGGAGTTTCGCCGCGCCAGCCCAAGGCGAGCAGCGCAGGGAAGTCGGCCCGCAGGGCCGACCGCCACAGCCATCCTGCGCAGAGGGGACGCCTGCCGCTCCGCTCCGCGCCGCGCCTGCCTGACGCGACGCCGCCCGCTCACGTAAACTCCCCGCAACCAAAGGAAGCACGACATGGGCAACAGACTCTCCCAGATCGCCACCCGCACCGGCGACGACGGCACCACCGGCCTCGGCGACGGCAGCCGCACCTCCAAGGACAGCCTGCGCATCGCGGCGCTGGGCGAGGTGGACGAACTGAACTCGCAGATCGGCGTGCTGCTCGCCGAAGCGCTGCCCGACGAGGTCCGCGAGGCCCTGCTCGACATCCAGCACGACCTCTTCGACCTCGGCGGCGAGCTGTGCATTCCGGGCTACGAGAACGTCGACGACAGCCAGGTCGCCCGGCTCGACCAGTTGCTGGCGCACTTCAACGCGACGCTGCCGCGCCTGCAGGAGTTCATCCTGCCCGGCGGCTCGAGGCCGGCGGCCGTTGCGCACGTGGCGCGCACCGTGGCCCGGCGCGCCGAGCGCGCAATCGTCGCCCTGGGCGCGCAGGAGCCGGTTCGCCCGGCCTGCAGGCAGTACGTCAACCGCCTGTCCGACCTGATGTTCGTCCTCGCGCGCGTGCTCAACCGCTCGGCAGGCGGCACCGACGTGCTCTGGCAGCAGGGCCGGAACAAGGCGCCGAAGGCGGAACAGGGATCGTGAGGCGCGGGTCCGGGGCGCCCGCCGGGCGGCCCGGAACACAGGCGCGGGGCGCCGGCAGGCGGATGTGTGTGCGCCCCTGAATGATCAACGCCGCGGACCCGAGGGCGCGCGGCGTTGCGGTACTGCAGGAACTGTCTCCTCTCACCCGGGGCACCTGCAGCGCGAGCGCTGCGGAACCCTCTCCATGCAGAGGAGATTACGCGCCGCGGGGAAACCGCGTCAACCCGGGGTCAACCCTTAGGCGCGGCCGGGGCGCTGCTCAGGCCTCGCGCGCCGCCTCGAGGTAGGAGACCAGCTTGGCGCTGGTCTGGCGCAGGCGGTCCGAGAGCAGCTGCACCAGCTTCAGCAGGATCTTGTTGCCGAGCTTGGCTCGTCGTTGAGCACCAGCATCAGCGCGTCGCGGGTGAGCACTGCGATCCGCGAGTACTCGAGCGTGACGCAGGAGGCGAAGCGCGGCTCGCCGTCGAACATCGACATCTCGCCCAGCGCATGGCCGGCATGCGCCACCGCGATCCGCGACGGATAGTTGTAGCGGTTGCGCCGCAGGACGTCGATCATCCCGGTCATCAGCAGCATCATGAAATCGCCGGTCTCGCCCTCGGTGATCAGGGTGATGCCGGCGGGCGCCTCGTAGACGTACATGAAGGCGCCGAGCTTGCGGGTCTCGTCGATGTCGAGCCCCGAGAAGAGCGGGGTGCGCGCCATCAGCGCGTGGATCTCGTCGGAGAACTCGCTCGCGCGGCCGACGGGGCGCATGCCCATGCCGAGCAGGCGCTCGTGCGGCGTCTGCTTCGTCGGCTGCGCGCGCGCTGCGGGCTCGGGCGTTGCGAGCGGCACGCTCGTGTCCGGCGCCTGGGTGGCCACCTGCTGGGACTCCATCGGGTCTTCCTCCATCACCTCACGTATATAGCACGGCCCGCAGCCCGCGCCGCACGCGCGCGGAAGGACGTCGCTCTTTCCCGACGGGCGGCAGCCGCAAGGGACGGAAGGCCGCCCGCGCTCATTCCTCCGAGGCCAGGCGCCGCTGGCGGACCGCCTGCGCCAGCCCGTCGAGGACCGCGACGCTCTCCTCCCAGCCGATGCAGCCGTCGGTGACGCTCTGCCCGTAGACCAGTTCGCGGCCGGCGACCAGGTCCTGGCGGCCCGCGACGAGATGGCTCTCGACCATCACGCCGAACAGGCGCATGTCGCCCGCCGCCACCTGACGCCCCACCTCGGCCAGCACCGGCACCTGGTTCTCGGGCTTCTTCTGGCTGTTACCGTGGCTGGCGTCGACCATAAGCCGGCAGGCCAGCGCCGCCTCGGCGGCCGCCTTGCAGGCCGCCTCGACCGACTCGGCGTCGTAGTTGGGCGACTTGCCGCCGCGCAGGATCACGTGGCAGTCCTCGTTCCCGTTGGTCGAGACGATCGCGGAGTGGCCGCCCTTGGTCACCGACAGGAAATGGTGCGGCTGCGACGCGGCCTTGATCGCATCGAACGCGATCCGCAGGTTGCCGTCGGTGCCGTTCTTGAACCCCACCGGGCAGGACAGCCCGGAGGCGAGCTCGCGGTGGACCTGCGATTCGGTGGTGCGCGCCCCGATCGCCCCCCAGGAAATGAGGTCGGCGATGTACTGCGGGGTGATCATGTCGAGGAACTCGGTGCCGGCGGGCAGCCCGAGCTCGTTGATCGCGAGCAGCAGCTGGCGCGCGGTGCGCAGGCCCTTGTTGATCTGGAAACTGTTGTCGAGGTCCGGGTCGTTGATCAGCCCCTTCCAGCCGACGGTGGTGCGCGGCTTCTCGAAGTAGACCCGCATCACGATCTCGAGGTCGTCCTTGAACCGCTCGCGCTGCTCGGCGAGCCTGTTCGCGTACTCCATCGCCGCCCTGGTGTCGTGGATCGAGCAGGGGCCGATGACCACCAGCAGCCGGTCGTCCATCCCGTGCAGGATGCGGTGGGTCGCCTGGCGGGACTCGAAGGTGACCTGCGAGGCCTTGTCGCTGACGGGGAGCTCGCGAAGCAGGTGCGAGGGCGGCGCGAGCTCCTTGATCTCGCGGATTCGGACGTCGTCGGTGGTCAGTCGCATCGGATTCTCCAGTGTCTTGCCTTCGGGACCCGCCAACGAAAAACCGCCGGGGGTCAGGCCGGCGGTTTGTTCGGATTCGGTTCCTGCTGTGCTTGCTACGCGCACGCTCCCGACTCGTCCCACCGCTGGCAGGAAAGCCAAAAATAAAAGCGGAAAAACGGGAGGCCGCGACTCATGGTGCGCTGCAGTTTACGCCAGCGCGCCATGCACCGCAAATCGGCGTTGCATCGCAACACGACGGGCTCGGGCTCACTTGAGAGACAGATCCACCGCGGTGGCGCTCGCCTTGTCGTCGAGGCCCTTGCGGTCCAGCCGCGGCGCCACGACGAACAGGCGGTCGGCGTCGATGCCGTTGGCCACCAGCCAGTCGCGCGCCGCCTGCGCACGATCGCTGGCCAGCGCCCGCAGCGCCCCTTCGTCGAGCCTGACGTGCTCGAGCAGGCGCCGCTCCATCTCGTCGACCGGCTGGTCCCTGACCAGGCCGATCGCGTTGCGCGGCTTCTCGAAGTCGCCGCGCCGGTAGGCCTGCTTCAGGTAGCGCGGATACTCCTCGGCGGAGAGCTGGATCTCGTCGAGCGAGGGCGCGGGATCCCCGCCGCGGACGATCTCGCGCGCCTTCTCGGCCTTGACCAGGCGCTGCAGCGCCTGGCGCATCAGCGCCTCTCGATCCCCCTGCGGATCGGCGCGCCCGGCGAGGTCGACCCGCAGCGCGGGCCGGTCGGCGAGCGCCTTGGCCAGGGTTTGCAGCCGCTCCACCGTGCCCGGGTCCAGCCGGGCGCTGCCGGGAGCGAACGCGATCTGGGAGAGGTCGGCCGACCCGCCGCCGAGCTTGGCGAGCATGGAGAAGGGCGCGGTGATGACCTTCCCGATCAGGTTGAAGATCATCCGCACCACAAGGCCGCCAATGCTGAACTCCGGATCGTCGAGCGAGCCGCGCACCGGCATGTCGACGTCGATCACGCCGTTGCGGTCCTTCAGCAGCGCCACCGCGAACAGCACCGGAAGCTTGGTGGCCGTGGGGCTTTCGACCTTCTCGCCGAACGTGAGCTGGTCGAGCACCACGTTGTTCTCGGCCTGGAGGCGGCGGTCTTCCAGCTTGTAGTGGACCGTGGCCGAAAGCTTGCCCTTCTCGATGCCGTAGCCGAGGTACTTGACCGAATACGGCGTCGTGGGCGGCAGGTCGATGTCCCGGGCACTCGCCTTCAGGTCGAGGAAGAGGGTGGGCGCCAGCGGGTTCAGGCTGCCGACGATCTCCAGCGATCCGCTGTTCTCGACCTTGCCGCGCAGCTGCACGTCGCCCGCCGTGTCCGGCGTGATCGTGCTCACCGAACCGGCCAGCTCGGTGAGGCTGGCCGAGTAGTTGGGCCTGATGAAGTTGTCGGAGAAGTAGACGCTGCCGTCCTCGAGCGCGATCTTCCCGAGGCGCACCGGCAGCGGCGCGGAGGGCGCCGGGGGAGGACCAGCTGCCGGCGCGGCCTGCTCCTGCCTGCCGCCAGCCTGCGCCCCGGCCTTGGCCTCCTCCGCGCTGCTCACCAGCACGTCCTGCAGGTTCAGCCGCCCTTCGGACGAGAGCACGACCCGCGAATAGAAGCCGGACAGCGCCAGCTCGCCGACGTCCACCTTCAGCGGCTCGAGCACGAAATCCAGCGCACCGGCGCGAAGCGACTTCCAGCGCAGCAGGTCCTCGTTCGCCTCCTTGGTCACGGCGGCGAAATCGCTGAGCGTCACGTCGCCGCGCCAGCTCGCGCGCACCGGCCCCCGCGCGGGAACGTCGAACGCGAGGTTGCCCTTGGCGCTCAGCGCGCCGGAAGACACCACTGCGTTGGTGAACTCGGTGAACCAGGGCTGCGCGGGAAGCACGCCGACCCGGTCCGCATCGATCCGCAGGTGCCCGCCCAGCGGGCTCAGGCCGACGTCGCCCGAGACCGCCAGCGAGCCAGCCTTGCCCACCCGGGTCTTCAGCGAGACCTTGCCGCGGTCCTTGCGCGCAGTGTCGAAGCCCTGCGCCGACAGGCTCAGCTGCGACAGCTGCAGGTCGCCGTCGCGGCCGGCCAGGGCGTCGGTGAGCGAGGCGTTCCAGCGCTGCATCGACAGCTTGCCCAGGCCGACGGTCCAGCCCGGTTCCTGCGACGCCGGCGCGCGCGTTGCCACAGCCTTGCGCGACTGCGTCCCGCCCGCCGGCCCGAGCAGGCGCTGGAGGTTCATCACGCCCTTGCGGTCCCTGCTCAGGGCGAGCCTGCCGGCGGCGCCCTCGAGACTGCCGATCTCCAAACGGCGGGCGCCGAGATCCAGCGAGGCGTCGGCGAGCTTCATGGAATCGATCCGCAGGAACTCGCGCCGGTCCCAGCGCTGCGCCAGCTTGAGCGACTCCAGCTGCGCCGCGAGCCCGCCGAGCGTCAGGCCGGCCCCCGGGCCGGCGGCGGCGAAGCGATAGCCGGTCTGCGCCGACAGCCGGCCGTCGAGGAGATTGGCCTGCAGCTGCGGCTCGGCGATCCACCACCAGTTCTTCAGCGACATCGAGGCGGCCGCGGCCTTGCCCTCGACGAGCAGCGGCTCCAGGGTCAGGCTGCCCTCGGTCTCGATGCGCTCGCCGGTCTCGAGGTCGAAGGCCAGCGTGTAGGGCACGGCCCTGGAGGCGTCGCTGCCGAGCCCGGTGGCGCGGGCGCTCAGCCCGGCCGCCTTCAGCGCCAGGGGTCGCGGCTCGAAGCGCTCGTCGAGGAAGTCGAGCCTGCCGCCGGACAGGGTGAGTTCGCCGATCGCCCAGCGCACCGAGGGCGCAGACGCGTCCTTCGACGCGGCGGCTTCGCTCTTCGGCGCTGCGGCTTCGTCCTTCGACGCTGCGGCTTCGTCCTTCGGCGCTGCGGCGGTGTCCTTCTGCGCGGCAGCGGCGCGCCCGGGCGCGGCGGCAGGCTTCTCCAGCGCGGCGAGCACCCGCTCGAAGAAGCGCGGCTGCTCGCGCGTCCGGTGCACGGTCGCCGCGGGGCCGTCGATCGACAGCCGCTCGATCGCATACCTTCCCGCCAGCGGCTCCAGCTCGAGCCCCTGCGCCTGGAGCGCCTCGACCGCCAGCAGCGGCGCGCCGGCCGGGTCCTGCACGCGCAGGCCGGCGAGCCCCAGCGCGCCGGTCACCGAGACCGCCGGACCCTGCGCTTCCGGCTGGACGAACTCCACCTTCAGCTCTCCGGAGAGCACGCCCGCGACCGGCTTCACCGGCAGCCCCGCAGGCAGGTAGCCCACGTACTGCGCGAGGTCGATCGGCGCGATGGTCAGGTCGAGCGCGGACTCGTGGGTGGCGGAGAAGGGCCGGCTGCGGCCGGTGAGGTCCAGCGCGGCGCCGTTGATCGTCGCCACCAGCTTCGGCTCGACGTCGATTTCCTGGTGGACCTCCAGGCTGGAGACGAAGGGTATCTGCAGCGCGAACCCGGTGACCTCGTGCGTCCGCGGGAGGACCTTGTCCTCGAAGTCGAAGCGCCCGTCCTCGATCACGATGTTGGCGAGCGCGAAGCGCGGCGGCGGCGCGTTCGGGTCGGGGGGCTCGTCCGGCTCGGCGGACCACTTCTCGATCAGGTCGTCGATGTCGTAGCGGCCCTCGGCCTCCCGGGCGAGCCGCAGCTGCGGGCCGCTGACGGTCAGCCGCTGGACCACCGGCGCCAGCTCGATCACGGAGCGCCAGGCCAGGTCGGCGTCGATCCGCCGGACCGCAGCCAGCGGCGGATCCGCCGGCGCGCGCCCGCCGACCGACACGCCCTCGATGGCCGCCTTCAGCGTGAAGGGGTTGAACTCCACCCGCTCGACCTGGACCGGGCGCTGGAGCTGCTCGGCCAGCAGCTTCTCGAGCTGGCTGCGGGCCAGCGGCGGCACCGCCAGGAAGCCCAGTGCGGCGAACAGCGCCACGGCCCCGGCCGGCCAGGCGATCAGCTTCTTCCAGTGCCGAATCATCCCTGCCCTCCTCGTTTGCGCCCGGCCCGCCGCCGCACCGCGGGCGAAGCCACGGGCACGGCAGGTCAGGCCGTGCCGCCCACCGTGAGCCCTTCGATGCGCAGGGTGGGCTGGCCCACGCCCACAGGAACGCTCTGACCGTCCTTTCCGCAGACACCGACGCCGGAATCCAGGCGCATGTCGTTGCCGATCATCTTGACCCGCGTGAGCGCGTCCGGGCCGTTGCCGATGATCGTCGCGCCCTTGACCGGGTACTGGATGCGGCCCTTCTCGACCCAGTAGGCCTCGGACGCGGAGAACACGAACTTGCCGTTGGTGATGTCGACCTGGCCGCCGCCGAAGTTCACCGCGTACAGGCCGCGGTCCATCGACTCGACGATCTCGCGCGGATCGCGGTCGCCGCCCAGCATGAAGGTGTTGGTCATCCGCGGCATCGGCAGATGCGCGAAGGACTCGCGGCGGCCGTTGCCGGTGACCGGGACCTTCATGAGCCTGGCGTTCAGCGAGTCCTGCAGGTAGCCCTTCAGGACGCCGTCCTCGATCAGAACGTTGCGCTGCGTGGCATTGCCCTCGTCGTCGACGTTCAGCGAGCCGCGGCGGTCCGGGATCGTTCCGTCGTCGACCACGGTGACGCCCTTGGCCGCCACCCGCTGGCCGATCCGCCCGGCGAAGGCCGACGAGCCCTTGCGGTTGAAGTCTCCCTCGAGGCCGTGCCCGATCGCCTCGTGCAGCAGCACGCCGGGCCAGCCCGGGCCGAGCACCACGCTCATCGTCCCGGCCGGCACGGGCCGCGACTCGAGGTTCACCAGCGCCGCATCGACCGCATCGCGCACGTAGCGTTCGATGATCTCGTCGTCGAAGTAGGCCAGGTCGAAGCGTCCGCCGCCGCCGCCGCTGCCCTGCTCCCGGCGGCCGTCGGCCTCGGCGATCACGCTGACCGACAGGCGCACCAGCGGGCGCACGTCCGCGGCCAGCAGGCCGTCGGAACGCGCGACCAGCACCACGTCGTACTCGGCGGCCAGCCCGGCCATCACCTGGGCGATGCGCGGATCGCGGCCGCGCGCCATGCGCTCGACCTTCTCCAGCAGCGCGACCTTGGCTTCGGCGTCCATCCGCGCGATCGGGTCTTCCGCCGGGTACAGCGAGAGGCCGGCGCCCGGAGTCATCGTGCCGGCGACCCGGGTGCGCCCCGCACCGGCGCGCGCGATGGTGCGGGTGGCGCGCGCCGCCGACATCAGCGCGCCGGCGTTGATCTCGTCGGAGTAGGCGAACGCGGTCTTCTCGCCCGCCACCGCGCGCACGCCGACGCCCTGGTCGATCGAGAAGCTGCCGGACTTGACGATGCCTTCCTCGAGGCTCCAGCCTTCGCTGCGCGTGTACTGGAAGTACAGGTCGGCGTAATCGACCCGATGCTCGAAGACCTCGGCCAGCGCGCGGGCGAGGTCGCCCTCGTGCAGGCCGGCAGGCTCCAGCAGCAGGCGCCGGGCGACTGCCAGGCGATCGATTCCGTGGTCGACGATGTTCATGTGCGCTCCGCTCGATGTTGGTCGGCCGGCCGCGCGATGCGGGCCCGCCCGTTCACTTCAATGATGCCCCAGACGGCCCCCCGGCGCCCGGGAGGGTCCGCGCAAGCCGGCCCCCCGCGCCGCCGGTCCGCGCTCAGAGCAGCCTGTGCTGCAGCGCCGGCAGGCTGCGCCTGGCCTCGTCGATGCGCCGGCGCTCGAGCAGCCCGGCCACCACGCCCTCGCCCTCTGCCTGCACCGCGAGCACCTCGCCCCAGGGGTCGACCAGCATCGAGTGGCCCCAGGTGCGGCGCCCGTTCTCGTGCAGCCCGCCCTGCGCGGGCGCCAGCACGTAGCACTGGTTCTCGATCGCCCGCGCGCGCAGCAGGACCTCCCAGTGGGCGCTGCCGGTGGTGTAGGTGAACGCGGAGGGCACCACGATCAGGTCCACCGGCAGCAGGCGCCGGTAGAGCTCCGGGAAGCGCAGGTCGTAGCAGACCGAGAGGCCGACACGCCAGGGCCCGGCGTCGAAGACCACCGGCGTGCGGCCGGCCTCGATCGTCGCGGACTCGTCGAAGCGCTCGTCGCCGCGCGACAGGCCGAACAGGTGGATCTTGTCGTAGCGCGCGCGCCGCCGGCCGTCCGGCCCGTAGACCAGGCAGGCGTTGCGGACCCGCGACGGACGGGCGCAGGCCAGCGGCACCGTGCCGCCCACCAGCCAGATGCCGTGCCCGGCCGCCTGCGCCGACAGGAAGGATTGCAGCGGCCCGTCGCCGTCGGGCTCGCGCAGCGCCACCTTGTCGGTGTCCTTGCGCCCGAGCAGGCAGAAATACTCGGGCAGAACGACCATGCTCGCGCCGCCGGCGGCGGCCTGGGCGATCAGCCTTCCCGCCCGCTCGAGGTTCACCTCCGGATCGGTGGCCGAAACCATCTGGATCGCCGCCACTGGCAGGGACTGGGGGACCGCCGCGGCGGGTGCTTCGGATGTCGTCATCTCTTGGTCTTCCTGTTTGCCGGCAGGGGAATCACGGGCCAGTGGCCGGAAGCGGCGCGGGCTCCACCCGCCGGCGCTTCTCGACGACCTTCGGGTCGGCCCATGGGCCGGTGATTTCGTACTCGTAGCTGAAGATCTGCTGGATCGGCGCGCGCAGCGCCATCTGCGCCACGAAGGACCCGAGGCCGATCACCGGATTGACCATCGCGCCGTAGGCCAGCGACGCAAGCCCCGCGTTGAGCTCGGGCCTCACCTCGACCTCCAGCGCCTGCGTCTCTTCCTCGAGGTCGGCGCTGCCGTGGATGTTCACGCGCGCCTGCACGCCGCGCATGACCAGGTCCTCGGTGCGGGCAACGCCGGCCGAAATGCCGACGCCGCCGCTGATCTCGTCGAAGGCGAAGCCCTCGGCGAAGACGTCGCGGAAGTCCAGCGCCAGCCGGCGCGGCAGCGACTGCAGGTTCAGCACGCCGATCAGCTTGGCGATGCCGGGATCGGTCTTGAGGAACTGGCCCTTGCCGACGGCCAGCGCCATCGACCCGCCGAGTGTCGCATAGTCGAGCGCGAGCGGCGAACCGCTCCAGTGGAGGTCGCCGGCGATGCGCCCGGCCCCGCCGCGCACCGCATCCTCGATGCCGAACAGCGCCAGCAGGCGCCCCGAATCCTTCAGGTCGAGCTCGAAGTCGAGCCGGGTCGCGCGCCCCCTGCCGAAGCCGACCGGCGCCCAGCCGCCGGTGGCGCTGAAGGCCGCCGCGGGATGTTCGATCCGGAGCCGCTCGAGCGTCCAGGCGGGCCGCGCGGCGCCCGGGCTGTTGGTGGCGCGCAGCGACAGCGAACCGAGCCGGCGGTCGAAGAGCACGAACTCGTCGGCGGCGACGTCCAGGCCGGGCAGCTCGGAGGGCGAGGCGTCCAGCAGCGATTCGACCTCGCCGGCCCTCGAGCGCGCAATCTCCAGCCGGGTGAAGCGGGCGGTCAGCGTGCCCATGCGCTGGCCGGCCGCGGCAGCCCGCCAGCTGAAGTAGCCCTGCACCTCGCGGGCGCCGATGTTCGCGCGCCAGTAATCGCCGGCGCGCGAGGCGCCAAGGGTGACCTCGTTGAGCGTCCGCCCGGCCACCCTGACCCGGTCCGCGACCACCGACACAGTCCCCGGCAGCAGCGAAAATCCCTGCGCGAACCCCTCGCCCTGCGCCGCGCCCGGGCTGCCGAGCTCGGCTGCGGCGAACACCGGCGTCCACGCGTCGAGGTCGACTTCCGGCGCCTGCAGCTGGACCGCCAGGCCGGTCGCGGGCAGCACCGGCTCGGCGTCGAGGGCAAGCGCGCCCCGCCGCACCAGCAGCATCTGGGTCGCCGGATCCCGCTCGCGCTCCAGCACCAGCCGAAGTCCCTCGCCGAGCTCGGCGCGGATCGCGTCGGCCGACGGCCGCGCCTGCGGGTCCGCCGGTGCCTGCGGCCGGGTCTCGACGCGCAGCCGCATCGGCTCGCCGGCAGGCTTGCCCAGCGGCGCCGGCAGCGACGACGCGATGCCCACCAGGTCGGATTCCACCGTCACCGTCGAGGCGCGCCGCGCCACGTCGACCAGGACCCGGTATCCGGTCTCGCCCGACAGCGCGCGCGTCAGCGGATTGTCCGCGACCAGGCGCATGCCGTCGGCAGCGATGCGCCCGTCCCCGCGGATCGTGAAGCGCCCGGGCTCCGGAGTCTCGCCGGACACCCGCAGCGGCCCGCCGAGGAAGGTCGCCGACAGCTCGCGCAGCGCCATGCCGCGCTCGGTGAACTCGAGCGCGCCGGTGACCCCGGAGAACACCGGCAGCGTGTCGTCGAGGGTCAGCTCGTTGCCGAGGAACTGCACCCTTCCCGCCACCCGGGTGCCGTCGAGATCGTCCAGCGGCAGGTCCAGCCGCAGCTTCAGCCGCGCGCGCCCGGTGGCGGCCGTGTCCCGGGTGAAGTCGTCGATCCGGGTGGCCAGCGGGCTTTCGTTGACGAAGCGGATCATCTCCGTGGCCGGCCCCTCGCCGGCGCCCTCGACGACCAGCAGCGGCGTCCCGAAGTCCTCGAGCACCGCCCGGGTCTCGGCCAGCGCGACGCCGAACACCCTGCCCGAGCGCATGTCCACCCGCATGCCGTTGCGCTCGAACAGCAGCCGCCCCTCGAATCCCTCGATTGCCGGCCAGTCCGGCGCGTATCGCAGCGTGGCGCCCGACAGCCGCGCCTCGACCGAGAACTCGCCGTCCGCGGGACGCACGAAGGGGAAGTCCTCGAGATCGCCCCTGAGTCGGAAACGCACGTCGTCGGAACGGCCGCCCACCACCGCCGCGCCGACCCATTCCCGGACCTCGGCCGGCACTGCCCGCGGCAGGTAGCGCACCACGCGGTCGGCGCGCGCGCGATCGAGCCGGCCCTCGATGTCGACCACGCCGGCGCCCTTGCCGCCGTTGCGCCAGCGCCCTCCGACCACGCCGGCGGCGTCCTGGTTCTCGAAGCGCAGCGCCTCGACGGTCACCTCGATCGGCGGCAGCGCGGGGGCAGCGGCGGGGGCAGCGCCGGGTGCGGCGCCGGGTGCGGCGGGTGCATCGGACGCGTCCGGGCGTGCCTCGCCTCCGGCCAGCGCGGCGCCCACCGTCCAGGAGGCCTGCCCCGAGACCGCGGCCAGCACGATCTCGGGCGCCTCGAAGATTCCCGGAAAGCCCAGCGTGGCGTCGGCCGCGCGAAGCCGGAGCTCACCCCCCGACTGCGTGATGCGCGCCTGCCCCGACAGGTTGGCGAACCAGGGCAGCGCCTCGTCCGGCGAGCCGGCCCCCGGCGCATAGCGAAGCGACAGCCCCTCGAAGTCGATCGCCGAGGAGAACTTCAGCCCGGCGGCCCGATCCCATTCGCCGCTCGCCGAGGCCACCCGCCCGGACGCGCCGAGCGCCTGCACCCGCGCCAGCACGACGGGATCGAGCGGCAGCCCGCGCGCGAATGCGAGCGCATCGGCCGCCTCGAACGGCTTCACCGCGATTCGCCCGGCCACCGGTGCGCCGGCGCGGTCCAGCCGCAGCCGCTGCTCCCCCATCGAGGCGAAGGCAAGGCCCGCCGGATCGACGAGCCGCAGCTGCCCGATCGCCAGGTCGTGCCCCTCGCCCGCCGCACGCGCCACCAGCTCCGTCTCCAGCCCCGCGAGCCGCAGGCTGCCCCCCGGCAATCGCCATTCCAGGTCCTCGAGCGAGGTCTTCAGGTCGACGCGGACCGCCCGGCCCGCGTCGAACTCCATCCAGGCCTTGAGGTCGCCACGCCCCCGGGCCAGCGCAAGCGCCCCCGCAGGCAGCATGCGCGACGCCGCGGCCGCATCCGCAGAGGACAGCTGGAGGTAGGAATCGCCCTGCCAGCGCCGCCAGTCGGCGACCGCCCTGCCCGGGGCGCGATAGATCTCGGCGGCGAAGCTCAGGCCTTCCCAGGCGCCGGGAAGCGCCGCCGCGGCCAGGCTCACCCGATGACGGCGGCCCACGCTGCCGATCGCGGCGTCGACCCCCGAGACGCGCTCGCGCACGCCGAGTACCGCGTCGCGCCAGTCGATGGCGGCACCGCGCACCACGATCCTGCGCTGCCCGGCGAGCAGCTCGAACGCCGCGCCGTCGCCGGCGCCGTCCGGCGCCAGCTCGATCCCCGCGACCCGGATCCGGCCGGGAGCGATCCGCTCGATGCGCACCGAAGGCGATTCGAGCTCCAGCAGCGCCAGCCGGGGGGCGCGCGCGAAGAGCGACCGGGGCGAGATCACCGCGGTGACGCGGCCGGCCTCGAGAGCGGGAGTGCCGTCGTCGCCGTCGATCCTCAGCCGCTCGATCGTCAGGCGCGGCAG
>JBKHVS010000083.1:0-13199 GCA_046569945.1 Gammaproteobacteria bacterium | reverse complement strand
AAGAGAGAGCGGCGGCAGCTGCGTGAGCCCGGGCGCGGCCGCGCGCGCCCCCGCCGCCATCAGCTGCGCCAGCTTTCCGACGGGCACGGTGCTCACACCAGCCGCAGCGCCGCCAGCCGCTCGGCCAGCGCCCGCGTCGCCTGCCCCCGGTGGCCCAGCGCGTGCTTGCGCTCGGCGCCGAGCTCGGCGACGGTGCACCCGAGTTCGGGCAGCCAGAAATGCGGGTCGTAGCCGAAGCCGCCGCTGCCGCGCGGCTGGTCAATGACTTCGCCGCACCAGACGCCCTCGGCGATCAGCGGCTGCGGGTCGTCGGCGCTGCGCAGCAGCGCCAGCACGCAGACGTAGCGCGCCGTGCGCTCCGCAGCGCCTGCCAGTGCTGCCACCAGGCGGGCGTTGTTCGCAGCGTCGCTCTTCTCGCCGCCGGCCAGCTGCGCCCAGCGCGCCGAATGCACGCCCGGCGCCCCGCCCAGCGCGTCCACGCAGATGCCGGAATCGTCGGCCAGCGCCGGCAGGCCGCTTGCGCGCGCGGCGTGCCGCGCCTTGGCGATCGCGTTCTCGACGAAGGTGGGATGCGGCTCCTCGGCCTCGCCGATGCCCAGGCTCGCCTGGGGCAGCAGCTCGACCCCGAGCGGCGCGAACAGCTCGCCAAGCTCGCGCAGCTTGCCGAGGTTGTTGGACGCGAGCACCACCCTGGCGAGCTTCATGCGTCCCCCCGGGCTCAGGCCGCGAGCCCGAGCGCGGCGCGCTGCGCGCTCACGAGCTGGGCGATTCCCGCGCGTGCCAGCTCCAGCAGCGTGTCCACTTCGCCGCGGGTGAAGGGCACGCCCTCGGCCGTGCCCTGGATCTCGACGAAGCCGCCGGCGCCGGTCATCACCACGTTCATGTCGGTGTCGCAGCCCGAGTCCTCCTCGTAGTCCAGGTCGAGCACCGGCTGACCCGCGACCATTCCAACGGACACCGCAGCCACCGCGTCGCGGATCGGCGAGGCGCCCAGCGCGCCGGAGGCCAGCAGCCGCCCGACCGCGTCGTGCACCGCCACCCAGGCGCCGGTGATCGACGCGGTGCGGGTGCCGCCGTCGGCCTGCAGCACGTCGCAGTCGATCTGCAGCGTGCGCTCGCCGAGCTTGTCCAGGTCCACCACCGCGCGCAGGCTGCGGCCGATCAGGCGCTGGATCTCCAGGGTGCGGCCCGACTGCTTGCCGCGCGCCGCCTCCCGGTCCGAGCGGGTGTGCGTGGCCCGCGGCAGCATCCCGTACTCGGCGGTGAGCCAGCCCTGTCCCTTGCCCTTCAGGAAGCCGGGCACCCGGTCCTCGATGCTGGCGGTGCACAGCACGCGGGTGTCGCCGAATTCCACCAGCACCGATCCCTCGGCGTGGCGGGTGTAGTTGCGGGTCAGCCGCACCTGGCGCAGCTGCTCGGGAGTGCGGCCTGAGGGCCGCCGGGCGATGAGATCGGAAGTCATCCCGCCATTGTACGATCGCCGAAGCTCCGTTCCGGGGCCCGCACCGGCCGTTCCCCGGCGGCCGGCCGCGCCGCAGCGCCGCAGCGCCGCAGCGCCGTGCTCCGGCCAGGGCGGGCGCCGCGCGCTCAGTCGGAGCCGCTGCGGTCGATCGCGGCGCGGATCTCGCGGATGGTGCGCTCGATCTCGTCCTCGGTGAGGTCCGGCGCCTCCTCGCCCTCGAGCTGGCCCAGCGCGATGGTGGTCGTCACCGCGCCGTCGGGCATGAGCCCGGGCGCCAGTGTGTCCACGGCGCGCGCATCCCCCTCCCAGTTCATCCCCACCGCGGTGACGTTGTCCGCGTGCCGTCCGGCCGCGTCCACCGCCTGCCGCACCAGATCGGGGATCGCCTGCATCGCGGGCGCGGCGGCCATCGCGCGGCAGAGCGTGTCCTCCGAAAGCGCCGACCACAGCCCGTCCGAGCACAGCAGCAGCGAGTCGCCCGGCCGCAGGTCGACGCCCTTGCCGATCTCCACCGTGGGCTCGAAGGGGGATCCCAGGCAGTTCAGCACCTTGTTGCGCTCCGGATGCTGCTCCTGCTCGTGGGGCTGCAGCAGCCCCAGCGCCACCAGGTTCTGCACCTTGGAGTGGTCGCGGGTGCGGGCCAGCAGCTCGCCGCCGCGCATCCAGTAGAGACGGGAGTCGCCGGCGTGCGCCCACCAGGCGCGCCCGCGCTGCACCACGCAGGCCACCACCGTGGTGCGCGGCGCCTCGGGCATCCGGTGCAGCTCCTGGTAACGGAGGATCTCGCGGTGCGCGCTGCGCAGCGCGTGGTCCAGGAACTCGATCGGGTCGTCCAGCGCCGGCCGCGCCATCCGCTGGAAGACCGCGCCGGTCGCCTGCATCGCGATCTGTGCCGCCACCTCGCCGCGCAGGTGTCCGCCCATGCCGTCGGCGACGATCATCAGCAGGCTCTCGCGGGTGAAGCAGTAGCCCATCCGGTCCTGGTTGGCCTGGCGCGCGCCCAGCGCGCTGTCCTGGAAGATGGAGAATCTCATCGGCGTCCCCGGGTGTTCGCCGGCACGGTGTCCTCGCCGGCACGCCAGCGGGCGCCGAAGCGGCCGGCGATGGTGTCGATCCAGCGCGCGAGCCCCTGCGCCCGCGGCGCGTCCTCATCGGCCGCCGCGGCGTCGCTGCCGCGCAGCGTGCGCTGCACGGCGAACACGCTCTGCGGCCGCTCCAGCGGGTCCAGGCGCAGGCAGGCCTCCACCACTTCGACCAGCGCGTCCGAGTAGGCTCCCTGGAGCGTCGCGAGCAGCTCCGGCATCCGGTCGCCGGTTTCGCGCTGGTCCGCGGGCTGTGGCGGCGAGCCCGCCATGCACGCGAACAGGCTGGCGCCGATGCCATAGACGTCGGTCCATGGCCCAGGTCCTGCTGCTTGCGGTAGAGCTCCGGCGCTGCGAAACCCGGCGTGTACATCGGGAACAGCCGCGGCGCGTCCTGCGTGAGCGTGCGGCGCGCGGCGCCGAAGTCCAGCAGCAGCGGCGAGCCATCCAGCCGCAGGTAGATGTTCGCCGGCTTCAGGTCCAGGTGCAGCATGCGGTTGGCATGCACCTCGCGAAGCCCGTTCATCGCCTCCGAGAAGATGCGGCGCACGTGGCGCTCGGCGATCACCACCCTGCCCTCGCGGCCGCGGCTGCGCAGGATGGTCTCCTGCAGGCTGCGGCCCTCCTCGTAGGTCATCACCAGGTAGACGGTCTCGTTGGCCCTGAAGAAGTTGACCACCCGCACCACGTTCGGATGGAGGATGCGCGCCAGCGCCCGCCCCTCCTCGAAGAAGCACTTCAGGCCGTTGCGGTAGGTGGACAGGCTGTCGGGCGGGATCACCGGCTGCAGCTCGCCCGCGCCCCTGCGCACGAGGGTGCTGGGCAGGTACTCCTTGACCGCGTAACGCTCGCCGTCGGCGTCCTCGGCCAGGTAGACGATGGAGAAGCCCCCGCTGGCGATCTTTCTTACAATGCGGTACCCGCCGACCTCTAGGCCGTCAGGCAGCGCTGCGTTCGTCTGGGAGCCCATGCGTGCCGTCGTCGATCCTGCCCATGCCACCGCGCAAGCGGTCCTGCGCCCGCGCCGGGCAGCCCTGAAATCCGTTTCCCAAGAGTAGCGCAACCACCGTGCCAAGCCCCCGTACCGTCAAGAGCATGACCGGCTATGCCTCGGTTTCCCGAGACACCGCCGCCGGCCGCATCACCCTCGACCTGCGCAGCGTCAACTCGCGCTTCCTCGACCTCGCCTTCCGCATGCCCGACGACCTGCGCGCCGCCGAACCGGGGCTGCGCGAACTCATCACCGCAGGCGTTGCGCGCGGCAAAGTGGAGTGTCGCATCGGTCTGCAGAAGCTGCCGTCGGACAACCGACAACCGGCCCTCGACCGCGGACTGCTGGCGCAGCTGCTCGCCGCGGGCGCCGAGATCGGGCGCTTGGCGCCCGGCGCCGCGCCGCTGTCCCAGGCCGACCTGATGCGCTGGCCGGGCGTGCTGGCCGAACCGCTCGCCGACCCCGATGCAGTCGCCCGCGAAGTGGTCGAACTGGGCCGCGCCGCGATGGCCGAACTCTCCGCGAGCCGGCTGCGCGAGGGCGAGAAGCTCGCCGGCGTCATCCTCGAGCGCGCCGACCGGATGCAGCAGATCGTCGAGGGCCTGCGCACCGAGGCGCCGGCGCTGCTCGCCGCCTTCGAGCAGCGCCTGGTCGAGCGCCTGCGCGCAGCGCTGGGCGAGGCTGCCGCCGGCACCCCGCTGCCGATCGAGGCCACGATGGACCGAGTGCGCCAGGAAGTCGTCCTCTACGGCCTGCGCATCGACATCGCCGAGGAACTCGCCCGCCTGGCGATGCACATCGACGAGCTGCGGCGCATCCTCGGCGGCAGCGGCCCCGCCGGCAAGCGCCTGGACTTCCTGCTGCAGGAGCTCAACCGCGAGGCCAACACCCTGGGCTCGAAGGCCGCGAACATCGACCTCACCAATGCAGCGGTGGAGCTCAAGCTGCTGATCGAGCAGATCAGGGAGCAGGTGCAGAACATCGAGTGAGCGCGGCAGGCGCGGCCACGGCGCGTGCATTCGGACAGATTGCGCGCGCCCGAAAGCTGGCATATGCTTTGCCATATGTCGCAGAGATGACTGGAGGCCGACATGAGCGAACGCCACGCCTCACTGTTCCGTAACGGCCGCAACCAGGCGGTGCGGATTCCACGCGAGTTCGAGATGGAAGGTACCGAGGTACTGATGCACAAGGAAGGCGACCGCCTGATCCTCACGCCCATCCGGAAGAACCGCCTGCTGGACCTGCTCGCCTCCTGGGAACCGCTGGACGAGGGCCTGCCTGAAATCGAAGACGCGCCGCCCCAGGCACGGGACCCGCTCTGATGGCTGTGGCCGCCTGGATGCTGGACACCAATACGCTGTCCGAACTGATCCGCAACCCGCGCGGCGCACTCCTTCAGCGGCTCGGCGCCACAGAGCCCGATGCAGTGTGCACCAGCATCGTCGTCGCATCCGAACTTCGTTTCGGCGCCCGCCGCAGGAAATCCGAGGTGCTCTCCCGGCGCGTCGAACAGTTGCTGGACTCGCTGGCGGTGCTACCCATGGACGAGCCGGCGGACGAGCACTACGCCGACATTCGCACCGCTCTGGAGACCGCGGGCACTCTCATCGGCAGCCACGATCTTTTCATCGCCGCACACGCCCGCTCGCGCGGCCTGACCCTGGTGACCCACAACACCCGGGAGTTCAGACGGGTACCGGGGCTGCGCGTGGAGGACTGGCTTACGGAGGAGAACTGAGCGTGTGCAGTCGAACCTGACTTGATCGAGCGAGGCGACCGGTCTGGGGATCCGTTATTCTTACCAAACCGCCATCGATCTTCATCAGGTACGGCCATGACTGCAACCGCTACCCTGTCGAGCAAGTTCCAGATCTCCATCCCCAAGTCCGTGCGTGAAGAGCAGCATTGGCAGGCCGGACAAGAGTTCGTGTTCATCCCCAAGGGCAGGGGCGTTCTCGTGATTCCGGTCCCCGAACTGGATGACCTCGCTGGAATTGCCAAGGGTGCACGAAAGGACGGCTACCGGGACCGAAAGGACCGCTACTGATGGCAGCGCGGCTGCGCGTGGTCGACACCTCGGCCTGGATCGAGTGGCTCGTCGGCAGTGCGCCAGGACGGAAACTCGGAAAGCTCATTCCAGACAAGTCGCACTGCATCGTTCCCACCATCGTGCAACTCGAGCTCTCGAAGTGGCTGATGCGGGAAGTCGGCGAAGACCAGGGCGACCAGGTGATCGCCTACACGCAGAAATGCATCGTCGTTCCTCTCGATACCACCATCGCCCTGCTTGCAGCGGAAATGCACCGCGAGCACAAGCTCGCCACCGCTGACGCCATCGTCTACGCCACCGCGCAGCATCACCGGGCCGAACTCTTGACCTGTGATGCGCATTTCGAGCGACTGCCGGAGGTAGCGTTCGTTCCCAAGGCCGCCTGATCCATCCGCCAGGGGCGCAAGGAACCATGGACGTGGTAGAACTTGGACTTGGCCGTGCGCGACCTTCCTCGCGCGGCAACCTTGCCCGAATCCCATGTACAGCCACATCCTCATCCCCGTCGACGGCAGTCCCACCTCCGATCGCGCGCTGATCGAAGCCGCAAGGCTGGCCAGCCTGTGCGACGCGCGGCTGCGCATCCTGCACGTCGTCGACCCCATCACCCACATGACCGGCTTCGAGCGCCCCGAGGTCTATGTGCGCGACATCCTGCCGCAACTGATCGCGGGCGGCGAGCAGGTGCTGGAGAAGGCCCGCCAGGCCGCGCTGGCCGAGGCGCCCGGCCTCGCCATCGACACCGAACTGCAGGAGGGCCAGGGCCAGCGCACCTGGGAAATCATCCTGGACCGGGCCCGTGCCTCGGCAGCCGACCTGCTGGTGCTCGGCACCCACGGCCGCCGTGGATTCAACCGCGTGCTGATGGGCAGCGACGCCGAGCAGGTGGTCCGGCACGCCACGGTGCCGGTGCTGCTGGTGCGCCCGCCGGCGGACTGATCCGCCGCGATCAGGAAGGGCGGGTCAGGAAGCGCCTGCGCGAGCTGTTCGAGGAAGGGCTGAGTTCGGAATCCGGCCGCGCCCTTGCCCCGGGCAGGCATGACGCACGCGCCGTCAGGGCGCGCCGCGAAGCACAACCGGCTTGATCTTCAGTCGCTGAGCATTGCGGCTCAGGACGGCATCCAGGCTTGCCATTCGCTTCGCACCCGCAGCCTCGGCACACGCCAGGTGGAGCGCGTCGCCGGCGCGCAAAGCGCTCGCGGAATCGAGCACCAGTTCGGCCGCGCGATGAAAATTGGCGGGCGCTACCGGAAGCAATCGAAGGTCGGCAGCCGCCATGCGTTCGAAGCGCGTCCATGCGCCCCGGGCCTGCTGCGCGTCGAGCCCGCCGGTGCTCTGCTTGATGCCGAGGGCGCTGGCGAACTCCGGGATGCACCAGGCCGCGGCGACCAGTTCGCTCTTCTCGCGTGCATACCATTCGGCTGCTGCCACGCTGTGCGGCTCGTTCAGGAACAAGGGCACGAGTACGCTGGTGTCGACGTAGACCATGTCAGTACCGAGCCTCGCTGCGCAGTTGCTCCATCACGGACTCGCTCATGGGCATGGTGCTGCGGGCCTCGTTGAGTTCGCGCGCGAACGCCTTGCGATCCCACTGCGCCGGCCGAATGGACAGGCTGCCGTCAACGGTGATCTGGGCTTCCACGGTAGATCCCTCGTGCAAGCCGAGTCGGCGCACGATTTCTGCGGGGATTCGCAGGGCGAGACTGTTGCCCCATCTGGCCAGTTGGAGATCCATGTCGTATATCCAGATATGTCTATACATCGTAATCGATGAACGCCGACTGTCAAGCGGTCCTCGATGCTGCGAAGCCTGGACGCGCCCTTGCTGCTGGCGCCCCGGTGGCGGCCCCGCCCTCAGCCGCCCTTCCCCTCCCGCCACTGCCGCACCTGCAGCGGCGTGACCGGCGCCGCTGCATTGCCCCAGCTGCTGCGGATGTAGCTGAGCACCGAGGCCACCTCGGCGTCATCGAGCTGGTGCCCGAACGGCGGCATCCCCCATGGGCGCGGATTGCCGCTGGTCGAGGGCCCGAAGCCCCCGGCGACCACCATTCGCACCGCGTTCACCGCCGGGTCCAGGGTCACGGCCCGGTTGCCGGCGAGCGCTGGGAACGCAGGACGGCCACCGGCGCTGCGCCCCTGCCCCGAGGCGCCATGGCAGTCGGCGCAATGCCGTTCGTACAGCGCCGCGCCCTGCGGATCCCGGCCGAGCGCCGCGCCGGAAGCCTTGCGCGCGGCACCGGGCGCCGCCGCCGCGCCCTGCCCCAGCGACTTCAGGTACACCGCCATCGCCTCCAGGTCCGGGCGCTGCAGGTGCTGGAGACTGCGATGCACCACCTCCGCCATCGGGCCGCTCATGCTCGCGCGCGGCGCCACTCCGGTGCCGAGCAGCTGCACGATCTCGTCGAGCGGCCAGTCGGCCAGTCCTGCCTCGCTCGGCGCCGACAGAGAGGGGCCGTACCAGCCCAGCCCCGGGATCAGCCCGCCATCCAACGAGCCGGCGTCGCGGGTCGCGCCCAGCGCATTGCGCGGGCTGTGGCAGCTGGCGCAGTGGCCCAGCGCCTGGACCAGGTAGGCGCCTCGGTTCCAGTCCGCAGCCCGCTGCGGATCCGGCCGGAAGCTCGCGGGCCGGAAGTAGAGGGCCCGCCATGCTGCCAGCGCTGCCTGGGTGTCGTAGGGGAAGCGCAGCCGGTGAGCCCGGTTCTCGCGCGCCACGGGCGGCAGCGTGCGCAGCCAGGCGAACAGCGCGTCCGAATCCTCGCGCGTGATCCGCGTGTACTCGGGATACGGAAAGGCCGGGTACAGCAGCCGACCGTCGCGCGAACGCCCCTCGTGCATCGAACGCCAGAACTCGTCCGCCGTCCAGGCCCCCAGTCCGGTCGCGCGGTCCGGGGTCAGGTTGCCCGGAAACACCGTGCCGAAGGGCGTGGGCACGCCCGCACCGCCCGCATACGGACGGTCGCCCGGCGAGGTGTGGCAGCCCGCGCAATTGCCGGCCAGGGCCAGGTAGCGGCCCCGCTCCACCTGCGCCTCGGACGCCAATGGCCGGGCGCCGCCCGCGGGCGCCGCCGCGGCTTGCGTCTGCGTCTGCGTCTGCGGCCCGGTCGCTCCCTGCGCGCCAGCGGGCCCCTTCGCGCCAGCCGGTCCCTGCACTCCCTGCGGCACCGCCGCCGCGGCGGAGCCGCAGCGCATCGGCAAGGTCTTCGCCGCGGCGGCCGCGGGCCGCGAATCGGCGGGCACCGGCTGAGACGACAGCCAGGTCGACAGGGCCTGCACGTCCGAAGGCGACAGCCGCGACGCGATCGTCGCCATGCAGTCGGGCGCAGCGGCGTGCCGCTGGCCCTCGCGCCAGGCGCCGAACTGCGCGTTCAGGTAGTCGCGCGGCAGCCCCAGCAGGCCCGGGACGCCCGGCGAGACCCCGGTGAGCCGCTCGCCGTGGCAGTCCGCGCAGGCCGGCAGGTCCAGCGCCGAGTCGCCCCGGCGCACCAGGGCCTCGCCGCGCTCGAGCACCGCGCGCGCCGCGCCGCGGGTCTGCGGTGGCGGATACGGCAGGTCCAGGGCCGCGAAGTGCTCGGCGATCTCGCGCAGGTAGGCGTCCGAAAGCGGCGCCAGCAGCCCGGCCATCGCCTGGTGGCGCCGTCGCCCGTCGCGGAAGTGGAGAAGCTGTTGGTGCAGGTAGCCCGCCGGTTTGCCCGCGATCCGGGGGAAGTAGCCGGCGTTGGTGGCCCGCCCCTCCGGACCATGGCAGCCCGTGCAGGCGAGCACACGCTGCGCGATGGTGTCCGGCACCTCCGCGGACGTCCCGGGACCGGATCCGGAGGCCGCCGGAACGAACGCACCGGCCGAGGTGGCTGCCGCCGGGACGGGCATCGACAGCAAGCCGGCCGACAGCAGGACGGCGAGGACCGCGGCGGCGGTCGACACCGGCGCCTGGAAGACGGCGACCGGCAGGGAGCGGGACACCGAAGCACGAAGGCCGCGCGCCCCGCGAAGGACGCGCAGCAGACTCGGAAGGATCATCTCGGCAAGGCAGGCCGGGGCGCTGACGCCACACCCGGCATCGGAAGACTGAGGATCGGCGAAAATACACGTTTCCGCCAATCCCCTGCCCGATGACCCACCCCGCCCCGACTCCGGCAGCCTCCGAGGCGAGTCCGTCCCCCACGCCGCCGGCCGCGCCCGCGACCGGCGCGCCGCTGCCCGGCGCCGGCAGCCTCTTCGTCGTGGTGGCGCCGTCCGGCGCCGGCAAGACCTCGCTGGTGCGCGCCCTGCTCGAGCAGCGCCCGGGGGTGGAGCTGTCGGTCTCGTTCACCACCCGCGCGCCCCGCCCCGGCGAGCGCGACGGCGTCGACTACCGTTTCATCGACCGCGCCGACTTCGAGCGCCGCCGCGCCGCCGGCGAGTTCCTCGAGTGGGCCGAAGTGCACGGCAACCTCTACGGCACCTCGCGCGACTGGATCGCTGCGCGCATCGCCGAAGGCCGCGACATCGTCCTCGAGATCGACTGGCAGGGCGCCCACCAGGTGCAGCGCCTGTTCCCGGATGCAATCGGCGTCTTCATCGCCCCGCCTTCCATGCAGGCGCTGCGCGAGCGGCTGCGCCGCCGCGGGCAGGATTCGGACGAGGTGATCGAGCGCAGGATGGCCGCTGCGCGCGACGAATTGCTGCAGGCGCACAGCTTCCAATATGTTATTATCAATCAAGACTTTACGACGGCTTTGAGCCAGCTCGCCACCATCGTCGATGCCGCCGGCCTGCGCTTCCCCAAGCAGCAGGCCCGAGAGCGTCGCCTCTTTGCGCAGCTGTTCCTGTCCTCCGAGCCTTCCGCCGGCGCCGCCTGAGCGCCGGTCAATCCGTTTACAGGTGCACGACCATGGCCCGCATCACCGTCGAAGATTGCCTCAAGCAGATCCCGAACCGTTTCGAGCTCACTCTCGCGGCCACCTATCGCGCCCGCATGCTCGCCCAGGGCCACACCCCGCGCGTCGAGACCAAGGACAACAAGGACAAGCCCACCGTGCTGGCGCTGCGCGAGATCGCTGCCGAGAAGGTCGGCATCGAGATGCTCCGACGAGTACCCAGCTGATGTCCCCGCGGCGCCGCTGACCATGGACCTCTCCGGCAGCCGGATCGTCGCCCCTGTCGCTCCCGCGGCCGGCGCGCTCCCGGCTGCCAAGTCCCGCGCTCCCCGGCGCGGCAAGAGCAGCGCCCAAGCCCCCGAAGCCCCCCAGGCCGCAGCCACCTTCGCCAACGCTCCGGACGAGCGCCAGGTCGCGTCGCTGGCCAGCCTCACCCGGCTCGCCGAGGCCTACCTGCCCGAGGAGGACGTCCGCCGGGTGCGCGAGGCCTACCGCGTTGCCGACCGCGCCCATCTGGGCCAGTTCCGCTCCAGCGGCGAACCCTACATCTCGCATCCCATCGCGGTCGCAGAGATCTGCGCCGGCTGGAAGCTCGACGCCGATTCCCTGATGGCGGCGCTGCTGCACGACGTCCTCGAGGATTGCGACGTCTCCAAGCAGCAGCTGCTCGAGCGCTTCGGCCCGCAGGTCGCCGACCTCGTCGACGGCCTCACCAAGCTGGACCGGGTCCAGCTCAGCTCGAAGGAGGAGCAGCAGGCGGAGAGCTTCCGCAAGATGCTGCTCGCCATGGCGCGCGACGTGCGCGTCATCCTGATCAAGCTGGCCGACCGGCTGCACAACATGCGCACGCTGGGCGCGGTCGACCCCGCCAAGCGCCGCCGCATCGCCCGCGAAACCTTCGACATCTACGCGCCCATCGCCAACCGCCTGGGCCTGCGCAAGCTCTACCTCGAGCTTCTGGATCTCGCCTTCTCGCACCGCTACCCGATGCGCTCGGCAGTGCTGCGCCGGGCCATGCTTGCCGCCCGCGGCAACCGCCGCGAGGTGCTGGGCCGCATCCTCGACGCGGCGCAGAAGGCGCTGCCCGAAATCGGCGTCAAGGCAGAGGTCTACGGCCGCGAGAAGGCGCTCTGGGGCATCTACGAGAAGATGGTCGAGCGCCGGCTGTCGTTCTCGCAGGTGCTCGACGTCTACGGCTTCCGCGTCATCGTCGACACGGTGCCGCAGTGCTACCTGGCGCTGGGCGCGCTGCATGCGGCCTTCAAGCCAGTGCCCGGCCGCTTCAAGGACTACATCGCCATCCCCAAGGTCAACGGCTACCAGTCGCTGCACACCACGCTGGTCGGACCCTACGGCACGCCCGTGGAGTTCCAGATCCGCACCCGCGACATGCAGCGGGTGGCCGAGTCCGGCGTCGCAGCGCACTGGCTCTACAAGGCCGAGCAGGAAAGCTTCACCGACCTCCAGAAGCGCACCCACCAGTGGCTGCAGTCGCTGCTCGACATCCAGAGCCAGACCGGCGACTCGCTCGAGTTCATGGAGCACGTGAAGGTCGACCTCTTCCCGGATGCGGTCTACGTCTTCACGCCCAAGGGGCAGATCCGCTCGCTGCCGCGCGGCGCCACGGTGATCGACTTCGCCTACAGCGTGCACACCGACATCGGCGACCAGGCGGTGGCGGCGCGCGTCAACCAGGAGCCGGTGCCGCTGCGCGCCGAGCTGCACAACGGCGACGTGGTCGAGGTGCTCACCGACGCGGCCTCGCGCCCCAATCCCGGCTGGCTGTCCTTCGTGCGCACCGGCAAGGCGCGCGCGCAGATCCGCCACTTCCTGCGCACGATGAAGCTCACCGAGTCGGTCGAGCTTGGCCGCCGGCTGCTCGAGCAGTCGCTGGCCTCGCTGCGCATCGACATCGACGACCTCGACCCCGCCCTGTTCGAGCGCGGCGCCCGCGACGCCGGCGCCCGCTCGCTCGAAGAGCTCTACGCCGACATCGGCCTGGGCAAGCGCCTGGCCCCGGTGGCCGCGCGCAACATCGCCTTGCTGATGTCCGGCCAGGCCGCGGCCACGCTGATCATGCCGGAGCGCGACCCCATCTTCGTCAACGGCACCGAGGGCTCGGCCGTCCAGTACGCGGCCTGCTGCCACCCGCTGCCGGGCGACGCGGTCGTGGGCCACCTGCGCGGCGGCCACGGCCTCACCCTTCATCGCGCCGACTGCCAGGCCGCCGAGCGCCAGCGCACCAAGGACGCCGAGCGCTGGGGGGAAGTGCAATGGTCGGACGACGTCAGCGGCCTGTTCCGCAGCGGCATCGACCTCTTCGTCAGCGACAACCGCGGCGTGCTCGGCAAGGTGGCCGCCGAGATCGCCGCCGCCGAAGCCAACATCGTCCACGTCTCGATGGACGACGAGGCCGAGCAGACGGCGCACCTGCGCTTCGTCGTCCAGGTGCGCGACCGCGTCCACCTCGCGTCGCTGATGCGGAACCTGCGGAAGCTGCCTGAGGTTACGAGGTTGCAGCGGGGTTGAGCCGGGTGCCGGAGCAGGATCGTCAACGCCACGGCGCTGCGTCCGCTCACCTGCCGATCTGCTTCCTTCGAAGTCCCATCGCAAGGACCGCTGCGCCGAACAGGGCCATCGTCCCCGGCTCGCTCACCTCTGCCACCAATGCCCTCATCGAGCCGGTGAAGCGCCCGTCGCCCATGAAGGTCAGCGTCGTGACGAAGGCGGAAACATCAGTTGGGTCCAGCCCCGC
>JBKHVS010000082.1:0-13313 GCA_046569945.1 Gammaproteobacteria bacterium | reverse complement strand
GCCGTGCGGAAGCTCGTTGACCACCAGCTGCCACTGCCCGCGCGCCAGGTCCTCGATCGCATGGCGGGCACGCACCTTCACGGACCCGCGGCCGCCCGCGTAGATGTCCCGAAGCTCGGCGGGCGAGGAGATCACCTGCGCGCCGCCGGGGAAATCCGGCCCGGGCATCAGCTCGAGCAGTTGCTCCACGGTCGCCCCCGGCTCGCGGATCGCCAGCACCGCCGCGGCCGCCACCTCGCGCAGGTTGTGCGGCGGGATCTCGGTGGCCAGCCCGACCGCGATTCCGGAGGCGCCGTTGAGCAGCACCATCGGCAGCCGCGCCGGCAGCTGGCGGGGCTCGGTCGCGGAGCCGTCGTAGTTCGGCACGAACTCGACCGTGCCTTCGTCGATCTCGTCGAGCAGCAGCTGCGCGAAGCGGGTGAGCCGCGCCTCGGTGTAGCGCATGGCCGCCGCGCCGTCGCCGTCGCGCGAGCCGAAGTTGCCCTGGCCGTCGATCAGCGGATAGCGCAGCGTGAACGCCTGCGCCATGCGCACCAGGGCGTCATAGGCGGCGGTGTCGCCGTGCGGATGGTAGCGGCCCAGCACGTCGCAGACCACGCGCGCCGACTTCACCGGCTTGGCGCCGGGGCCCAGCCCCATCGCGTCCATCGCGTACAGGATGCGGCGCTGCACGGGTTTCTGCCCGTCGCACAGGTCGGGCAGCGCCCGCCCCTTCACCACGGACACCGCGTAATCGAGGTAGGCGCGCTCCGCGTAGTCGGCCAGCGTGAGGGAGTCGCCCTCGGGCTCGCCGGGTGAGCCCGGATCGCCTGGAATGTCGGAAAACAGGTCGCGTTCGCTCATCGGATGTCCACCTCGGCCTCGTTGCCCCGCGCCTCCAGCCAGGCGCGCCGCGCAGCGGCCTCGCCCTTGCCCATCAGCATGGTGAAGCGGCGCTCGGTGTCCGGACGGCCCACCTCGCCAAGGTGCACCGGCAGCAGCCGGCGCGTGTCGGGGTTCATCGTGGTCTCCCACAGCTGCTCGGCGTTCATCTCGCCGAGGCCCTTGAAGCGGGAGATGCTCCAGGCCCCTTCGCGCACGCCGTCCTTGCGCAGCTTGTCCTCGACGTGGCGAAGCTCGCCCTCGTCCAGGCAGTAGAGCTTGCGCAGCGGCCTCTTGCCCTGCGCGGGAACGTCGACCCGGAACAGGGGCGGGCGCGCGACGAACACGTGCCCCTGCTCCACCAGCTTCGGGAAGTGCCGGAAGAAGAGCGTGAGCAGCAGCACCTGGATGTGGGCGCCGTCCACGTCGGCGTCCGAGAGGATGCAGATGCGCCCGTAACGCAGCGCGGAGAGGTCGGGCGCGTCGTTCGGGCCGTGCGGGTCGACGCCGATCGCCACCGCGATGTCGTGGATCTCGTTGTTCGCGAACAGGCGGTCGCGCTCCGCCTCCCAGGTGTTGAGCACCTTGCCGCGCAGCGGCAGGATGGCCTGGAACTCCTTGTCGCGGCCCATCTTCGCCGAGCCGCCCGCCGAGTCGCCCTCCACCAGGAAGAGCTCGTTGCGCGCGGTGTCGGTGGATTCGCAGTCGGTCAGCTTGCCCGGCAGCACCGCGACGCCCGAGCTCTTGCGCTTCTCCACCTTCTGGGCCGCGCGGCTGCGGGCCTGCGCCTGGCGGATCACCAGCTCGGCCAGCCGCCGGCCGAGGTCGACGTGCTGGTTCAGCCAGAGCTCGAGCTGCGGCCGGATCAGCGTCGACACCAGGCGCAGCGCGTCGCGCGAGTTCAGCCGCTCCTTGGTCTGGCCCTGGAACTGCGGGTCGAGCACCTTGGCCGAGAGCACGAAGCTGGCGCGCGCGAACACGTCCTCAGGCAGAAGCTTCACGCCCTTGGGCAGCAACCCGTGCATCTCGATGAAGCCCTTGACCGCGCCGAACAGGCCCTCGCGCAGGCCGGACTCGTGGGTGCCGCCGGCGGTGGTCGGAATCAGGTTGACGTAGGACTCGCGCACCAGCGCGCCTTCCTCGGTCCAGGCCACCACCCACTGCGCGCCCTCGCCCTCGGCGAAGGTTTCATGCCCGGCAGCCACCGACTGCTCCCCCTCGAACAGCGGGATCACCGGCTCGCCGGTGCCGCCTTCGGCAAGCGCCTCCACCAGGTAGCCGCGCAGTCCCTCGGCGTACTGCCACTGCTGGGTGCGCCCGCTCCTGGCATCGGCGAAGACCACGCGGATGCCGGGCAGCAGCACCGCCTTCGAGCGCAGCAGCCTCTGCAGCTCGCCCGGCGGAATCGCCTGGCTGTCGAAGTACTTCGGGTCGGGCCAGCAGCGCACCCGCGTCCCGCTGCGGCGCTCGCCGCGCGCCGGCGGCCGCGCCGCCAGGGGCGCGATCACGTCGCCGCCGGAGAACACGATTTCGTGGGCAGCGCCGTCGCGCCACACGGTCACCTCGAGCCGCTTCGACAGCGCGTTGGTGACCGACACGCCGACGCCGTGCAGGCCGCCCGAGAAGCTGTAGGCGCCGCCGCCCTGCTTGTCGAATTTCCCGCCGGCATGCAGGCGCGTGAACACGATCTCGACCACCGGCACGCCCTCGTCGGGATGGATGCCCACGGGAATGCCGCGGCCGTCGTCCTCCACCGTGACGCTGCCGTCGGTCTCGAGCGTGACCGATATCTCCCGGCAGAAGCCGGCCAGCGCCTCGTCGGCGGCGTTGTCGATCGCCTCCTGCACGATGTGCAGCGGGTTCTCGGTGCGGGTGTACATGCCCGGGCGCTGGCGCACGGGCTCGAGGCCCTTGAGCACCCGGATCGAGGCTTCGCTGTATTCGTTCTTTCTTGTCGCCATCTCGAGAGAATTCAAAGGATGCGCAGGCCGCCCTCAGCGCCCCATCGGGATGCCGCACATCTGCAGGAAGGATGCGAAATCGAGCACCCGGTCCGGATGGGTGTAGGCGAGGAAGGCCCAGACGGTGAGCGCGCCGATCGCGGCCGAGGCCAGCGCAAGCGCCAGCACGGTGGCCACGCGCCCGGACGACCGGATCCGCGGCGCGGGGACGGCGGGAAGAGGCTGACGGCCGGCCTGGTCGCGCTCCATCGGCTCAGAACGCGACCTGGGCGCCGAGTTCGATCACCCGGTTCGGCGGCAGGTTGAAGTAGTTGGCCACGCTGGTGCTGTTCTGCAGCATCCAGCCGAACAGCGAGCGGCGCCAGCCGAAGAGGCCGCGACGGCTCACCGACACCACGGTCGGCTTGCTGGTGAAGAAGGAGATCTCGTCGATCTGCAGCGCCACACCCTTGCGGGCGGCGAGCCGCAGGATGAGCCTGATGTCAGGGTTCTCGAGGTAACCGAAGTGCGCCGTCAGCCGGAGGATGCCGTTGGTGCCGCGCTGCACCCCCACCCGCTCGTCGTCGCGGATCCGCGGCACGTCGTCGAAATCCACCGTGATGAAGACCGTGGTCTCGTGGACGATCTTGTTGTGCTTGAGGTTGTGCAGGAAGGCGCCGGGGCAGCCCGCCGCGGCGGAACTGAAGAAGACCGCCGTGCCCGGCACGCGGGGGATGCCGGTGAGGTCCATCGCGAGCCCGTCCTCGACGCCGACGCTGACTGCCTCCTTCTTCGCCCGCATGAACTCGGTGCCGCGCCGCCAGGTGGTCAGCACGGTGAAGGACAGCAGCGCGAGCGTGACCGGGAACCAGCCGCCGTCGGCGAACTTGGCCATGTTCGAGTACAGGAAGAAGCCCTCGACCGCCGCGAACAGCAGGAACAGCGGCCACAGCCAGCGCAGGCCGCCGGCCCGCGCGAAGGGCAGCGCGATCAGCAGGATGATGCTGCTCAGCAGCAGGTCGCCGGCGACCGCAATGCCATACGCCGCCGCCAGGTGCTCGGAGGTCTGGAACAGCAGCACCAGCGCCACGACCAGCAGCAGCAGCAGCCAGTTGACCAGCGGAATGTAGACCTGCCCCTGCGCGGTCTCGGAGGTGTGCAGCACCTTCAGGCGCGGCAGGAAGTTCATCCGCGACGCCTGCTGGGTCGCGGAGAAGGCGCCGGAGATCGTGGCCTGCGAGGCGATCACCGTGGCCAGCGTCGCAAGGCCTACCAGCGGCAGCAGCAGCGCCTGCGGCGCGAGCAGGTAGAAGGGGTTTTCGGCCGCCTGCGGCGTCGTCAGCAGCAGCGCCCCCTGGCCGAAGTAGTTCAGCAGCAGTGACGGGAGGACGATCGCGAACCAGGTCAGGCGGATGGGACGCTTCCCGAAGTGCCCCATGTCCGCGTAGAGGGCCTCGGCGCCGGTCAGGCACAGGAAGACGGCTCCGCTCGCGATCAGCGCCAGGCCGGGGTGCTGGATCACGAAGCCGACCGCGTGGCGCGGATCGACCGCAGCCAGGATCTGCGGCGCCTGCAGGATGCCCATAACCCCGAATGCCGCCAGCGTCCCGAACCAGACCAGCATCACCGGTCCGAAGAAGGCGCCGACCGCCGCCGTGCCGCGGCGCTGCACGACGAAGAGGGTGACCAGGATGGCCAGCGCGATCGGCATGACGAAGTGCGACAGCCCGGGGGCCGCCACCGAGATGCCCTCGACCGCCGACAGCACGGAGATCGCCGGGGTGATGACCGCGTCGCCATAGAACAGCGACACCGCGAACACGCCGAGCACCGACACCAGCCAGGCCAGTCGAGGATGGCGCCGCACGCGGTGCAGCGCCCACGAGAGCAGCGCCAGCACCCCGCCCTCGCCCCGGTTGTCGAAGCGCAGCATGATGACCACGTACTTGAGCGAAACCACGACGGTCACCGCCCAGAACACCATCGACAGCACCCCGAAGAGGTTCGCCTCGTTCAGCTCGATCGAGTTCTTGCCGCCGAACACCTCCCGCAGGGCGTACAGCGGACTGGTCCCGATGTCGCCGTAGACGACACCGAGCGCAGCGAGGGTGAGGCCTCGCAGGCCGGCTTGGGGGCGCGGTTCGGACATGGGCGGCAAGTGTACCGTGCAGCGCAGCAAACGGCAGCCCCGGATCGGCCCGCGCTATAGTTCAGGCCGCTGGCCTCGGCCCGCGAATGCCCCGCACGCCCTCGAGATCGAGAAATGAACGCCCTCAGCCTGGCCCTGGTCCTCACGGGCGTGGTGCTCAACGCCCTGGCCCAGACCCTGCTGAAGCTCGGCACCAACCGCCTGGGCGGCATGGAGTTCACGCTGGCCAACGGGCCCGCGATCGCGCTGAAGACGCTGACGATGTGGCCCTTCCTGCTGGGCTTCGCCTGCTACGGCGTGAGCCTGGTGGTCTGGATCGCCGCGCTCTCGCGGGTCCCCGTCACGGTGGCCTACCCGATGCTGTCGATCGGCTACGTGCTCAATGCGCTGATCGCGCGCTGGTGGCTGGGAGAGAGCCTGAGTTCGAGCGGCTGGGTGGGAATCGCGATGATCTGCATGGGCGTCTGGCTGATCGCGCGCCAGGCCTGAGCACAGAAAAGCCGGAATCCTGCCGGCACCCTGGCGACCGTGCGTCGCAGAGATGACCGGCGTGCCCTGGAGGGCCGCCGGAAGGAGCTCACATGAACGAAAGCAAGAGAACCCTGATCCGGGCGGGCGCCGGCGCGCTCGCGCTCGGCGCGACGGCGGCCGCAGCCCAGGCGGCAGCCGGACCGCTGCTGCATCTGCCGTCTGGCGAGCTGATGGCCCGCAGCAAGGGCAAGCGCCGCGTGGTGATCTGCGGCGGCGGCTGGGGCGGCATGACCGCCGCGCGCTACGTGCGCGAAGCCATGCCGGACCTGGAGGTGGTGCTGCTGGAGCGCAACCCCGTCTTCTGGTCCTGCCCGATGAGCAACAAGTGGCTGATCGATGCGATCGACACCGGCTTCCTCGTGCACGACTACCTGTCACCGGCCCGCCGCTACGGATACACCTTCGTGCAGACCGAGATCACCGGCATCGACCGCGAGGCCCGCAGCGTGCACACCTCGAAGGGGCGCATCGAGTACGACTGGCTGATCCTGTCCGGCGGGATCCGCTACGGCTTCGAAGCCTGGTTCGGCAACGACCGCCAGGCGATCGAGCGCACCCGCACCGAGTTCGCAAGCGCATACATCCCCAGCGCGGAGCACATGTCCCTGAAGAACCGGATCCAGGGCTTCAAGGGCGGCACCATCGTGATGACGCTGCCGCCCCCGCCGCACCGCTGCCCGCCCTCTCCCTACGAGCGCGCCGCCCTGATGGCCTGGTGGTTCAAGACCCGCAAGGTGCCGGCGAAGATCGTCATCCTCGACCCCAAGCCGCGGATCGCCCCCATCTCGCTGGGCTTCCGCGACGCCTACGCAGAGCTCTACCCGGGAATCGTCGAGCACGTCCCCAACGCCGCGGTGCGCGAGGTGGATCCGTTCAACAAGGTGGTCAAGACCGCCGCGGGCGACTTCCGCTTCGACGACGCCATCCTGATGTCGCCGCACCAGGCGGCCGACATCGTCTGGAAGGCTGGCCTGGTGGGCCGCGCCGGCGACGGCACGCCCACGGGCTGGGCCGACGTGCACCCGCTCTTCTACAACGCCAAGGACGACCCCCAGGTCTTCGTGATCGGCGATTCCGTGGGCGCGGTCTCACCGAAATTCGGCCACTACCCCAAGAGCGGCCACGTGGCCAACCGGATGGCCAAGGCGGTGGCGAAGCACATCGCCCAGCAGGCGCGCGGCGAGCCGCTGGCCCCGGTGATCATCGACAACCTCTGCTACATGCTGGTCAACAACGAGCCGAAGGAGGCGATCTCGGTGCAGTTCGACTACAAGATCGGGGACGACGGCATCCTCGAGCAGCGGCAGATCGACTACAACGACCGCGACCCGAAGCTCTGGGCCGAGGACCTGCGCTGGGCCAGCATCATGTACGAGGACTTCGCTCGCTGAACGGCGGGGTCCCGGGGCGTCGGGAATCTACATGATCTGGTTCACGACGCCGCCGTCGACCCGCAGCGCGGCGCCGGTGGTCGCCGAGGACACCTCGCCGCAGAGCCAGGCGGCGAGGTTGGCGACCTCCTGGGCGTGGGCGAAGCGGCGCGTGAGCGAGCTGGGCCGCAGGCGGTCGAAGAACTCCTTCTCCACCTGCTCCATCGACACCCCGGCCGCCCGCGCACGCTCGGCGCGCAGCCGATCGGTGTTCTCGGTGTGCGTCGGGCCGGGCAGCAGCGCGTTCACCGTCACCCCGGTGCCCGCCAGCTCCATCGCCAGCCCGCGGGAGATGGCCAGCTGCGCCGTCTTGCTGGTGCCGTAGTGGATCATCTCGCGCGGGATGTTCAGGCCCGACTCGCTCGACACGAAGACCACCCGGCCCCAGCCGCGCCGGGCCATCGGCTTCGCGTAGTGGCGGGCGAAGCGGACCCCGCTCAGCACGTTCACCTCGAAGAACCTGGTCCAGTCCTCGTCGGGGATGTCGAAGAAGGCCTTGCGATCGTAGATGCCGAGGTTGTTGACCAGGATGTCCACCTCCGGCAGGGCCTGGAACACCCGCGCCGCGCCCTCGGCGCTGGCGCAGTCGGCCGCCACGCCGGCGACCTTGCCGGCCGCGCCCTCTTCGCGCAGCCGCGCGACCGCTGCGTCCACCCCGGCCTGGCTGCGGCCCGTGAGGGTGACGTGCGCGCCCTCGCGCGCCAGCGTGGCGGCAATCGCGTAGCCGATGCCGGCCGTGGAGCCGGTGACGAGGGCGGTCTTGCCCGCAAGGCCGAGATCCATGTTCGCCTCCCTGGGAGTGGTGACAGGATCTTAGCGAAGCGGCTGCCGCACGCGGCGGATGCTCAGTCCGGAAAGCGCCAGTGCCGCCCCTCGCCGCCGGGGGCTGCTCGGCAGTGCGTCGCCGCGCAACGGCATCGCCCCGGCCGCGCATACCGGCCCCCCTTCAGTGGCGGCATAATCCCATCAGGCCCGGCCCTGCACGCCGTGGCACCCATTGAAGCCTCTCCGCGCGGACATCTCATGCCTGGACTCCTCCCCGACGTCGACCCCGACGGCCTGCTCGAATTCTCGGTCGTGTACACCGACCGGGCCCTGAACCACATGTCGCGCAGCTTCCAGGGCGTGATGCGCGACATTTCCGCCATCCTGAAGGAGGTCTATCGCGCGCACTCGGTGGCGCTGGTGCCCGGCAGCGGCACCTTCGGCATGGAGGCGGTGGCCCGCCAGTTCGCAGGCGGCCGCGACGTCCTCGTGCTGCGAAACGGCTGGTTCAGCTACCGGTGGTCGCAGATCCTCGAGATGGGCAACATCCCGGCCTCGACGACCGTGCTGAAGGCGCGCCCCACAGGCCCAGATCCCCAGGCACCCTGGGTTCCGGCGCCGATCGGCGAGGTGCGCGCGGCCATCCTCGAGCGGCGCCCGGCCGTGGTGTTCGCGCCGCACGTGGAGACCGCCGCCGGCATGATCCTCCCGGACGACTACCTGGCGGCCGTCGCCGAGGCCACGCACGCGGTCGGCGGGCTCTTCGTCCTCGACTGCATCGCCTCCGGCGCGATGTGGGTGGACATGCGGGCCACCGGTGTCGACCTGCTGATCTCCGCGCCGCAGAAGGGCTGGAGCGGCTCGCCGTGCTGCGCGATGGTCATGTTGAGCGAACGCGCGCGCGCCGCGATCGACGGCACCACCAGTTCGAGCTTCGCGTGCGACCTGAAGAAGTGGCTGCAGGTCATGGAGACCTACGAGTCCGGCGGCCACATGTACCACGCGACGATGCCCACCGACGCGCTGACGCGGCTGCGCGCCGTGATGAGCGAAACGCGCGACTGCGGCTTCGAAAAGCTGCGCGGCGCCCAGCAGGACCTCGGCAACAGGGTGCGCGCGCTGCTCGAGGCGCGCGGCGTACGCAGCGTGGCGGCAGACGGCTACAAGGCGCCCTGCGTCGTCGTCAGCCACACCGACGACCCCGAGCTGCAGTCGGCGCGCCGTTTCATCGCCGAGGGGCTGCAGACCGCGGCCGGCGTCCCGCTGCAGTGCGACGAGGGCCCCGGCTTCTCCACCTTCCGCATCGGCCTCTTCGGACTCGAGAAGCTGAATCACGTCGAGCGCACGGTCTCGCACCTCGAGGCTGCGCTCGATCGGATCGGCCTGAAGGCGGGTCAGGCCGCGGCCTGAGCGTCCTCGATCCCGCCGGGAGTCAGGCGCCGAAGCCGCCGTGACGGCCCGCGCCGGCCGCGAAGCGGCGCGCACCCGCTGCGCCTTCGGCCGCGACCATCGGCGCGCCCTTACTGCCTTCCTGGCGCAGCGCCTCGGCCAGCGGCAGGTCCCACTGCGCGTAGGCCGACGCCCGGTCGGCCAGCATGCACTGCTGCGGGAACGCGGCGATCGAGCGCGCGATCGCGCGGGCTTCGGCCAGCGCCCCGCCCGGCTCGACCACCCGGTTCACCAGGCCCATCGACAGCGCCTCGCGCGCGTCCACCGGGCGGCCGGTGAGGATCATGTCAAGCGCCCGTCCCATGCCGACGATGCGCGGCAGGCGGACCGTGCCGCCGTCGATCAGGGGCACGCCCCAGCGGCGGCAGAACACGCCCAGCACCGCATCGGCCGAGGCCACCCGGAGATCGGCCAGCAGCGCAAGCTCCAGCCCGCCGGCAACCGCGTAGCCCTCGATCGCCGCGATCAGCGGCTTGGAGAGCGCCATCCGGCTCGGCCCCATCGGGCCCGTGCCGCCGCCCTCTGGATCGAGCTCGTGGCGGCGCGCGGGATCCTCGATGCTGGTGAGGTCGGCGCCCGCGCAGAAATGCCCGCCGGCCCCCGTCAGGATGGCCACGCGCAGCGCGTCGTCCGCCTCGAAGCGCTCGAAGGCCGAGCGCAGCGCTGCCGCGGTGAGACCGTCGACCGCGTTGCGCTTGTCCGGCAGGTCGATGGTGACGATGAGGACCGGTCCGTCGGTCTCGAGCAGAACCCCGTGCATGTGCGATCTCCAGTCGAGCCGGCAGTGTAGCGGGCCAGGGCCTGCTCAGGACGGCATCCGCCTGACCGCGAGCGACGCGCAGAACTGCCGCGTGGCCGCCTCCCAGCCGAACCGGGCCGCCCAGGCGCGAGCCTCGGAGCGCGGCAGGTGCAGCGCCGCCAGACAGGCGGCGTGCAGGTCCACGTCCAGCACGCCGGAGCGAAGATGATCGACCACGTCCTTGGGGCCGGGCACGGGATACGCGGCCACCGGCAGCCCGCAGGCCATCGCCTCGAGCATCACCAGCCCGAAGGTGTCGGTGCGGCTCGGGAACACGAAGACGTCGGCGGCCCGGTAGTACGGGGGCAGCCGCGAATGCTCCACCGCGCCCAGGAAATGCGCCTGCGGGTGGCGGGCGCGCAGCCGCGGCAGCTCCGGGCCATCCCCGATCACCACCTTGCTGCCCGGCAGGTCGAGCGACAGGAAGGCTTCGAGGTTCTTCTCCACCGCCACCCGGCCCACGCTGAGGAAAACCGGCCGCGGCAGGCGGTCGAACAGCGTCGACGCTCCCTGCGAGAACAGCTCCAGGTCGACCCCCCTGCCCCAGAGCGCAGCGTTGGAGAAGCCCTCCCGGCGCAGTTCCTCGAGCATCGCTGGAGTGGCGACCATCACGTGCTCCGCGGGATCGTGGAACCAGCGCAGGTAGCGGTAGCAGAGCGACTGCGGCAGGCCGGTGCGGGCCTGAACGTACTCCGGAAAGCGGGTGTGGAACGCCGTGGAGAAGGGGCGCCGGGTGCGCAGCGCATGCCGCCTGGCGGCCAGTCCGATCGGCCCCTCGGTGGCGATGTGCAGCGCGTCGGGCGCGAAGCGCTCGATCGCCTCGGCCACCGCCCGGCCCGGCCGCAGCGCCAGGCGGATCTGCGGGTAGCTCGGGCAGGGAACGGTGCGCAGGCCGTCCGACGTGACCATGCCGGCCTGGTGGCCCATGCGGCGCAGTTCCGCCAGCGTGCGCGACAGGGTGTGGACCACGCCGTTGACCTGGGGCGGCGACGCGTCGCTGGCGACCAGGATCCTCATGCCTCTGCCCTCGCCGCAGTCCTGGCCGCGCGGCGCGGCGTGGCTGCGGGCCTGTCGTGCAGCTCGTCCCAGGTGACCAGCTTCAGCTCGCCCTCCGCGGTCTCCACCAGCGCGGTCAGGCTCTCGACCCAGTCGCCGTCATTGCAGTAGAGCAGCCCGCCGATCTCGCGGATCTCGGCCTTGTGGATGTGCCCGCAGACCACCCCGTCGAAGCCGCGGCGCCCGGCCTCGGCCGCCAGCGCCGTCTCGAAGGCGCAGATGAAGGACACCGCGTTCTTGACCCGGTGCTTCAGGTACTGGGACAGCGACCAGTAGCGCAGGCCCATGCGGCTGCGCACCCGGTTGCACCAGTGGTTGAGCTGCAGCGCGAAGGTGTAGAGCGTGTCGCCCAGGTGCGCCAGCCACTTTGCGTTCTGGATCACCCCGTCGAACTGGTCGCCGTGGGTGACCCACAGCCGCCGGCCGTCCGCGGTCTCGTGCACCGCCTCGTCGAGCACCTCGATCTCGCCGAAGGCCAGGCCGATGAACTGCCGGGCGAACTCGTCGTGGTTGCCGGGGATGAACACCACCCGCGTGCCCTTGCGCGCCTTGCGCAGCACCTTCTGCACCACGTCGTTGTGCGTGCGGTGCCAGTACCAGCCGCGGCGCAGCTGCCAGCCGTCGATGATGTCGCCGACCAGGTAGAGCGTGTCGCAGTCGTTGTGCCTGAGGAAATCGAGCAGGTAGCCCGCCTTGCAGCCCGGCGTCCCGAGGTGGGTGTCCGAGATCCAGATGGCACGGTGCCTGTCCACGGGGCGCGTCGTCGGCGCATCGCGCGCCTCGTCCCTGCCCTGCATGGCCCGCCAGATGTCGCCGGGGATGTCGTTCGCTTGCATCGGACCTCCTTCCGGGATCCGACTTCAGCATTCCACCGTGACGCGTCGATGATCGGCGCGTGAAGATCGCGTGACCGGCGCCGCAGGCTAGCGCTCGTCCTCGTCGCCGTCGGGAATCACGGCGTCGGCGACCGCGCCGACCGCCTTCGCCGTCACCTTGACGCCGACCGCAACCACCGTCACCGCCGCGTCGGCCACCGCAACCACCGCGCAGCCCGAGGCGCCCACGAAGATCAGCGCGGGCAGAGCGAGCCGTAGTGCTGGGAGGAATCGGGGCAAGGAGACGCTCCGGGACATCGCGGCCCCTGGACGGCGCAATGCCTGATGCGCTCGATGGGCGGTTTGTGGGATACGAAGCAAAAACGGGCCGCGAAGGCCCGTTCTTGCTTGCGATCTGGCGGAGGGAGGGGGATTCGAACCCCCGAAGGGCTGTTAACCCTTACACGCTTTCCAGGCGTGCGACTTAAACCACTCATCCATCCCTCCGAGGGGCGCGATTATAGCCCAAGTCCCGCAGCCGCCGGCGGCAGGGCGGGCGCCGGCGGCTGCGGGCGCCGGCGGCTGCGCCTTCCCCCCGCCAACCCCCCCCCGATGGCTCACCCGGCCCGAAGGTTCGGATAGCGCACGTCCTCCACGAGCTCCTGGACCTCGCGGGGCGGGGCCGGCGTCAGCAGGCTGACCACGAAGATCACCAGGAAGCCAAGCGGCACGCCGAACAGGCCGGCGGAGATCGGCTCGATGTCCCACCACAGGTTGTCCACCGGCATCGTCTTCGGAATGCCGTAGAACAGCTCGCGCAGCCAGGGCTGGGTGATCGTCATGTAGTAGAAGGTGACGCCGACGCCAAGCAGCATTCCCAGCGTTGCCGCGATGCCGGTGGTGCGCTTCCAGAAGATGCCCATCACCAGCGCAGGGAAGAAGCCGGCCGCGGCGATCGAGAACGCCGCCGACACCAGGAAGAGGATGTCGGCGGGCTTGCGCGAGGCGACCAGCGCTGCCAGCAGCGCCACCACCAGCAGCAGCATCTTCGAGAGCATCACGCGGCGGGCGGTGGGCGCGCTGGGGTCGATCATCTTGTAGTAGAGATCGTGCGACAGCGCGTTGGCGATGGTGAGCAGCAGGCCGTCCGCGGTCGACAGCGCGGCGGCCAGGCCGCCGGCCGCGACCAGCCCGGAGATCACGTAGGGCAGCCCGGCGATCTCAGGGGTAGCCAGCACGACGATGTCGCCGCCGATCCTTATCTCGGCGAGCTGCACGATGCCGTCGAGGTTGACGTCGGTGATCGACATCAGCGACGCGTCCACCCTGGCCCAGGACTGCACCCAACCCGGCAGGCTGGCGAAGGACGAGCCCACCAGGTCGTTGTACATCACGAACTTGACCAGCACCGCGAGCGCCGGCGCCGTGAAGTACAGCAGGAAGATGAAGAACAGCGACCAGGTGACTGATTGCCGCGCCTCTTTCACGCTGGGCACGGTGTAGTAACGCATCAGAATG
>JBKHVS010000081.1:0-13446 GCA_046569945.1 Gammaproteobacteria bacterium | reverse complement strand
CTCCCGCAGGTCGCAGGCGGCCGCCAGCACCAGGCCCCCGCCCACGCAATGGCCGTGGATGCGCGCGATGGTGATCGCGCGGATCCGGTCGACCGCCTCGGCCATCCGCCGTCCCAGGTCGACGACCTCTGCGTCCACCTCGGTGCGGCCGGCGGCGTCGTCCAGGTCGAAGCCGGCGCAGAAGGCGCGGCCCTCGCCGGACACGATCACGGCCTTGAGCCCGGGCTGTGCGTCCAGCCAGTGCGCTGCCTGTGCGATCTCGCGCAGGGTGTCGGGGCTCAGCGCGTTGAGGCGGCTGGTGCGGGTCAGCGTGAGGTGGCCGACGGCGCCGTCGGCGCTCGCGCGCAGGTTCTGGAATTCAGGCATCGGGTTCGCTCGAGTCGTGGGTGACGGGTCGGGGGGTATCGTACCGGCTTCGCAAGCGCCGCCCTGTCCGGAGATTCCGTGCAATTGAAGGGAACCCGCGCCGGCCTGCTGGCCGGGCTGGGGCTGATCGCCATCGTCAGCCAGTTCTTCCGCTCCTCGCTCGGCGTGATCGCGCCGGAGCTGGTGCGCGACCTGTCCCTTTCGCCGCAGGCGCTCGGGCTGGCGGGCGGCGTGTTCTTCCTCGCCCTCGGCACGGTGCAGGTGCCGGTCGGCATGAGCTTCGACCGCATCGGCCCCCGGCGCACCGTCGCCTGGATCAGCGTCTTCGCGGTGGCCGGCGCGCTCTGGATGTCGCTGGCGCGCACCGGCCCCGAACTGATCGCCGGCCGCTTCCTGGTCGGCGTCGGCTGCGCGGCCAGCTTCATGAGCGTGGTCCTGCTGATGGTCCGCTGGTATCCGGGCGACCGGATCGCGACGATGTACGCGCGGGTCTTCGCGGTCAGCCAGGTGGGCAACGTGATGGCCGCCACGCCGATGGCCTGGATGAGCGAGGCCTTCGGCTGGCGCGCCGTGTTCGCAGGCTCGGCTGCCGTGGTGGTGGCCGTCACCCTGTTCTTCGTCTGGGCGGTGCGCGACCAGCCGCCCGGCCAGCCGCCGGTCAGCGCGCGCGGCGAGACCCTTTCGCAGGCGCTGCGCGGCTTCGTCGAGGTCTTCCGGCTGTCCGGCTGGCGCAGGGTGGTGGCGGTGCACATGGTCGCCTACGCGACGATGGCCACCCTGCTCGGGCTCTGGGCGGGGCCCTACCTGCACGACGTCCACGGGCTGGACGCGGTCGGCCGCGGTCACGTGATCCTGGCGATGAGCTGCGCGCAGGTGGCGGGAATGCTCTGGCTGGTGCCGCTGGAGCGCCGCTTCGACACGCGCAAGGGCGTGATCCTGGTGGCCGGCTGCGGGGTGGTCGCCATCCTGCTGGCGCTCGCAGCGCTGTCCGACCCGCCGCTGTGGCTGGCGGTGACGCTGATGGTGGCGCTGTGCGGCGTCAGCACCTACAGCCCGATCATCATCGCGCACGCGGCCAGCCTCACCCCTGCGCCGCTGCTCGGCCGCGGCTCGGCCGCCGCCAACCTGGGGCAGGTGGCGGGCTCCTTCCTGCTGCCGGTGGCCACCGGCGCGATCGCCGGGCTGTTCGTGCGCACGGAGGTCGGCTACCCGCCGCAGGCCTACCGGTGGATCTTCCTCTTCATGGCGGTGGCGCTGGCCGCCGGGCTCGCGGTGTACTCGAAGGCCCGCGACCTCAAGCCGGGACGGCCCGCATGAGCGCGTCGCTGGCCTGGCTGCAGTTCGGACTGTGCGCGCTGATGATCGGCCTGGCGGGGACCCGCCTGTCCCGCTACGGAGACGTGATCGCCGGCAAGACCGGGATGACCGGGGGCTGGATCGGGCTGGCGCTGCTGGCGACGGTCACCTCGATCCCCGAGCTGACCACCGGGATCAGCGCGGTGGCGCTTGCCGGCCAGCCGAACCTGGCGATCGGCAACGTGCTCGGCGCCTGCGTGCTGAACCTCGCGATGCTGGTGGTGGTCGACCTGCTGCACCGGGGCGAGTCCTTCTATCGGCGGGCCGGCGTCGGCCACGTCCTGTCGGCCTCCTTCGGCATCGTCCTCAGCGGTTTCGTCGGCCTGAACATCCTGCTGGCCCGCGAGGGCATGGTGCCGTCGATCGGCCACGTCGGGCTCTACACGCCGATCCTGGTCGGCGTCTACCTGGTGGCGCTGCGAACCGTCTTCGCCTTCGAGGCGCGCGAGCGCAGGGCCTTCGCCGAGGAGGCTGCGGAGGAGGTGATCGACCGGCATCCCGGGCTCACGCTGCGCCAGGCGGCGCAGCGCTTCGCGATCGCCGCCGCAGTGGTGGTCGCGGCCGGCCTCTGGCTGCCCTTTGCCGCCGGGCAGATCGCCGACGCCATGGGCTGGCGGCAGACCTTCGTCGGCACCCTGCTGCTGGCGGCCGCCACCACGCTGCCGGAGCTGGCGGTGACGGTCGCCGCGATCCGCATGGGCGCGGTCGACATGGCGATCGGCAACCTGCTGGGCAGCAATCTCTTCAACCTCGTGGTGCTGGCGGTCGGCGACCTGGCCTGGCTGAAGGGGCCGCTGCTGTCGGACGCATCGCCCACCCACGTGTACACGGCGATGTCGGCGATGGTGATGACCGGCATCGTCATCATCGGCCTGCTGGACCGGCCGAACACCCGCCTGCTGCGCACCGTCGGCTGGGTCAGCCTGGCGCTGTTCACGGTCTACCTGCTCAACAGCTACGTGCTGTTCCTGCACGGCGACTGATCGCGGAACGGGGCCCCGCGCCGGGCCCGCGCAGGGCCCGGCGGCGGGTCCGGGGGCCGCGTAGAATAGCGGAATGTCGATATCGAGCACTCCCGAAATCCTCGCCGAATTCCGTGCGGGCCGGATGGTCATCCTCGTCGACGAGGAAGACCGCGAGAACGAGGGCGACCTCGTCCTGGCCGCCGACTTCGTCACGCCCGAGGCCATCAACTTCATGGCCCGCTTCGGCCGCGGCCTGATCTGCCTCACGCTCACCACCGAGCGCTGCCGGCAGCTCGAGCTCTCGCCGATGGCCAGCCGCAACGGCACCAAGATGGGCACCAACTTCACGGTGTCCATCGAAGCCGCCGAGGGCGTCACCACCGGCATTTCCGCGGCCGACCGCGCGCGCACCGTGCAGGTGGCGGTGGGCAAGAATGCCAGGCCGGCCGACCTGGTCCAGCCGGGCCACATCTTCCCGCTGATGGCGCAGGACGGCGGCGTGCTGATCCGCGCCGGCCACACCGAGGCCGGCTGCGATCTCGCCCAGATGGCGGGGCTCACGCCCGCCTCGGTCATCTGCGAGATCATGAAGGACGACGGCACCATGGCGCGCCTGCCGGACCTCATCGAGTTCGCGCAGGTGCACGGCCTCAAGATCGGCACCATCGCCGACCTGATCCAGTACCGCAGCGCCAACGAGAGCCTCATCGAGCGGGTGACCGAGCGCGAAGTGAGCACCGCGCAGGGCCCGTTCCGGCTGGTGGCCTACCGCGACAAGCCCACGGGCGCGCCGCACATCGCGCTGGTGCGCGGCGAGATCCGCCCCGAGGCGGAGGTGCTGGTGAGGGTCCACGAGCCGGTCACGGTGCTCGACCTCATCGAGACCGACCGCAGCACGCACAGCTGGCCGGTGGCCCGCGCGCTCGAGGCGATCGCCGATCACGGCAGCGGCGTGCTGGTGCTGCTGAACTGCGCGCGGCCCGCCGCCGAGCTGTTCGACGAGCTCGACGCGCTGGACCGCTTCGACCGCGATCCCGGCGCCCGCGCCCAGGCCGAGCGCCGCGCCGGCAAGATCGACCTGCGCACCTACGGGGTGGGTGCGCAGATCCTGAAGGACCTGAACGTGGGGCGCATGCGGCTTCTGGCCCAGCCCCGCAAGATGCCCAGCATGACGGGCTACGACCTCGAGGTCGTCGGCTTCGATCCGGGCCACTGAGGAGTTTCCGTGAGCATTGACGTATTCGAAGCCGATCTCGACGGCGAAGGCCTTCGCGTGGGCGTGGTGCAGGCCCGGTTCAACGCGCCGGTGTGCGAGGCGCTGCGCGAGGCCTGCATCGGCCAGCTGCTGGAGCTCGGCGTGGAGGAGGAGGACATCTTCGTGTGCACCGTCCCCGGCGCGCTGGAGATCCCCTTCGCGCTCGACAAGCTCGCCCAGACCGACGAGTTCGACGCGCTGATCGCGCTCGGCGCGGTCATCCGCGGCGAGACCTACCACTTCGAGGTGGTGTCCAACGAGAGCGCGGCCGGCATCGCCCGGGTGTCGCTCGACTTCGCCATGCCGATCGCCAATGCGGTGCTCACGACGAACACCGACGAGCAGGCGATGGAGCGCGCAGCCGAGAAGGGCGCCGAAGCCGCGCGGGTGGCCGTGGAGATGGCCAACCTCGCCGATTCCATCGAGTCGCTGTCGGCGGTGCCCGACGCCGACGACCTCGACGACTGAGCATGTCCACCACGCCTGCCGGCTCCGGCCGTCCCGTCCAGGGCGGCGCCAGGCCGCCTGCGCGCAGCGCGCGGCGGCGCGCCCGCGAGTTCGCTGTGCAGGGGCTCTACCAGTGGCTGGTCTCCCGCGAGGACGCGGGCGCCATCGAGGCCCACCTGCGCGACGCGGCGGGCTTCGACAAGGCCGACCACGAGCACTTCCAGTCGCTGCTGTACGGGGTGGTGCGCTCGCTCGACGAGCTGCACGCCGCGATCGAGCCCCACATCGACCGGCGCATCGACGAGCTCAGCCCCGTCGAGCACGCCACCCTGCTGCTGGGGGCCTTCGAGCTGGCCCGCCACCCGGAGATTCCCTACCGGGTCGTCATCAACGAGGCCGTCGAGGTCGCCAAGACCTTCGGCGGCACCGACGGCTACAAGTACGTGAACGGCGTGCTCGACCGGGTCGCGGCACGGCTGCGGCCGGTCGAGGCCGCCTCGCGCTCTTGACTTCCGGACCGCCCCCGATGGGCGAGTTCGAGCTGATCTCCCGCTTCTTCGATCGCGGCCCCTCGCGGCGAAGCGAACTTGGCGTGGGCGACGACTGCGCCATCCTGCGCGCGCAGGTCCCCGGCACGACGCTGGCCGTGGCCACCGACATGCTGGTTGCCGGCCGGCACTTCCTTGCCGGCGCCGATGCGGAGTCGGTCGGGCACAAGGCGCTTGCGGTCAACCTGTCCGACCTGGCCGCGATGGGCGCGCGTCCGCTGGCCTTCACCCTGGCGCTGGCGCTTCCCGAGGCCGACGAGCGCTGGCTGGCAGGTTTTGCGGCGGGCATGTTCGCGCTGGCCGATCTCCACGACTGCGAACTGATCGGCGGCGACACCACCCGCGGGCCGCTGAACGTGTGCATCACCGTGCTGGGCGAGCTTCCGGTGGGCGCCGCATTGCGCCGCGACCGCGCCGAGCCGGGCGACGACCTCTGGGTTTCGGGCGAGCTCGGCGGCGCCGCTCTGGCCGTGAAGCTGGGCGAGGCCGCGCCGCCCGCCGAGCGCGCCCGGCTGGACCGTCCGCAGCCGCGGGTGGCGCTGGGCCTGGCGCTGCGCCACCTGGCGCGGGCAGCCATCGACGTTTCCGACGGCCTGGTCGGCGACCTCGGCCACGTCTGCGAGCGTTCCCGCGTGGGCGCCGAGGTCGACTGGCCGGCGCTGCCGCTTGCGCCGGGGCTGGCGCAGGCGGCGGCGCAGGACCGGCCCGCGCTGGCCCTGGCCGGCGGCGACGACTACGAGCTGCTGTTCAGCGCCGCGCCCGAGAACCGCAGCTCGATCGAGGCGCTGGCCGGCCCGCTGGGCCTGCGCCTGTCGCGCATCGGGCGCATCGTTCCCGGGCAGGGAGTGCGGGTGCTCGACGAGCGCGGCCGTCCGATGGCGGGCGCGCTGCATGCCTATGACCACTTCGCCTGACGCCCGCCAGGACCCGGCCAGGGCCGGCTCCGGCTCCGGCTCCGGCACCGGCTCCGCGGCTGCCGCGCGCGGCGCTGCGTCTGCGCGCGCGGCGGGCGCACCGTTGCGGCCCACCTCGGCCTTCATGCGGGCCCGGCTTTCGCACATGGTGGCGCTCGGCTTCGGCAGCGGGCTGTCGCCAGTCGCGCCCGGCACCGTCGGCACCCTCTGGGCCTGGCTCGCCTGGATCGTCATCGGCTTGTGGGTGCAGGGCCCCGCGCTGCTGCTGTTCCCGCTGGCCGGCTTCGCGCTCGGCGTCGTCGCCTGCGGACGCACCGGCCGCGCGCTGGGCAGCCACGACCACGGCGCCATCGTCTGGGACGAGGTCGTCGCCTTCTGGCTGGTGCTGGCGCTGCTGCCGGCCGGCTTCGGCTGGCAGTTCGCAGCCTTCGTGCTGTTCCGCTTCTTCGACATCGTCAAGCCGCCGCCCATCAGGCACTTCGACCGCACGGTCGGGGGCGGCTTCGGCGTGATGTTCGACGACCTGCTCGCGGCGTTCTACACGCTGCTCGTGATCGCCGCGTGGAAGGCGTTGTGATGACGGCGGGTCCGCTGCCGCACCCGATGCCCGCCGGACCGCCTGCACCGCAGCGCGATCCGCCTGGCGCCGAAGCGGTCACTGCGCAGCCCGATCCGGTAGTCGCCGCCGCGGCTGCGCTGGGCCGCCGCCTGAAGGCGCTGGGCGGCATGGCGGTGACGGTGGAGTCCTGCACCGGCGGGCTGATCGCCTGCGCCTTCACCGAGACGGCGGGCTCCAGCGCCTGGTTCGACCGCGGTTTCGTCACCTACACCAACGAGGCGAAGATGGAACTCGTCGGCGTGTCCGCGGCTGCGCTCGCGGCGCATGGCGCGGTCAGCGAGCCGGTGGCCGCCGAGATGGCCCGCGGCGGGCTGGCGCGCAGCGGCGCCCGGCTGGCGCTGTCGGTCACCGGGATCGCGGGGCCGGGGGGCGGGGTGCCCGGCAAGCCGGTGGGCACCGTGTGCTTCGGCTGGGCGCTCGCCGCCGACGGGGGCGATCATGCAGCGCCTGCCGCCGGCACGGAACGGGCGTGCGCGCTCGTGCGCACCGCCACGCTGCGCTTCGACGGCGACCGAGCCCAGGTGCGGCGCCAGGCGGCGCTGCATGCCCTGCAACAGGGGCTCCTAATGCTGCCGGCCGACCCGAAAGACTGATTGTTTATACAGTAGTTTGCTGCCATACTTCCTTCAACGAGCCAACCCAAGAAGGAAGCCCTGGCCATGGACAAGGTGATCAGCATGGACGACGCAAAGAGCAAGACCGACCGCGCAAAGGCCCTGTCGGCCGCGCTTGCCCAGATCGAGAAGCAGTTCGGCAAGGGCTCCATCATGAAGCTCGCCGATGGCGAAGTGGTCGAGGACATCCAGGTGGTGTCCACCGGCTCTCTGGGGCTGGACATCGCGCTGGGCGTGGGCGGCCTGCCCCGCGGCCGGGTGGTGGAAATCTACGGCCCCGAGTCCTCCGGCAAGACCACGCTCACCCTGCAGGTCATCGCCGAGATGCAGAAGATCGGCGGCACCTGTGCCTTCATCGACGCCGAGCATGCGCTCGACCCCCAGTACGCGCAGAAGCTCGGCGTGCGCCTGGAAGATCTCCTCATCTCCCAGCCCGACACCGGCGAACAGGCGCTCGAGATCGCCGACGCGCTGGTGCGCTCCGGCTCGGTCGACATGATCGTCATCGACTCCGTCGCGGCGCTCACGCCCAGGGCCGAGATCGAGGGCGAGATGGGCGATTCCCTGCCGGGCCTGCAGGCCCGGCTGATGTCGCAGGCCCTGCGCAAGCTCACCGGCACCATCAAGCGCACCAACTGCCTGGTCATCTTCATCAACCAGATCCGGATGAAGATCGGCGTGATGTTCGGCAACCCGGAAACCACCACCGGGGGCAACGCGCTGAAGTTCTACGCATCGGTTCGCCTGGACATCCGCCGCACCGGCTCCATCAAGAAGGGCGACGAGGTCATCGGCTCCGAGACCAAGGTCAAGGTGGTGAAGAACAAGGTGGCCCCGCCCTTCAAGCAGGCCCAGTTCGACATCCTCTATGGCGAGGGCATCTCCCGCCACGGCGAAATCCTCGATCTCGGCGCGGAATGCGGCGTGGTCGACAAGAGCGGCGCCTGGTACAGCTATTCCGGCGAGCGCGTGGGCCAGGGCAAGGACAACGCCCGCGAGTTCCTGCGCGAGCACCCCGAGATGGCGCTCGAGATCGAGAACCGCATCCGCGCCCACTACGGGGTGACCGGCCGCGGTCCGGCCGCGGCCGAAGACGCGGCCTGAGCGAGGGGGGCCGGGCAGTGGCAGGCGCGCGCGGCCTCTCGCTGCGCGGGCGTGCGCTCAAGCTGCTCTCGATGCGCGAGCAGAGCCGCAGCGAGCTCACCCGCAAGCTGGCGCCGCATTCCGAGTCCGCCGAGCAACTGGAGAGCCTTCTCGACGAGCTCCAGCGTGCCGGCTACCTGTCCGAGCAGCGCTTCGCCGAAAGCCTGGCGCGCCGCCGCGCTGAGCGCTATGGCCGGCGCTTCATCGAGCAGGAGCTCGATCAGCACCGGGTCGCGGGTGAGGTGGCGGCGCCCATCCTGCGTGCGCTGGCCGCCGACGAGCGCGCGCGCGCGCAGGCGCTCTGGGAGCGCCGCTTCGGCACGGCACCGGCCGACCTCGCCGAGCGGGCGCGCCAGCATCGCTTCCTCGCCCAGCGCGGATTCGACGGCGAGACCATTGCCTGGGTGCTGCGCGAGGCGGCCCGCCCGAACCGGAACGGCTGAGCTCCGGCAGCGCCCCAAGCTGCCTTAGTCTGCGCCCGGGGGCTGTGCTAACATCCTCGGCTCCGGCGTCGTTGCGGCGCACAACAGATTGCTCGAACAATGCCTCTGCCGCCGGCAAGCGCTTATCGAACGCGGTCCGCCGCTGTTGCCGAAGAGTCCATGGTCCGCCTGCAGCAGGCGCCGGCCGGCCGCTCATCGAGGCACTCCCCCAGATTCCAGACCCGCGATGCCGCGGCGCTCTCCGGCGTGAGCCGATAGCGTCCGCGGCCCTGCGCCACGTATCCAAGACTCCGAGGGCACGAACCCATGAAGATCCACGAGTACCAGGGCAAGGAAATCCTGAAGCGCTACGGCGTTCCGGTGCCGCGCGGGATTCCCTGCTTCACCGTCGACGAGGCGGTCAAGGCTGCCGAGACCCTCGGCGGTCCGGTCTGGGTGGTCAAGGCCCAGATCCACGCCGGCGGCCGCGGCAAGGGCGGCGGCGTGAAGGTCGCCAAGTCGCTGGACGAGGTCCGCGAGTGGGCCGGCAAGATCCTCGGCATGCAGCTCGTCACGCACCAGACTTCGCCGGAGGGCCAGAAGGTCCGCCGCCTGCTGGTGGAAGAGGGCGCCGACATCAAGAAAGAGCTTTACCTGGGCATGGTCGTCGACCGCGTGACGCAGCGCGTCACCGTGATGGCCTCCAGCGAGGGCGGCATGGACATCGAGGAGGTGGCCGAGCACAGCCCGGAGAAGATCCACAAGGTGGCGGTCGATCCGGTGGCCGGCCTGTCGGATGCCGAGGCGGATGATCTCTCCAGCAAGATCGGCGTGCCCGAGGGCTCGCTGCCCAAGGCGCGCGCGGTGCTGCAGGGCCTCTACAAGGCCTTCTGGGAGACCGACTCCAGCCTGGCCGAGATCAACCCGCTGATCCTCACCGGCTCCGGCGACGTCATCGCCCTGGACGCCAAGATCAACTTCGACAGCAACGCGCTGTACCGCCACCCCGAGCTGGTCGAGATGCGTGACCTCGACGAGGAAGATCCCGCCGAGGTCGAGGCCAGCAAGTTCGACCTGGCCTACATCCAGCTCGACGGCAACATCGGCTGCCTGGTCAACGGCGCCGGGCTGGCGATGGCCACCATGGACACCATCAAGCTGTTCGGCGGCGAGCCGGCCAACTTCCTGGACGTGGGCGGCGGCGCCACCACCGAGAAGGTCACCGAGGCCTTCAAGATCATGCTGCGCAACCCCAACCTGAAGGCCATCCTGGTCAACATCTTCGGCGGCATCATGCGCTGCGACGTCATCGCCGAGGGCGTGGTGGCGGCCTCGCGGGCGGTCGGCCTGAAGGTGCCCCTGGTGGTCCGCATGAAGGGCACCAACGAGGAACTGGGCAAGAAGCTGCTTGCGGAGTCGGGCCTGCCGATCATCGCGGCGGACACGATGGCCGATGCGGCCGAGCGGGTGGTCCAGGCGGCCGCCAAGGCCTGAGCAGCGCACTAGGAAACCGAACATGTCGATCCTGATCAGCAAGGACACCAAGGTCATCACCCAGGGGATCACCGGCAAGACCGGCCAGTTCCACACCCGGGCCTGCCGTGACTACGCCAACGGTCGTGCCGCCTACGTGGCGGGCGTCAACCCCAAGAAGGCCGGCGAGGATTTCGATGGCATCCCCATCTACGCCACGGTCAAGGAAGCGAAGGCCCAGACCGGCGCCACCGTCTCCGTGGTCTACGTGCCGCCCGCGGGCGCTGCCGACGCCATCTGGGAGGCGGCCGACGCCGACCTCGACCTGGTCATCTGCATCACCGAGGGCATCCCGGTGCGCGACATGATCGTCGTGCGCGACCGCATGCGCCGCGAGGGCAAGAAGACCCTGCTGCTCGGGCCCAACTGCCCCGGCGTGATCACGCCAGACGAGCTCAAGATCGGCATCATGCCCGGCCACATCCACAAGAAGGGCCGCATCGGCGTGGTGTCGCGCTCCGGCACGCTCACCTACGAGGCGGTGGGGCAGCTCACCGCGCTGGGCCTGGGGCAGTCGAGCGCCGTGGGCATCGGGGGCGACCCGGTCAACGGCCTCAAGCACATCGACGTGCTGCGCATGTTCGACGACGACCCGGACACCGATGCGGTGGTGATGATCGGCGAGATCGGCGGGTCGGCCGAGCAGGAAGCGGCGGCATGGATCCAGGCGAATTTCACCAAGCCCGTCGTCGGCTTCATCGCCGGGCAGACCGCCCCGGAAGGCCGCCGTATGGGACACGCCGGCGCCATCATCTCGGGCGGCAAGGGCACGGCCGACGAGAAGCTGTCGGTGATGGAGGCCTGCGGCATCCGCGTCACCCGCAACCCCTCTGAGATGGGCAAGCTCCTCAAGTCGGTGCTGTGAAGCCTCTTCGGGCTGACGACCGCATTTCCACACGGACTGGCAAGTGATCGAGTTCCTCACCACCCTGAGCTGGGCCGCAGTGCTCCAGATCATCATCATCGACATCCTCCTCGGCGGGGACAACGCGGTGGTGATCGCGCTGGCGTGCCGGAACCTGCCGCCGCACCAGCGCACCAAGGGCATCCTCTGGGGCACGGCGGGCGCGATCATCCTGCGGGTGATCCTGATCGCCTTCGCGGTGGCGCTGCTGCAGGTGCCCTTCCTGAAGCTGGTCGGCGGCGCGCTGCTGATCTGGATCGGCATGAAGCTGCTGGTGCCGGAGAACGAGGACGCGCACGGCAACCTCGAAGGTTCCGGCAGCCTGATGGGGGCGATCAAGACCGTGATCGTCGCCGACCTGGTGATGAGCGTCGACAACGTCATCGCCATCGCCGGCGCGGCGCAGCAGGCCGATCCCGACCACCAGCTCGGCCTGGTGATCTTCGGCCTGCTGGTCAGCATCCCGCTGATCGTCTGGGGCAGCCAGCTGGTGCTCAAGCTGATCGACCGCTTCCCGCTGGTGGTGCTGGCCGGCGGCGCGCTGCTGGGCTGGATCGCGGGCGGCATGATGATCACCGACCCGGTGGCGGTCGGGCAGATCGGCGAGCCCAGTTCCGTCCTCAAGTACGGCGCGGCGGTGGCGGGTGCGCTGCTGGTGGTGGCGCTCGGCGAGCTCGGCAAGCGCCGCATGCGCGGCCGGGCCCGCGCCGCGCACTGAGTCCGGACGGCCAGCTTCCCGCCACCCGGCGGGAAGCTGCGCCCGTTCATGAAATTGTTCCTTCAAGCGCGCATCCCGCCCCCCTAGATTGGCGGGATGCAGCAACACGAGAACACGGTGACCGCGCGCCTGGTGCTGAGCTTCGGCGACCTGGTGCTGCGCAGTTTCCCGATCGTCAAGACGCACATCACGATCGGGCGGCGGCCGTACAACGACATCGCGCTCGACGACCTCACGGTCAGCGGCGAGCATGCGGTCATCCTCTCGGACGGCTCCGGACGGATCGTCAAGGATCTCAACAGCCGCAACGGCACGCTGGTCAACGGCCGGCCGATGCAGTCGCACCGGCTGGAGCACGCCGACCTGATCGAGGTCGGCATCTACCGGCTGCGCTACCTGGTCGAGCACCGGGAGGCGCCCGCAGCGGCGCCGGACGACGCGCAGGCGCAGGCAAGCCTGGAGTGGCTCACCGGTCCGCAGCGCGGCAGCGCCCAGCCGGTCGACCGGCCGATCGTCCCCATCTCCGGCGCAGGCAACCAGGTTGCCGTCGTCTCGCGCCGGCGCAACGGCTACTTCGTCACGCACCTCGAAGGGCTCGCCTTCCCGCTGGTGAACGGGGAGTCGATCGGCCTGGGGTCGCATCCGCTGTCCGATGGCGACCTGATCGAGCTGTCGGGCACGATGCTGCGATTCCGGGTGCGGGCCGGCGGTCCGCTGGACGAATGATCCATCGCCGGGCGGCCCGGGGCCGCCTGCGCTCCACCGAGGACCTGCCTTGCTGCTGCGGCTGCTGAGCTGGCTGCGCCGTCCGGCGGTCGGGCTGCTGCTCACCGCCATCGCCAGCGCGGGCGCGCTGGGGCTGCTGCCTTTTCCAGTCTCCGAGGCGCTGGATCGCCTGGTCTATGACGCTCGCCTGCGCGGCCAGGCAGCCGCCGTCGACGAGCGCGTGGTGATCGTCGACGTCGACGAGCACAGCCTGGCCGCGCAGGGTCGCTGGCCCTGGCCGCGCGGGACGGTGGCGCGCCTGGTCGAACGGATCGCAGTTGACGGCGGTGCCAGCGTCCTCGGGATGGACACGCTCTTCGCCGAGCCCGAGCGCGGCACCGGCGGCGACGCTGCGCTCGCCGCCGCCCTGCAGGGGCGGCCCGTGGTGCTGGGCTACTACTTCAGCTCCGACCGGGGCGGCGTCACCGCAGGCGAGCTGCCCGCGCCGGTGATGAACGTCGGCGCCTTCGCCCAGTCGGGGCACCGGATCACCGCGTGGACCGGCTATGGCGCCAACCTGCCCGGGCTTGCGCAGGCTGCCGCGGGCGCGGGCTTCTTCAACCCGCTGGTCGACTCCGACGGCGTGGTGCGCGCATTGCCGCTGCTGGCCGAGCACGAGGGCCAGGTCTACGAATCGCTGGCGGTGGCGGTGCTGCGCCGCCACCTGGGCGGCGCGAACCTGATGCTGGCCCATGACCGGCTGGTGCTGCGCGGCCCGCGCGGCAGCGCAGTGCTGCCCTTGTCCACCGGCACGACCGCGCTGGTGCCCTTCGCCGGCCGCGTTTCAGGGGCGCCGGCGGCTCGCGCAGCGTCCGGCGCCGACCGGCCCTCCCGCTTCCGCTACGTCTCCGCTGCCGACGTGCTCTCCGGCCGCATC
>JBKHVS010000080.1:0-13497 GCA_046569945.1 Gammaproteobacteria bacterium | reverse complement strand
TCGAGCCGCCACCCGTCGAGCCGCCATCATCGGTCGAGTCGCCACCGACCGAGGGACCGACAGTCGATCCGTCCGTTACGGTCGGGTTCGGCGGTTGTGCGCTGCTGGCGGCGAGGAGCTCCAGGCGGCCGTCGGGCGCGCGGCTGGAGGCGGGGGCGACGGGTACGCTGGCCTGCAGCGGGGATGAGGGGCCGTCGGGCGCTCCGAATCGGTCCGGGTCCTCGGCACCCGCGGAACCGCCGGAGGGCGCAGCAGCACCCGCGGTCGCTCCGTTCGTGCCGGCCGCGCCCGCAGCCGATCCGCTCGAGGTCGGCGCCGCCGTTCCGTCGCCCTGCCCGGTCCCCTTGGGCGGGGCGCTGCGCTGAACGGCGCCGGCCAGGTCGGTGGCTGCGCGCGCGACGAGGGTCGCGGGCACCAGGACCGGGCGCAGCTCCGTCAGCCGGGGCAGGGCGTCCGGCGAGGAGACCTCGGCTGCCGAGCCCTCCCCGACCTCGATCTCGCCGGCCGACGTGCGGACCGCGATGCGGCCTTCGCTGACGCTGACCTTGAGGCCCGCGCGGGCGCCGGGCGCGCAGGCCGGGTCGCACACCGTCTCTTCGGCCAGGTAGAGGGTTCCGCGGATGCCGATCGTCGCGGTCGGCGTCCGCATCCGGTAGTCGGACCGGTTGCGCTTGCCGATGGCGCCGGTTGCGGTACGCATCGCGCCGCGCAGCAGGCTGAAGAAGCCACGCTGCTCCTGCGGGTCGAAGCGGTAGTCGTCGATGCGGAACTCGGTGCCGGGCTGGAGCGAGACGATCGCGCCGTCCGAGAAGCGCAGCTGCGCCCGTCCGTCCTGGCTGGTGACGATCAGATCCCCGCTGCGGAGTTCGTCGCCGCTGCGCGCGGCCCCTCGCGCGGGCTCGCCGCTGCGTGCGACCTTGACCTCGCCGGACACGACGAGGAAGACCGCGTCGGCAGCCAGGGCGGGCAGCGCGGCGAAACCGAGGGCCAGCGCCGCAATCGCCGCAAGGCGGCGAGACAGGGGCCGAAGCGGGGACGGCGCGCGCATCAGAAGCTGTACTGCGCCGACACCAGCGCCTGCGTCCGGCGGAAATCGTTGGGCGCGAGGCTGGAGGCGTTGCGTATGTGGACCAGGCGGGGCTTCACCACCCACGACCGGTTCACCGCGATCGAGGCCCCGAGTTCCACCTCGGTCTGGCGGTCTTCGCGGACCGCGTCGAACAGCGGCTCGGGGCCGGCGAAGTCGCGGGCTTCCCAGGCCACGGCCGCCCAGGCGCGAACCCGCGGGGACACGCCGATGCTGAACACGCCTCGCAGGCCGAGGATGTCGTGTTCCAGCTGCGGCAGGTCGGCGTCAGGGCGCTCGCGGCCGGCGTAGATGCTGGCGACCAGCAGCGGCGCGCCGTCGCCCTCGAGGGCGCGGGCCGCGGTGGCCCCGGCGACCTGGCGGCGCGCGTCGCGCACCGGCTGGTCCGGGAAGCTGAACTCGAAGTGCTGGACGTACAGGCCGACCTGCGTGCGCGCGTCCAGGTCGCAGCGCCACTGCGCGATCGCTCCGGCCGCGTTGCGGAACGCGGACCGGTCTGCGCGGAGGTGTTGCAGTTGGGCGAGCATGTCGAATCCGTGGCAACCGGTGCGGTAGCGCAGGCCTCCAGAGAGGTCGAAGTAGGTCTGATCCAGTGTATGCGCGCTCGCGTTCGAGCGGCCCATCGCCTGTGCCCCGACCGTCCACTGCCAGCCGCCACCGATCGGACCCTGCCAGTCCAGGCCGGCTCCCCATGCGATCAGCGCGGTGCTGCGCGGCCGGCTGGAGGCTTCCGGGACGACAGATGCGCCGCCAGCGAGCAGCCACTGCGAGCCGATGCTGCCCAGCGTCACGTTGCTGTCCCAGCCGGCGCCGAGTTCCGCCCGGCCGTGGAAGCTGGTCCGCCCTGCCTGGTCGGCGACCGCGATCGCCGCGAGGTAGCGATCGATGATCGTGCGGACTTCGGGCGGGATGCGCTGCGCGGCCACGGCCTCGAACTCGCGCCGGGCCGCCTCGGTCTCGCGGGTTGCGAGCAGCGCGCGGGCGAGTTCCGCGCGCGCCTGCAGGTGGCCCGGGTCGGCGGCCAGCACGCGCTCGAAAGCGAGGACGGCCTGGCCGGGGCGGCCTGCGTCCATCGCGGCCACGCCGAGGAGATGATCGAATTCGGGCGCGCCGGCATACCAGCGGGTCTGGGGCTCGAGCAGCGCGTACGCGGCGGAGGCGTCGCCGCCGGCCATCAGCCTGCGGGCGCTGTACAGCAGCTCGCCCAGCGCGGCGGGAGCTGCCGCCGGCTGCCGGGGAGGCTCGGCCTGTGCCGGCAGGACTGCACCGGCCAGCCCGGCGGCCAGGGCGCAGCAGGCGAGCAGGGCGCGCGCATGCCGCCTGCGCCGGGGCGCCTGGGCCGGCGTGCCGGGCGAGCAGCGCATGCTCAGCCCTGCAGCGCGATGCGGCCGCGCAGCGAGTGCGGCAGCGCGCCGGTGATCTCTACCTCGATCAGCTGCCCCACCAGCCCTGCGGGGCCGGCGAAGTTCACCACCCGGTTGTTGCCGGTGCGGCCCGAGCACTCGCTCGCATCCTTGCGTGCGCTGCCCTCGACCAGCACCCGCTGGCGGGTGCCGACCATCGCTTCGGAGATCGCGCGGGCGTTCGCGTCGATCGCAGCCTGCAGCGCCTGAAGGCGCTCGAGCTTGGTCTCGTGGGGCGTGTCGTCGGGCAGGTCCGCGGCCGGAGTTCCGGGCCGCGGGCTGTAGATGAACGAGAAGGAGCTGTCGAAGCCGACGTCCTCGACCAGGGCCATGGTCCTGGCGAAATCCTCGGCGGTCTCGCCAGGGAATCCGACGATGAAGTCCGACGGCACGTAGGCTTCCGCGCAGCCGGCGCGCAGCCGGCGCACGATCGACTTGAACTCGAGCGCGGTGTAGCCGCGCTTCATCGCCGCCAGCACCCGGTCCGAGCCGGACTGCACCGGCAGGTGCACGTGGCTCACCAGCTTGGGCACCCGCGCATACGCGTCGATGAGCCGCTGCGTGAACTCCTTCGGGTGCGAGGTGGTGTAGCGGATGCGTTCGATGCCGGGAATCTCCGCCACGTACTCGAGCAGCAGCGCGAAATCGGCCGCCTCGTCGGGGCCGCCGTCGGCGCCGGGCAGGGTGCCCCGGTAGGCGTTGACGTTCTGGCCCAGCAGGGTGACTTCCCGGACCCCCTGTTCGGCCAGCCCCGCAACCTCGACCAGCACGTCCTCGAAGGGACGGGACACCTCTTCGCCGCGGGTGTAGGGGACGACGCAGAAGCTGCAGTACTTGCTGCAGCCTTCCATGATGGACACGAAGGCGCTCGCTCCCTCGACGCGCGCCGGCGGCAGGTGGTCGAACTTCTCGATCTCGGGGAAGGAGATGTCCACCTGGGGCCGGCCGGTGCGCCGGCGCTGCTCGAGGAGTTCCGGCAGGCGGTGCAGGGTCTGCGGTCCGAACACGACGTCGACGTAGGGCGCGCGGGCGACGATCGCCGCGCCTTCCTGGCTGGCCACGCAGCCGCCGACCCCGACCATCAGGTCGGGACGCTCACGCTTGAGCGCGCGGACGCGGCCGAGGTCCGAGAACACCTTCTCCTGCACCTTCTCGCGAACCGAGCAGGTGTTGAACAGGATGATGTCGGCCTCGGCCGGATCGTCGGTGGGGACGACTCCTTCGGACTGCCCGAGGACGTCGGCCATCTTCGCCGAGTCGTACTCGTTCATCTGGCAGCCGAAGGTCTTGATGTAGAGCTTCTTGGTCATCGGGTGCGTACCTGCCTGCGCGCCTCGTCCCTGGCGATCCGCAGTTCCTCTTCGGTCAGGATCCAGGCGTCGAGCACCTGTCCCATGGGGTCGGTGCGGTAGCGCACCGGCACCTTGCCGCGGATCGTCGAAGGCACCGCAAGCAGGTTGGATTCGTTGCGGATGCGCGCGCCGGGGGCGAGGAGGACGTCCTTGCCGTCGAGCCGCGCCTGCGGGAAGACCGTCACCTCGAGCGTGCCCAGCCGCGTGGGTTCGGCGAATGTGCGGGGCTCGGCCCAGGCGGCAGCGGAAAGCCACATTGCTGCGCATGCCAGCACTGCGGCGGCACGGTGGCCGCTCTTCGATCGAGGCTTCATGTTCGTCGATCCGGAGGAAAAAACCCAGTTTGCATGCCGCGGTCAAGGCAGGGAACGGCGAGTTCGCCGTGGAGACGCTGTCCGGCGGATCCCGGGCGACTGGTGGCGAATACGTAGTGGGAGCGCCTCCAGCGTGTCTCGCTCAACCGGTTGGGCCCCTAGAGGATCTCCGTGGGCCTCCGCACGCATGCAAGCGGCACAGCTTCGCGGCAATCGTCTCATTATACGGCGGGCACGCAGGCGAGCCGATGCAGCGTGGTCCGCGGAAAGCCGTCGCGCAGCCGACCAGCAGGTTGGCGCAAGTACCCGATCGGCCGGGGTGCTAGCGTGATCCGGGCTGGCAAGGCTGCCGCGCCTCCCCGCGGCGCGAAAGCGGCCGTGCTGCCCGCTCACCAAAAGGAGATGCATCGATGAAGCTCAAGCTTGCCGCCATGGCGGCCACCCTCACGTTGTCGGCTGCGGCGTTCGCGCAGGTTCGTGGGGTCTCGGACACGGAGATCACGCTGGGGATGGTGACGGACCTCTCCGGCCCGATCGCGAACTACGGGAAGGAGTCGCGCAATGCCGGCATTCTCGCGGTGGAGGAGATCAACTCCCGGGGCGGAATCCATGGGCGCAAGCTGAAGTTCGTGGTCGAGGACCATGGCTACGATCCGCGCAAATCCGTCCTGGCCACGCAGAAGCTGGTCACCCAGGGCGACGGCATCTTCGCCATGATCGGCACGCTTGGAACGGCGACCAACCTGGCGGCGCTTCCGCTGCTGCTCGACAACAAGGTGTTCAGCTTCCTGCCGCAGGGCGGCGCCCGCGAACTCTACGACCCGCCCCACATGTACAAGGTGGGATTGGCTCCGTCGTACGTCGACATGTCCGCCGCCACCACGGCATTCATGATGGCGAAGAAGAAGTACGAGAAGCCCTGCATCCTCTACCAGGACGACGACTTCGGCCGCGAGGTGCTCGAGGGCGTTTCCCGTTACCTGGACCAGTCGGGCAGACCCCTGGTCGAGAAGACGTCCTACAAGCGTGGAACCGTGGACTTCTCGTCCCAGATGGCCCGGCTGAAGTCTGCCGGTTGCGATTTCGTGTTCAGCGCCACCACCATGCGCGAGTTCATCGCGTCGGTGCAGGAGGCGAACAAGCTCGGATTCAAGCCGGATTTCATGGGCACGGCCGCCAACTACGCGCCGCAAGTCCATTCGATCGGCGGCAAGCTGATGGATGGGGTCTATTCCTCCACTTTCATCCTGCTGCCCTACGCGGATGACGCGAATCCCGCAGTGCGCGAGTTCGTTGCCAATTACCGCAAATGGTTCAACAACGAGGACCCGAGCCTCTATTCCATGTACACGTATTACGGGATCACCACCTTCGCGAAGCTGGCCGAGAAGACGGGGCGCAAGCTGACCGCAGAGACTTTCAACGCGACGATGGAGTCGACGAAGCTGCCGTCCGATGCCCTCGGGAACCCGCCGTTTTCGGTGTCGAAGGACAACCGTCTCGGCATCAACAAGGTGCGCGTGGTCCAGGTCCAGAACGGCAAGTGGGTGCCGGTGAGCGACTTCCTGGACCCGGTGCCTCTGAAATAGGCAGCCCGCAAAGTTGCCCCGCAGGGACGGGCAACGAAAAGCCCCCTGCAGGCGCGGGCCTGCAGGGGGCTTCGAAACTGGTGGCGCATCAGGGACTCGAACCCCGGACCTGCGGATTATGATTCCGTCGCTCTAACCAACTGAGCTAATGCGCCAAAGAGGGCGGATTCTATCGTCAACCGATCGCCGCTGTCAAAGCGCGGGGAAGCGGACCGTGAACTTCGTGCCACGGGGGGCATCCGCAGGTCCGCCGTCGGAGATCGAGACCCTGGCGCCGTGCTGGTCAGCGATCTCGGCGACGATGGGCAGCCCGAGGCCGCTGCCGCTCGTCTCGTTGCCCAGGATCCGGTAGAAGCGCTCGAACACGAGCAGGCGCTCCTCGGGCGGGATGCCGGGACCGGTGTCCTCCACTTCGAGGAGCGTTTCGCGGCCCTCGCGGCCCAGCCGGACGGTGACCTGCCCGCCGGCAGGCGTGTAGCCGATGGCGTTGTCGATGAGGTTGTTGAGCAGCTCGCGCAGCAGGATCGGATGGGCTGCGGCCGGGGCCGGCGCGTCGTCGCTCTCGAAGCCGAAGTCGATGCCGCGCCGGATCGCCTCCGGGACCCACTCTACCGCTACCGCCCGCGCCAGCGGCGCCAGGTCCAATTCCTCGAGCTGGATCGCGTTGCGCAGGTTCTCGGTGCGCGCCAGCGCGAGGAGCTGGTTGATCATGTGCGCCGCGCGCTCGGAGCTTTCCACCACCTGCTCCAGGCTGCGGCGCAGCGCCCGCGGGTCGGTTTCGCGCAGGGCGAGCTCGGCCTGGGTGCGCAGGCCCGCCAGCGGCGTCTTCATCTGGTGGGCCGCGTCTGCGATGAAGCGCTTCTGGGCCGCGATGCTCGACCCGAGCCGCTGCAGCAGGTCGTTGAACGACGCCACCAGCGGACCGAGCTCCTCGGGCGCGTCGTGCGGGTTGATCGGCGAGAGGTCGTCGGGGCGGCGCTCGCGGATCCGGCGCTGCATGCGTTCCAGCGGCGCCAGCCCGCGGCTGAGCGCGAACCAGACCAGGCCGACCGCCAGCGGCAGGATCAGGAACTGCGGGAAGATCACCCCCTTGATGATCTCGTTGGCCAGCGCGTTGCGCGCGTCCAGCGTCTCGGCCACCTGGACCAGCACCGGATACGAGGTTCCCATCGGATCCTCGCCGGGGCTGATGTAGGTGTAGGCCACGCGGACCTCGATCCCGCGGTGCTGGTCGAAGCGCCGCTGCACTCTTCCCGGCGTGGGGTAGTCGTACAGGCTGGGCCTCGGCAGGTTCGCGTCACCCGCCAGGAGTTCGCCGTCGGCAGCCAGCACCTGGAAGAAGGTGTGGTCCTCCGAACCGGGCGGCAGCAGGTCGCGCAGGCGCGTGCCGGGCGGCGTGGCGGCGTGCGCCCCCGAGGTGTCGACCTGCTGCGCGATCACCTCGGTGTGGTCGATGAGGGCGCGATCGAAGGGCGCGTCGGCCAGCGAGCGGGCCACCACGAAGGTGAGCACGATGGACAGCGGCCACAGCAGCAGGAGCGGCGCCAGCATCCAGTCGAGGATCTCGCCGAACAGGGAGCGCTGCTCCCTCGGGTCGCTGGCGAAGTCGAAGCTGCGCCGGCGCCTGCGCTCGGTCATGCCGCCGCGCCGGACTCGGCTGGCCGCTCCAGGCAGTAGCCGAGGCCCCGGACGGTGACGATGCGCACGCCGCCGCCCTCGAGCTTCCTGCGCAGGCGGTGCATGTAGACCTCGACCGCGTTGTGGCTGACCTCCTCGCCCCATTCGCAGAGGTGGCTGACGATCTGCTCCTTGCTGACCATTCGGCCGGCGCGCTGCAGGAGGATCTCGAGCAGCCCGGTTTCACGCGCCGAGAGATCCAGCGGCTGCTCGTTGAGCCGCGCGCTGCGTCCGACCTGGTCGAAGGTGAGCGGGCCATGGCGCAGGAAGGCGGTGGTGGCGCCCATGCTCCGCCGTACCAGCGCGCGCACCCGGGCTTCGAGCTCGTTCAGGGCGAAGGGCTTGGCCATGAAGTCGTCCGCGCCGAGGTCGAGGGCGCGCACGCGCTGCTCCACGGAGTCGGCCGCGGTGAGGATCAGCACGGGGAGCGGAGAATTGCGCGACCTCAGCCGCTTGAGGACGTCGATGCCGGGGAGCCTGGGCAGGCCGAGGTCGAGGATCAGCAGGTCGTACTCGTGCAGCGAGAGCGCGGAATCGGCGTCGCTTCCGCTGGCGACGTGGTCGATCGCATAGCCCGATTGCCGCATCGAACGGCACAGGCCGTCCGCGAGCACTTGGTCGTCTTCGGCGAGCAGGATCCGCATGTCGCTCCACCAGGCGCGCCGCGCGCAGGCGCGGCTGGGTTCGCAGCAGAGTGTAGCGGCAAGCGTCCGGCGTGGCGACGCCGGCGGGTGGCCGTGGCGACGCAGGGCGGGCTCGCACCGGACGGCGTCGGCGTGCCCGGACCGGCGGGCGCCGACGTGTTCAGCCCGGCAGGCGCTGGCGGGCCGCGCGAAGGGCGTCGCGCGTGGCCAGGGCAGCCGCCGCGGCCGCCTCGGCGAAGTCCTCGCCTTCGCTCGCGTAAAGGATGGCGCGCGAGGAATTGACCACCATCCCGAATCCGTCCGGGGTGGCGCCCGCGGCGACGGCCGCGTCGATGTCTCCGCCCTGGGCGCCGATGCCGGGAACCAGCAGCGGGAGGTCCCCCGCAAGTGCGCGCACCCGGCGCAACTCGTCGGGGAAGGTGGCGCCCACCACCAGGCCAAGCTCGCCGGAGGCGCCGTTCCAGGGGCCTGCCGCGAGCCGAGCAACGCGCTCGTAGAGGCGCTCGGCGGGTGCGTCGAGCGCGGGGTCCGCTGCCACCTGGAGCGCCTGCAGGTCGCTTCCGCCCGGGTTCGAGGTGCGGCACAGCAGGATGGCGCCGCGCCCCGGGTAGGCAAGGTAGGGCTGGATCGAGTCGAAGCCCATGTAGGGGCTGAGGGTGACCGCATCCGCCCGGTAGCGCTCGAAGGCCTCGCGCGCGTAGTGCTCGGCGGTCGAGCCGATGTCGCCGCGCTTGGAGTCCAGGATGACCGGAACTCCGGGGTGGCGCCGGTGCACGTGGTCGACCAGCGCCTCGAGCTGGTCTTCGGCGCGCTGCGACGCGAAGTAGGCGATCTGCGGCTTGAACGCGCAGACATGGCCGGCGGTCGCGTCGACGATGGCGCGGCAGAACTCGAAGGCCGCGTCGGCGCGGCCTTCGAGCGGGGCCGGCATGCGCGACGGATCCGGGTCCAGGCCCACGCAGAGCAGGGAATCGGAGCGCCGCCAGGCGGCGCGCAGCGATGAGACGAAGGACAAGCTGTTCTCCCGAGGCCGGACCCCGAGCGGATCCGGTCCGGATTCTATCGCCGTCGCTCAGGAGCTCCGCTCTCGCAGCGCGTCATCCTCGAATCGGCCCGGGTCGACCTTGTTCTCGTCGCGCATGCGGCGCTCGATGTGCGGGTAGTGGATCGCGAAGTCCGCCTTGATCTGCTCCAGCGGCAGGTCCGACCAGCAGCCGTGGTCGGCGAGGTATTCCATGTGTCGGCGGTCGTGGACGTCGAACTCCTGGTAGAGCGCGTCGTGCTCGCCGTCGAAGTCGGTGGGACGGACCCCGAAGCGCTCGCAGAGTTCGATGTTGAAGGCGGGAACGGCCTTGAGCCAGCGTCCGCCGAGGTAGAGCGCGGTGTAGCCGTGGTCGTAGAACACGTTGACCCCGTTCATGCGCTCGCGCAGCTTCTCGGTGTTCAGGTGGTTGGCCACGTCGGCCAGGCCGATCGCCGACGGGATGCCGACGGCGCGCGCGCAGGCGGCAAGCAGCCCGGCCTTCGGGACGCACCAGCCGCGGCCGGCCTCGATGACGCTGCTGGCCTTGTAGTCGGCCGGATCGTAGGTGAGGTTGTACGGGTCGTAGCGGACCCGGTCGCGCACGGCCAGGAACAGGCGGATCGCACGCTCCCGCTCGCCGGTGGCGTCGCCGATCGCGCTGGCGACGAAGCTGCGCACCGTGGGGTGATCGATGTCGAAGAAGCCTGTGGCTCCCGTGTAGCCGTCCGCATCGGCCGGCAGGCCCTGGGTGTGGATCATCGCGTGTCAGCTCCGTGGTTCATGTTCCGGTCCGGTCCTGCCGGCCCTGTGGCTGCATCCCTAGCACCTCGCGCAGCTTGCCGCTGACCGGATCGGCGCGCGGCGGCTCGGGATCCTCGACGATGTCGATCCGGTGCAGCCCCTGGTGCGCGAAATAGGCGCGCAGTGCCGTCAAGATACAGCCCAGTGCGTCCTGGCGGGCGTCACCCTGCGGAGTTTCGAAACGCACCGCCAGCGCGGCGGGTCCGGTCTGGATCAGCTGGAACCGCCGGACTCCGCCTCCCTCCTCGATCACGGTGGCCACCGCCAGCGGCGCCAGCCTCACCAGGCGGCCGTCCTCCGCCTCGAGCGCCAGGATGTCGTCGCGCCGGCCCGAGACGCGCAGCGCCGGAAACGGGGAGCCGCAGGCGCAGGCGTGTCCGAGCATGGTGACGCTGTCGCCGAGGTCGTATCGGATCAGCGGCTGGACGTGGTTGGCGAGGTTGGTCAGCAGCACGGTCTGCGATGCGGTCCCGGGCGGCACCGCCTGGCCGTGCTCGTCGACCGGCTCGAGCACCACCCAGTCGCTGTTGAGATGCAGGAAGCCATGGCCGCAGTCGTGGGCGATCTGCATGCATTCCGATGAACCGTAGCCGTCGATCACAGGGCAGCCGAAGGCATCGGCGATCTCGGCCCGCTCCCCGTCCGACAGCGTCTCGCCGCCGCTCCAGAGCACCTGCGGCGCCAGTGCGAGCCGGCCGGCGCGCCGCTCGCCGGCAAGCAGCAGCAGCGTCGTCGGATAGGCCGCGACCACCGTCGGCTGCCAGGACTGCAGGTCCGACACCAGCTCGGCGAGCGGCGACAGCACCGAGAACGATCGGGTCGCCGCGGCCATCCAGGGGTGGAGGCGGCGCAGCCGCTCCCAGGACACCACGCCCGCGAAGTGGCCTTCCAGCGCGGCGACCATCGCGAATCGGCCGCCGCCGGCCAGCGTCGCGAACGGGGAGGGCGATCCCGCTGCCGACGGGAAACGCGCCGACAGCAGGGCGTCGTAGACCGCCAGCGCGTCCGGGTCCTGCACGTAGATGCCGGGCGTGCCGGTGCTGCCCGAGCTGGTCCACACCGCATAGCGGCCGAGATAGGGTTCGCCGACCCGGCCGGGGTCGGCGACGAAGCGCCGGATTTCCTCGAAGCGCAGCGCGGGATCGGTCACCCAGTCGTCGAAGCGCGCCATCAGCCCCGCCTTGTCCTGAACCGGGAAGCGGTCGAGGCGGAACTCGTCCTCGGGCATGCCGGCGAGGCGTTCCCGGTAGTAGGGCGATCGCATGCGCGCGCCGCTCACCAGGGCGCGCAGCCGCGACGCCTGCAGGCGCTCGATCGCCTGCGGAGTCTGGGACGCGGCCAGCCAGGCCTGCTGGAGCCGCGCGCTCCAGCGCCAGAAGTCGGCGAAGGCGGCCATCGCAGCGAAGGGATCGAAGATCGCAGGCATGGCCTATCCGTTGCGGGTGGAGCGCCGGCGCGACGCGCAGGTCCGGTCGCGTCCAGCTTAGGGCATCGCGCGGCGGAAGTTTCGCATTTCCGACCTGCATGATCGGCATAGCGCGAAACGCGGCCGGGACGGGGCGGCCCGCGCCGAGTCGCGTCTGGGCGAGAATCCTGGGATCACGCAACGACGGGGAACATGATGAACGACGATCTGGAGGCCAGGATCCGGTCCGGCAAGGCCCTGAAGGAATCGATGGGCAACTTCCACGTGGTCTCGTGGGATGCGGCCAGCCGGACCCTGCACGCGGGCTTCACGGTGCGTCGCGAGTACTGCCACACCAACGGCACGATCGCCCAGGGCGGCTTCGTCACCGCCTGGCTCGACGCCGCGATGGCGCACGCGGTGCTGCACGACACCGAGTACACGCAGAACATGGTCAGCCTCGAGATCAAGGTGAGCTTCCTCGAGCGCGTGGGCCCAGGCGAGGGGACCGTGCAGGGCCGGGTGCTCCGGCGCGGCAAGCGCGTGCTGTTCATGGAGGCCGACCTTTACAACCCGGACGGCCAGCTCGCCGCGCAGGCCACCTCTACGGGCGTGCTGGTGCCGATGCCGCCAAGGGAATGACGGCGGCGCAATGAAAAAGGGCCCGGTTCGACCGGGCCCTCCTTCATCCGCGCCGCCGCAGGGGACGGCGCCGCCTGGGGATCAGACGAATTCCCAGGCCTTGCCGTTGAAGCGCTGGATCTTGATGTACTCGATCACCCGGTAGTCGGTCGGGCTGGTGTTGATCAGGCTGCCCGGCAGCAGGGCCTCGTTGCGGTAGTCCTTCAGGTTGGAGGCCTGGCGCATGATGTTCTCGCGCGTGAGGTCGTCGCCGCACTGCCTGAGCACATGCTCGAGCGTCTGCGCGTAGGCGTAGCCCGAGATGTTCATCGAGTCCGCGGTGTTCGCGTCCGGCATGCGCTTCTTCATCCACGCGAACCAGTCCTTGATGAACGGGTCGTCCTTCCACTGCGGATCGGTGGGGTCCTTGATGAAGCCGCCGGTCTTCACGCCCACCGAGTTCTCCAGGCCCGCGGGCTGGAGCGTGGAGCCGATCTGCGCCGAGCCCAGGTGGATGTAGGTGTCCGGCTTCCAGCCGAGCTCGGCGACCTTGCGGATCGCCTGCGCCACCTGCTTGGAGTACGCGAACAGGAAGAGGGTGTCGGCGCCGGAGGCCTTCAGCGAGACCAGCTGCGAGTCCACGGTGGGGTCGGTCGGCTGGTAGCTGAGCGCGCTCAGGACCGAGTTCGCCTTGGCGCCCAGGCCTTCCTTCAGGCCCTCGAGCATTTCCTTGCCGAAGTCGTCGTCCTGGTAGAGCACCGCGATCTTCGCGTCCGGGTGATTGGCCTGCAGGTGCTTGGCGTAGGTGCTCGCCTCCCACTTGAGCGTCGGTTGCCAGCCCATCGACCAGGGGAAGTTCTTCGGGTCGGCGAACTGCTCGGAGCCCGCGGCGTTGAACAGGTGCGGGATCTTCTTCTTGTTCACGTAGGGGCGGATCGCCTTGTTCAGCGGCGTGCCCAGCACGTTGAAGATGAAGGAAACCTCGTCCTGCTCGACCAGGCGGCGGATGTTCTCCACCACCTTGGCCGGGTTGTAGCTGTCGTCGAGGCTGATCAGGTTGATCTTGCGCCCGTTGATGCCGCCCTTCTCCTCGTTCACCCACTTGAAGTAGGCGGCTTCCGCGCGGCCGATCTGCCCGTACGCTGAAGCGGGGCCGCTGTAGGGCAGCGACTGGCCGATCTTGATCTCGGTATCGGTGACCCCGGGGCCGTACTTCTTCTGGGCGCGCGCGGTGAGCGGCAGGGCGGTTGCGGCGGCCGCGGCGAGCGGGCCGAGCACGATCGAGCGGCGTGTGCTGTTGGTCATTCCTGTCTCCTTGATGGCATCGTTCTCTGATCCTGGCGGCTGGCCCGCGCGAGGCGCGGCGGCATCGCCGTGGACGGGATGTGTTATACGCCTCGGCGGAGCCAGGGATGGCAGATGTTCCATGCCTGTGCGTTCCGAATGTCCGCCTTTGGATCCGCGGGGGCGTCCGCGGGTCGCCGCGGAGCGCAGGAATGAAAAAAGGGCCCGCGAATCGCGGGCCCTCCTGGGCTGCGTTGCCGCTGACGGCGCGGCTGCAGTTCCGGCTGCGGATCGCC
>JBKHVS010000079.1:0-13550 GCA_046569945.1 Gammaproteobacteria bacterium | reverse complement strand
CAGTCCCAGGCTGCCTGCGCCGGCAAGGAGCGCGCCGGCCGCGCGCAGCAGCCCCTGCCGGGCGCGCCGCCTGGACGCCGGCCCCTGCGCCCGCGCCGCGCCGGCCGGCGCGCGCAGCAGGACGAGGCCCGAGTCATAGGCGCCGCGCAGGCCGCCCGCGAATTCTCCCAGCGTGAAGGCGGGCCGGACGTCGCCGTGCAGGATGTGCGCCAGGGCGTGCGCGAAGACCCCCTGGAGCTCCTCCCGGGACATCTGCTCCACCGCCCCCCTGGTGAAGATGATGACCGCGTCGCCCGGCGTTCGGCCCGCCGCACAGGCGTTGATCGACGCGTCCGAGTCGAGCAGGCAGAGCATCGGCACCTGGGTTCCCGCTGCGATCGCGGTCTCGCGGGCCACGTCGCAGAGCCGGCGCTCGGCCGGATCGATCGGATCCGGCACCACGGCGCGCGCGCCCAGCAGCCGCGCCACCGCGATGCCGCCGTCGGCCAGCCGGCGGCGCAGGCGCAGCACCGCGGCCAGCGCCAGCGCCAGCGCGAGCACCGCGGAGGCCCCCGCCGCCAGGGCCAGGACCGCCGGCGAGGCCGAGGGCGCGAGCGCCGACACCGCGAGCGCGACCGAAGCCCCCGCCAGCGCGGCGGCGATCGTGGCGGTCGAGGCGAACCGGTACAGCAGGCGACGGCCGCTGCGCGTCGCCTCGACCTGGCGTGCGAAGAATCTCAAGTGTCGATCCGGCTGAGTGGAGCCCCTTTCCGCCATTCTGGAAAGGGGCGTCCCGCCGGGTCAAAAGGCGCAGGCCGAACGGTGCGCGCGGGCGTACGGGTGGCGCGGGCGTACGAGCGGCGCGGCCGCAGAGGGGGCCGCGCGGGCCGGCCGCAAGGCCGGCCCTGGGGTGACCGCTACTTCGACGCGTACTCGAGCAGCAGGTCGTGCGCGGCGATGGTCTCGCCGGGGCGCACGTGGATCGACTTCACCGTGCCGTCGCGCTCGGCCCGGATCTGCGTCTCCATCTTCATCGCCTCCAGCGACACCAGCGGATCGCCGGCCTTGACGGCCTGGCCGGCCTTGACGGACACCGTCACCACCATCCCCGGCATCGGCGCCGGGACGTGGCTGGAATTGCCCGGCTCGGCCTGCGGCTTCTTAGGCGCGGTCTTGGCGCCCGCCTTCTCGACCCGCACGGTGCGCGGCTGGCCGTTGAGCTCGAAGAACAGGCGCACCACGCCGTCCTCGTCGACCGGCGCGACGCCCTGCAGCCGCACCACCAGGGTCTTGCCCGGATCGATCTCGATGCCGATCTCGTCGCGCTCCACCATCCCGTAGAAGAACGAGTGGGTGGGCAGCACCGCGACGTCGCCGTAGTGGCGGCGGTGCTCGCGATATTCGCGATAGACCTTCGGGTACATCAGGTACGAGGCCAGGTCGGTGTCCGATACCTGGTGGTCGACCGCCTTCTCGGCATCGCGGCGGGCCGCCTCGAGGTCGACCTCGGGAATGGTGTCGCCCGGACGGTAGGGCGCCGGCGGCTGGGCCTTGAGCACCTTGCGCGAGAGCTCCGCCGGGAAGCCGTCGGGCGGGAAGCCAAGCTCGCCGCGGAACAGCGACACCACCGACTCCGGGAAGGCCACCTCGCGCTTCGGGTCGACGATGTCCTTGGGCTCGAGGTCGTTGGCGACCATCGAAAGCGCCAGGTCACCGACCACCTTGGAGGTGGGCGTGACCTTGACGATGTCGCCGAAGAGCTGGTTGACCTGGGCGTAGGCCTCGGACACCTCGGGCCAACGATGCTCCAGGCCCATCGCGCGTGCCTGCTCGCGCAGGTTGGTGTACTGCCCGCCCGGCATCTCGTGCTTGTAGACGTCGGCGGTGCCGGAGCGGATGTCCGACTCGAAGGGCGCGTACAGCTTGCGCACCCCCTCCCAGTAATGCGAGATCGACTGCATCGCAGCGAGGTCGACGCCGGAGGGCGCATCGCCGTCGCGGCAGGGATCGCGCGGATCGCCGGCCAGCGCCGCGACCACCGCGCTCAGGTTGGGCTGGGAGGTGAGGCCGCTCATCGAATCGAGCGCGCCGTCGACCGCGTCCACGCCCGCCTCCACCGCGGCCAGCACCGAGGCCGCCGCGGCGCCGCTGGTGTCGTGCGTGTGGAAGTGCACCGGCAGCCCGGTCTCCTCCTTGAGCGCGCGCACCAGCGCCGCGATCGCGCGCGGGCGGGCAAGGCCCGCCATGTCCTTGATGCCCAGCACGTGCACGCCGGCCTTCTGCAGCTGGCGCGCGATGCCGACGTAGTACTTCAGATCGTACTTGCGGCTGGTGTCGAAGAGGTCGGCGGTGTAGCAGACCGCGCCCTCGCAGAGCGCGCCGGACTCGACCACCGCGTCGATCGCCACGCGCATGTTCTCGACCCAGTTCAGCGAGTCGAAGACCCGGAAGACGTCGACGCCGTTCCCGGCGGCCTGCCGCACGAAGAAGCGCACCACGTTGTCCGCGTAGTTGGTGTAGCCGACCGCGTTCGAGTCGCGCAGCAGCATCTGCAGCATCGTGTTGGGCATTGCCTCGCGCAGGCCCGCCAGGCGCGCCCAGGGGTCCTCCTTGAGGAAGCGCATCGACACGTCGAAGGTGGCGCCGCCCCAGCACTCCATCGAGAACAGCCCCGGCAGCAGCCGCGCGTAGTGCGGCGCCACGCGCAGCATGTCGACGCTGCGCATGCGGGTCGCGAACAGCGACTGGTGCGCGTCGCGCATCGTGGTGTCGGTGAGCAGCACCCGCTTCTGGTCGAGCATCCAGCGCGAGAATTTCTCGGCGCCGAGTTCCTTGAAGATCGTGCGCGTGCCCGCCGGCGCGGGCGCGGTGAGGTCGGCCTGCGGCAGGATCAGGTGCGCATGCGAGAGGTCCGGCTTCACCCGGCCTTTCATGTCGGGGTGGCCGTTGACCGCCACGTCGCCCAGGTAGCGCAGCAGCCGGGTGGCGCGGTCGCGCCGCTTCGGAAAGCGGAACAGCTCCGGGGTCTCGTCGATGAAGCGCGTGGTGACCGTGCCCGCGGTGAACTTCGGATGGTTGATCACGTTCTCGACGAACTGGAGGTTCGTCGCAACACCGCGGATGCGGAACTCGCGCAGCGCGCGGTCCATGCGCCGGATCGCATCGGCCGCGGTGGAGGCCCAGGCGGTGACCTTGACCAGCAGCGAATCGTAGTAGGGCGTGATCACCGCGCCGGAGTAGGCGGTGCCGCCGTCGAGCCGCAGCCCGAAGCCGGCAGCGCTGCGGTAGGCGGTGATGCGGCCGTAGTCGGGAGTGAAGCCGTTCTCGGGATCCTCGGTGGTGACGCGGCACTGCAGCGCGTGCCCGTTGAGGCGGATGTCCTTCTGCGCCGGGCAGGGTCCGTCGGGGTCGCCGATGCGCGCGCCCTCGGTGACGCGGATCTGCGCCCTCACGATGTCGATGCCGGTGACCTCCTCGGTGACCGTGTGCTCGACCTGGATCCGGGGGTTCACCTCGATGAAGTAGAACTCGCCGGTGTCGGAGTCCATCAGGAATTCGACGGTGCCGGCGTGCGTGTAGCCGACCGCGCGCGCCAGGCGCAGCGCGGATTCGCAAAGGGCCTCGCGGCGCGCGGCGTCGAGGTAGGGCGCGGGCGCGCGTTCGACCACCTTCTGGTTGCGCCGCTGCACCGAGCAGTCGCGCTCGAACAGGTGCACCACGTTGCCGTGCCGGTCGCCCAGCACCTGCACCTCGACGTGATGCGCGCGGCGCACCAGCTTCTCGAGGTAGACCTCGTCGTTGCCGAAGGCGGCGCCGGCCTCGCGGCGCGCCGCGTCGAGCTGCCCGTCCAGGTCGGGCTCGGTCTCGATCACGCGCCTGCCGCGCCCGCCGCCGCCCCGCCGTGAGCGGCCTTGAGCATCAGCGGGTAGCCGATCTTCGCCGCCAGCTCCTTGGCCGCGGCCAGATCCTTCGCGCGGGCCGCCTCCACCTCCTCGGGGCTCGCGTCCTCGGCGAGGGCGGTCTTGGGCAGAGGGTCGGTGGCCGGCATCACCGGCACGCCGGCGGCCACCGCGGCGTTGCGGGCCGACACCTTGTTGCCGAGCGTCGTCATCACCTCGGGCGTCGGGCCGATGAAGGCGATGCCCGCCTTCGCGCAGGCACGGGCCAGGTCCGGGTTCTCGGACAGGAAGCCGTAGCCGGGATGGATCGCGTCGACCTTGGCCAGCTTGGCCACGCGAATGATGTCGTCGATGTCCAGGTAGGCCTGCAGGGGTTTCTTGCCCTCGCCCACCAGGTAGCTCTCGTCGGACTTGAACCGGTGCAGGGAGAAGCGATCCTCGTTCGAATAGATCGCCACCGTGCGAATGCCGAGCTCGGCGGCGGCGCGCATCACGCGGATCGCGATCTCCGAACGGTTGGCGACGAGCAGCGTATGGATACGGGGCATCAGGGACTCCAGGACGGGCTTGGGACGGCAGGCAGGCGCGGGTCGCGGCGCGCGCGAGGGGCCGCGATGCTGCACTGCAGCGTAAACGATCGCGGACAGCGCCGCAAACGCGCGAACCCCCGAATGATATCGGCCCAGCGGCCATTGCACGGCATCGCCCGCTCCGCTTTCAGGGGCGGCCGGCGGAGCCGATCAGGGCAGAGGCGTGCTCGCCCGGCGCTGCTGGGCCGAGACACCGGGGAAGCCGTCCAGCACCTGGCGCAGCATCACCGGCAGCACCAGGGCCGGGTCCGCGCCGAGATCCTCGCTGACGGCGGTGACCTCGTAGACGCGCCTGGGCGGACGCACCGAGAGGTCGTCGATCTCCAGCTTCAGGGTGCGGCGGAACCATGCTTCGTCGCGCACCGGCGGCCAGCCGAGCGGGATCACCGCTCCGATCCCCCAGCCGTGCCAGCTGCCGGACCAGCCGCCCCAGCCGAACCAGGGGCTGACGGTGGCAGGCTCGAGCACCCGCCGGACTTCCTGGGCCTCGGTGAACAGCAGCGTGACGCCGAAGCGCCCCTGGGGCGTCTCGGTGAACCCGGCGCGCAGCAGTTCCGGGCGCGCCAGCGCCTCGTGCGCGGCCTGCTCGAGGCTGGCGCCGCGCTGCGGCGGCGGCAGGAAGCGGAAACTGCGCTGGGCGGCGTCCGCCGGCCAGGCGTGATAGGCGGTGAACCGGCTGTCCACCGTGCTTGCGCAGCCTCCCGCCAGCAGGGCAAGGGCCAGCAGCGCGCCGATCAGGAGCGGACGCCCCGAGCGCTTAGAATCCAGCACCGACACGCGGAACCTCCCATGGACATGGACCGAAGCCGTACCATCCGTCGCCTCGACTATACGCCGCCGACATGGCTGGCCGAACGCATCGGGCTCGAGTTCGACCTCGACCCGCAGCGCACCGTGGTGACCGCCACCACCCGCTACCGCCGCAACCCGGCCACCGGCGCCGGGCCGCTGGTCCTCGACGGGGAGTCGCTGGAGCTGCTGGAGATCGCGGTCGACGGCATGCCGCTGCACGACGGCGAGTACGACTGCGGCCCGGCGCGGCTGACGGTCACCCGGCCGCTGCCCGAGACCTTCGAGCTGCGGGTGGTCACCGCGATCGCCCCGGACGACAACACCGCGCTGATGGGCCTGTACGTGTCCAACGGCAACTTCTTCACGCAGTGCGAGGCCGAGGGCTTCCGCAGGATCACCTGGTTCCAGGACCGCCCCGACGTGATGGCCCGCTACCGCGTGACGCTGCGCGCCGACCGCGGGCGCTTCCCGGTGCTGCTGTCCAACGGCAACCTGGTCGAGCAGGGCGACGCGCCGGCCGGGTCGGAAGGCGCCGCGCGCCACTACGCGGTCTGGGACGACCCCTTCCCCAAGCCCAGCTACCTGTTCGCGGTGGTGGCCGGCCGGCTGGCGGCCACCGAGCGCAGCCTGAAGACCCGTTCGGGCCGCGAGGTGCTGCTGCAGGTCTGGGTTGAGCCCGGCAACGAGGACCGCACCGGCCATGCGATGCAGTCGCTGGTGGAGGCCATCCGCTGGGACGAGGAGCGCTTCGGCCTCGAGCTCGATCTCGACCGCTTCATGATCGTCGCCGTCGGCGACTTCAACATGGGCGCGATGGAGAACAAGGGGCTCAACGTCTTCAACACCAAGTACGTCTTCGCCACGCCCCGGCTGGCCACCGACCTCGACTTCGCCAACGTGGAGTCGGTGGTCGGCCACGAGTACTTCCACAACTGGACCGGCAACCGCGTCACCTGCCGCGACTGGTTCCAGCTCACGCTCAAGGAAGGCCTCACGGTGTTCCGGGACCAGGAGTTCTCCGCCGACCGGATGGCCGCCGAAAGCGGCTCGCCCGCGGCGGCGGCCAGCGCGCGCGCGGTCAAGCGGATCGAGGACGTGCGCCTGCTGCGCGCCGCCCAGTTCCCCGAGGACGCGGGCCCGATGGCCCATCCGATCCGCCCGGACGCCTACCAGGAGATCAACAACTTCTACACGGTGACCGTCTACGAGAAGGGCGCCGAGGTGATCCGGATGCTGCAGACGCTGGTCGGCCGCGACGGCTTCCGGCGCGGCATGGACCTGTACTTCAAGCGCCACGACGGCCAGGCGGTGACCTGCGACGACTTCGTCGCCGCGGTCGCGGACGCCAACGGCCGCGACCTCTCGCAGTTCTCGCGCTGGTACGCGCAGGCGGGAACGCCCCGGCTGGCGATCTCCGGCCGGCACGATCCGGCCGCGCGCAGCTTCACGCTGGAGGTGGCGCAGGCCTGCCCGCCGGACGCCTCGGGCCGGATGCCGGTGCTGCACGTGCCGCTCGCCGTGGGGCTGCTCGATGCGCAGGGCCGCGACCTGCCGCTGCGGCTGGCCGGCGCGCCGGCCGGCCAGGCCGCGTCCGAGGGTCCGGACGCCAACGCCCCCGGCACCCTGGTGCTCGAGCTCACCGAACCCCGGCAGTCCTTCGTGTTCACGGGGGTCGATGCGCCCGTCGTGCCCTCGCTGCTGCGCGACTTCTCCGCGCCGGTCATCGTCGACTACCGCTACGAGGACCGCGAGCTGGCCTTCCTCGCGGCCCACGACAGCGATCCCTTCAACCGCTGGGAGGCGACCCAGCGCCTGGCGGTGGGCGCGGTGCTGCGCGCGCTCGACGGCGAGGATCCGGTCCGGGCCGCGTCGACGCTGGTCGAGGCCCTGCGGCGCACGCTCGGCGACGAGACGCTGGACCCGGCCTTCCGCGAGCTCGTCCTCACCCTGCCGGGCGAGGGCGTGGTCGCCGAGCAGCTGACCGTGGTGGACCCTGCCCGCCTGCGCGAGGTGCGCGACGGGCTGCGGACGCGGCTGGCCCGCGAGCTGGAGGCCGACTGGCGCGGCGCCTTCGAGCGCATGCGCGACCCCGGCCCCTGGCGCGCCGACCGCGCCGCTGCCGCGCGCCGCGCGCTGAAGAACGTGGCGCTCGGCTACTGGGTTCTCGCCGGCGCGGCCGGGGCGCGCGAAGCCGCAGCAGCGCAGTTCGCAACTGCCGACAACATGACCGACCGGCAGGCGGCGCTGCAGGCACTGGTCGCCGGCGCCGCCCCGCAGCGCGACGCGGCGCTGGCCGCCTTCGCCACCGAGTTCGCCGGCGAACCGCTGGCGATGGACAAGTGGCTGACCATCCAGGCGACGATGCACCGCGCGCCGGGCGAAGCGCCCGTGCTGGAGCGGGTGCGCGCGCTGATGTCGCATCCCGCCTTCTCGATCCGCAACCCCAACCGGGTGCGCGCGCTCGTCGGCGCCTTCGCCATGGGCAACCCGGCCGAGTTCCACGCGGCCGACGGCAGCGGCTATGCGTTCTGGGCCGAGCAGGTCGCCGCGCTCGATGCATTGAACCCGCAGGTCGCTGCGCGCATCGCGCGCGCGCTGGACCGCTGGCGCAAGTTCACGCCCGAGCGCCAGGCGGCGATGCGCGGCGCGCTCGAGGCGCTGGCCGGCCGCGAAGGCCTGTCCGGCGACGTCCGCGAGATCGTCGGCAAGGCGCTGGCCGCCTGAGCCGCGCAACACGAATCAACAGAGGAGAGAACCGATGTCGAGAATCAGCCTCACCCAGTACCTGATCGAGAAGCAGCGCGAGAAGGGCATGATCCCCGGCGAGCTGCGGCTGCTGCTGGAGGTGGTCGCCCGGGCCTGCAAGCGCATCAGCTACGCGGTCGGCAAGGGGGCCCTGTCGGACATCCTCGGCGAGGCGGGCTCGGAGAACGTGCAGGGCGAGGCGCAGAAGAAGCTCGACGTGATCGCAAACGACACGCTGCTCGAGGCCAACGAATGGGGCGGCCACCTCGCGGCCATGGCCTCCGAAGAGCTGGACCATCCCTACGAGATCCCGAACCGGTATCCGCGCGGCGAGTTCCTGCTGCTGTTCGACCCGCTCGACGGCTCCTCGAACATCGACGTCAACGTGTCGATCGGAACCATCTTCTCGGTGCTGCGGATGCCCGAGGGGGTCGACGAGCCGGAGGAGAAGCACTTCCTGCAGGCCGGCTACAGGCAGCTGGCCGCGGGCTATGCGGTCTACGGCCCGTCGACGCTGCTGGTGCTCACCGTGGGCGACGGGGTGGCCTGCTTCACGATGGAGCGCGAGACCGGCAGCTGGTGGCTGACCGAGCCGTGCATGCGGATCCCGGAGGACACGAAGGAGTTCGCCATCAACGCGTCGAACATGCGGCACTGGGAACCGCCGGTGCGCCGCTACATCGACGAGCTGCTCGCCGGCAAGGAAGGCCCGCGGGGCAAGGACTTCAACATGCGCTGGGTGGCGTCGATGGTGTCGGACGTGCACCGGATCATGACCCGCGGCGGCATCTTCATGTACCCGCGCGACAAGCGCGAGCCGGACAAGCCCGGCAAGCTGCGCCTGCTGTACGAGGCCAACCCGATGGCCTTCCTGGTGGAGCAGGCCGGCGGCGCGGTCACCGACGGCGCCGGGCGAATGCTCGAGGTGCGGCCCACCGCGCTGCACCAGCGGGTGCCGGTGTTCCTGGGCTCGAAGAACGAGGTGGAGCGGGTCACGTCCTACCACCTCGAGGGCTGAGCGGCGCTGCACGGGCCGGGCGCCGCCGCGCGCCCGGCGCCCGCGCTCAGAGCTCCATCGTCACCAGCTTCATCGAGGCATCGTCCGGGTCGGTGGCGACCCGGAAGCCCAGGTAGCTCATCAGGCCCAGCATCCGCGCGTTGTTGCCGAGCACGAAGCCCTCGATGCGCTTGAGACCCTTGCCGCGCGCGGCGTCGACGATCGCGCGCATCAGCGTCGACCCCAGGCGCTTGCCCTGCCAGTCGTCGGCGATCGCGATCGCGAACTCGCAGCTCTCGCCGTCGGGGTTGAGCAGGTAGCGGACGACGCCGATGATGCGCTCGTCCTCGCCCTCCCCTTCCTCCTTCGACGGCGCCCGCGCCGGATCGGGGGGCTCCACCGCCACCAGCGCCAGCTCGCGGTCGTAGTCGATCTGCGTGTAGCGCACCAGCATCTTCGGGGGAAGCTCGGCCAGCGTGGAGATGAAGCGGAAGTAGCGGGTCTCGGCCGAGAGCCCGCGCATGAATGCCTGCAGGCGGTCCGCGTCCTCAGGCTGGATCGGGCGGACCGTGTAGAAGCTGCCGTCGGGCGCGGTCTTCGACTGGGTCAGGTGCGCCGGGTAGGGCATGATCGCCAGGTGCGAGTGCCGCACCGCCTGCTCGCTGCCGCTGCGGTCGATCACGATCCGGGCGTCCACCGCGATCACCCCGCGCTCGTCGGCGATCACGGGGTTGACGTCCATCTCCGCGATCCAGGGCAACTCGCAGACCATCTCCGAGACGCGCACCAGCAGCGCCTCGAGGTGCAGGAACTCCACCGCCGGGGCGCCGCGGAAGCTGCCCAGCGTCTCCGCGATGCGGGTGCGCTCGATCATGCGGCGCGCGAGGAAGCGGTTGAGCGGCGCGAATTCCAGCGTGGTGTCGCGCACCACCTCGATGCGGGTGCCGCCGGCGCCGAAGGCGATCACCGGCCCGAACACCGGGTCGCGGAAGACGCCCACGTAGAGCTCGCGCCCGAAGCGGCTGCGCCGCATCGCCTGCACCGTCACCCCCTCGATGCGCGCGTCGGGCTGCGCGCGGCGCACCGAACCGAGGATCTCGCCGTACTGCGCGCGCACCTCGACCGCGTTGCGCACGTTGAGCACCACGCCGCCCACGTCGCTCTTGTGCGCGACGTCGGGCGAGTTCACCTTCATCGCCACCGGGAAGCCGGTCTGCTCGGCGATCACGATGGCCTCGTTGGCCGAGCGCGCGAGCATGGTGCGCGTGACCGGGATGTGGAAGGCGCCCAGCAGCGCCTTGGATTCCATCTCCGAGAGCACCTCGCGCTGCTCGGCCAGCGCGCTCTCGATCAGCATGCGCGCGCCCTCGAGGTCGGGCGGCTCGAGGCCCGACAGCGAACGCGGCGTCTGCTGCAGAAGCTGCTGGTTGCGGTGGAAGGCGGCGACCGTGGCGAAGGCGTCGACCGCGGTCTCCGGGGTGCGGAACACGGGGATGCCCGCGTCGTCCAGCCTGCGCCACAGCGGCCGCATCGTGTGGTCGCCCATCCAGCAGGCGAACACCTGCTTGCGCGTGCCCTTGGCCGCTGCGATGACCGCATCGGTGATCCCGTCCGCGTCGGCGCCGGAGAAGGCCGCCAGCATCAGCAGCACGCCGTCGATTCCCGGATCCTTCGCGACCGTCTCCAGCGCCGCGGCGAAATCGGCGGGCGTGGCGTCCAGCCCCAGGTTCAGCGGGTTGTGCACCATCAGCGCCGGCAGCCGCTCGCGCAGCGCCGCCGCGGTGGGCTCCGCCGGGGGCGGCAGCGCGATGCGGTTCCACATCGCCACGTCCGCGGCGAGCACCGCGGGCCCGTTGCCGTTGCTCACCACGGCGAGCCGGTTGCCCAGCGGCCAGGTCTGGCCCGCCAGCAGGCGCGCCGCGGTGAAGAGCTGGGTGAACAGCCGCACCTGCACCGCGCCCGCGCGGCGCAGCGCAGCGGAGTAGATGGCGTCGCTGCCGCAGATCGCGCCCGAGTGGGTGAGCAGGCGGTGGCGCGCGGCGTCGTCTCGCTGGCCCTTGAGCACCACCACCGGCTTGACCGTGGCGAGCGCGCGCAGCGAGCTCATGAACCGACGCGAATTCCGCACCGCCTCCAGGTAGACCACGACCGACTTGGTGCGGGCATCGGTGGTCAGGAAGTCGAGCACCTGCGCGATGTCCACCACCGTGTTCGGGCCGAGCGAGACCACCTGCGAGAAGCCCACCGAATTCTGGCTGGCCCAGTCGAGGATGGACGCGGTCAGCGCGCCGGACTGCGAGACCAGCGCCACGTTGCCCTCGCCGGGCATCGGCCCCATCCGTCCGGCGTTGAGCCGCAGGCCGGGGCGCACGAAGCCCATCGTGCCCGGACCCAGCAGGCGCATCCCTGCGGCGCGCGCCGCGTCCAGCCAGCGCCGGCCGTCCTCGGGAGCGCTGCGGTCGGTCATCACGACGATCGCGCGGCAGCCCAGCTTCGCGGCAGCAGCGATGCCTGCGTCGACCGCATGGTTGCCGACGGCCAGCAGGGCCAGTTCGAAGCGGGCCTCCTGCGGCACCGCAGCCTCGGAGAGCCTGAGCACCGCGGTGCGGCAGCGCGCTTCGCCCAGCCCGCCGGCGAGCTCCTGCGCCCAGGCGGGCGCGGCATCGCCCTCGAGGATCAGGACCGCCGATTCCGGCTCGAACAGCGGGGCGAGGTAATGGCGATGATGCTGCATGGGAGAGGACTACCCGATGCCCAGCAGCGCGCGCAGGTGCAGCTCGACGCAGCGCGCCAGCGCGGGAAGGTCGTAGCCGCCTTCCAGCGTGGACACGATCCGCCCCTCGGCGACCTCGTCGGCCACCTCGGCCAGCCGTTCGCTGACCCAGGCGTAGTCGGCGTCGCTCCAGCCGAGGTGGCTCATGTCGTCGTCGCGATGGGCGTCGAAGCCCGCGGAGACGAAGATCATCTGCGGACGGAACTCGCGCAGCGCCGGCAGCCAGTGGTCGATCACCGCGCTGCGCAGCGCGTCGCCCGTGGAGTAGGCCGGCAGCCCGACGTTGCGCATGTTGGCGCCGCGCGGGTTGTCGCCGCTGAACGGATACAGGCGCGCCTGGAAGGTGGACACCATCAGCACGCGGTCGTCGCCCGCGAGGATGTCCTCGCTGCCGTTGCCGTGGTGCACGTCGAAGTCCACCAGCGCCACGCGCTGCATGCCGAGCACGTCCAGCGCATGCCGGATGCCCACCGCCACGTTGTTGAAGAAGCAGAAGCCCATCGTCTGGCCGCGCTCGGCGTGATGGCCCGGCGGGCGCACGTTGCAGAACGCGCGCTTGAACTGTCCGCTGGCGACCAGCTCGGTGGCCAGCACCGCCGCGCCCGCAGCATGCAGCGCCGCGGTCCAGGTGTGCGGGTTCATCGAGGTGTCCGGATCGACGTGGACGTAGCCCTCGGCGGGAGCCTTCGCCTGCAGCTCCGCGTAGTAGCGGGCCTCGTGGGCCCGCAGGATCTGCTCCTCGGTGGCCGCCGGCGCCTCGAAGGATTCCATCAGGTCGAGCACGCCGCGCATCAGCAGCCGGTCTGCGATCGCCGAGACTCGGTCCGGGCACTCTGGATGGCCTTCGCCCATCTCGTGGCGAAGGCTGCTTGGATGCGAGATGTAGGCCGCCTTCAATTCGATCTCCCCTTTGGCTTCGGGGAGTCTATCCGATGGCAGTCTCGGTCGACGGGAGTTGCCGCCCTGGATCCGTCTTCACGCATGCCTCGTCGAATACCTCCGGTTCGACAGGCGCGACAGAGAGGACGGGCCCATGGCCCGCGACCTTACGGCCGAAGGTACGCCCAACCCTCCTGCTGCTTGCGCATGATCTCGACGACCCCGGCCGGCACGTAGCCGATCTGGTCGTGCATGTCGTCCTTCGTCAACTTCATCGCCTTCAGCGAGTTCTCGCAGGCGACGATCTTCACGCCGCTCTTGATCGCGTCCGCGATGCGGTTCGCTGTGGTGGCGTCGGCCTTCAGCATGTTGATGCCGGGGCCGTAGGCGACCAGTTCCACCTCCACGTTCTCGGCGCCGAGTTCGGCCTGGAGGTTGCGGATGTTGTTCAACGCCATGTTCCAGCGCTGGGACTCGCCGTCGGTCACCTGGACCACGAGCCGGTTGGCGGTCCTGGCCTGGGCCGTGCCCTGCGCCGCGGAATCCGGAAGCCATGCGATGTTGACCGCGATGGCGGCGAGGGTCACCGCGAGCGCGGCGAGCGATTTCCTGTTCATGCCTGTCTCCTCCGTGTGTCGCAATTGAGCTCTGGCGAACACCCTGAATCGGGTTCGAGCCCCGGCGTCTGGGCGCCGTTCGCAAATTTGATCACATTCCGCGCAGCGTACGGCGCAGCCACATGGCCGGGGCGGAAATGCGGCGCATTTCCCGACCGTGCGGAATCCGGCCGGAACGCGGTCGATGATCGGAGGAGGAGGGAGCGGCTGAATGGAGCGGGTGAAGGGAACAGCACCCACAACCCAACCGGTTGATCAACAAAGAATTTCTTGGGGTCA
>JBKHVS010000078.1:0-13704 GCA_046569945.1 Gammaproteobacteria bacterium | reverse complement strand
GCTGACGGCGTTGTGGAACCGCATCTACAGCGGCGTCGAAGTCCATCGCTTCGAGGACATCGCCCAGGCCGGCGCCGGCGCCGAGATCGTCTACGTCCCCTGCCACCGCAGCCACTTCGACTACCTGCTGCTCTCCTACGTCATCTACCACCGCGGGCTGCTGCCGCCGCACATCGCGGCGGGCGGCAACCTGAACCTGCCGGTGGTTGGCGCGCTGCTGCGCAAGGGAGGCGCGTTCTTCCTGCGGCGCAGCTTCAAGGGCGAGGCGCTGTTCGCCGCGGTGTTCAAGGAGTACCTGCACACCATCATGCGGCAGGGCTTCCCGATCGAATACTTCGTCGAGGGCGGACGCAGCCGCACCGGCCGCATGCTCCCCCCGAAGACCGGGATGCTCGGCATGACGGTCGACAGCCACCTGAGGGCGCCGGGCCGCCCGGTGGTCTTCGTGCCGGTCTACATCGGCTACGAGCAGATCTTCGAGGGCGACAGCTACGTGGCCGAGCTCTCGGGGCAGCCCAAGCGCAAGGAGACCCTCGGCGGCCTGCTGCGCGCGATCGCCGACATCCGCGGGCGCCGCTTCGGCAAGGTGCACGTCAACATCGGCGAACCGATCCGCCTGGACCGGGTGCTCGAGGCGCACTGGCCGGACTGGCGCAGCGAGCTGCGCGACAGTGACGGGCGCAGCGGCGCGGCGGCCGGCGGCCAGGCCGATGGAGGTGAAGCGGGCGGCGGTGAAGCGGGCGGCGGTGAAGTGCGCGGAGGTGAAGTGCGCGGCGGCGAGGCACGCGCCGGCGAAACGGGCATCGCCGGGAAGCGCGCGGCCGACGCAGCCCAGATGAGCTTCCTCGAGGAAGACGGCGGCCGCGGCGAAGCCCCGGCAAGGCGCCCCCTCGAGCCGGACGGCCCTCTGAAGCCGGACCCCGTTCTGAAGCCGGATCCGCTTCTGAAGCCGGACGGCCCCGCCGAGCGGCGCGAAGCCACGGTGAAGGCGCTGGGCCGGGAGATCGTCACCCGGATCAACGACGCGCTGGTGATCAACCCGGTGAACCTGCTGGCCACCGCGATGCAGGGCGCGTCCCGGCTGGCGATGGACGCCGGCCGGCTCGCGGAGCAGATCGACCTGCTCGCCAGCCTGGCCGCGCGGCTCCCCTACTCGCGGCGGCAGCAGCTCAGCGCGATGGAGGGCGCCGCGATCATCGCGCACGCGCAGCGGCAGGGCTGGCTCGAGCGCATCGAACACCCGCTGGGGGACATCGTGCGCGTGGTCCCGCGCCAGGCGCCTCTGCTGGCCTACTTCCGCAACAACGTGCTGCACGCCTGGGCGCTGCCCTCGCTGGTGGCCTGCCTCGTGCTGCGCGACCCGCGCATCACGATCGCCCGGATGCGCGAGCTGACGCGACAGCTGTTCCCCTTCCTGCGCGCGGAGATGTTCCTGTCCTGGCCGGAGGCCACGCTGGACGCGCGGGTGGATGCCTGCATCGACCTGCTGGCCGAACTGGGCCTGCTGGACGTCGAGGGCGCGGTCGAGGCCGACCAGCCAGCCGTCCGGCTGCGCGACTTCGCTTCGCGCGCCCGCGACGGCGCCCTGCTGCTGGCGCCCGGGCCGAACCGGCGCGAAGCGCTGGCGCTGCAGGGGCTGGCCCAGGTGATCAGCCAGCCGCTGGAGCGCTACTTCCTGACCGTGAAGGCGCTCGTGGGTTCGGGCAGCGGAACGCTTTCGCCGGCGGCGCTGGAGGAGCGCTGCGTGCTGCTGGCCGAGCGTTTCGCCTACCTGCACGAGCCGGACGGCCCCGATTTCACCGACCCGGTGGCCTTCCGATCGGTGGTGGCAACGCTGCAGGAGGCCGGCCTGGCGCAGCTTCGCGAAGGCGCGCTGCACTTCGGCCCGCCGCTGCAGCGCAGCGCCCGCGACGCCGACCACCTGCTCTCCGAGGAGGTGCGGTCCGCGATCGCCCATGCCGGGGAACTGCCCCAGTCCGACCTGGAGCGCGCACCCGACCTCGGCGCGCACCGCGCGAAGCCGGCTGCGAAGCGCCGGCGGGCGCTGCGGCCGGCCAGGCCGCGGCGCTGAACGCGTCATCAGCACGCGACACGGCGGTGCGGATCGCCGCTCCGCCCATGACGCCTCGGCCCCTCACTGCATGAAGCGACGCTGATACCTGCCGGTCAGCTCGTCGAGGCGCAGCATCATCGGGAAGTCGGCGCAGCCGAACTCATCGTCGCGGCTCGGCTCGCCGAGCAGCTTCGCGCCGGCGCGCAGGTAGCCGCGCATCAGCGGCGGGATCGCAGGCTCTCCGGCGGCGTCCGGGCCCGGAGCTTCCCCGAGGTCGAGCCGCTGCCTCGGCCAGACGCGCAGCGTCTCGTCGGCAAGGTGCCTGCGCGCAAGCGAGTGATACAGGCTCGACGCATGCGCGCCGCCGTCGGCCAGCGGCACGCTGACGCAGCCCAGCAGGTGCCGGTGACCGCAGGAGGCGAGCAGCGCGCCGATGCCCGACCACAGCAGCATGATGGTCGCACCGGTACGGTAGTCCGGATGCACGCAGGCCCTGCCGAGCTCGACGATCGAGTCGCGCAGCGGATTCAGGCGGGTCAGCCAGAACTCGCGGTCCGAGTAGAGGCAGCCGAGCAGCCGCGCCTGCTCGGGGAGCATCACCCGGTAGGTGCCCACCACCTCGCCGCTGGCGCTGTCGCTCACGACGAGATGCCGGCAGTAGGGATCGAAGATGTCGCGATCCATTCCGTCGCGCGCGCCGTGGCAGGCGCCGAGCTCGCCGACGAACACGCGGTAGCGCAGGCGCAGCGCCTGCTCCACCGCTTCCGGAGTGTCGGCCACCGTGACGACCAGGTCGCCTGCGCGGGCGATCGGGGCTGCGGACTGGCTGCGGGGCGCCTTCAGCAGCGCGGGGATGAGGGCTCCAGCATGCACTGCGGTCATCGGCGGTCTCCTTGGTTCGGGGATGACCGCAAGATGCCGGGACGCCGTGTCCGGCCGGTGACGGGGGGATGAAGATTCGATGAAGCTCCGGCAGGCCGGGGCCGCGCCGGCCCGGCGCGCGGATCAGATCTGTTCGGGGGAAATCACCGTGCGCAGCACCAGCTGGCGCCTGTCGTCGCGCTCGCGCGTGGACAGCCACCAGACTGCGCCCTTGCGCACGCTCCAGTCGGACTCCTGCCCGGAAAGGAGCAGGCTGGCCAGCCGGCCCAGCGTCGGCTGGTGGCCGACCAGGATCACCGTGCCTGAGGCATCCTGCGGACCCTCTGGCCATTCGATGGCCGCGAGGCAGTCGGCGACGTCGGCATCCGGGGCGATCCGCAGGTCGACCCGGTAGTCGGAGCAGAGCGCGTCGGCGGTCTGCCGGGTCCGCTGCGCCGGGCTGGCAAGCACCGCGTAGCGCTCCGGAAGCCTGGGCTTGAGCCAGCCGGCCATCTTGTCGGCCTGCTTGCGGCCGCGGCCGGTGAGCCTGCGGCCGAGATCGGGCTCCGAGTCCTCGGCCTCGGCGTGCCGCCAAAGGATCAGGTTCATCGACGCCTCCACTCAAAGACGGGCATCATCCCCCGCCAGTGTTACGGGGGAATGTCGGCCTCGAGCCGCCGGAACTTGGCTTCGAGCTCCTCGCGCGTCTCGGGATGCCGGGGATCGTTGGGGATGCAGTCCACCGGGCAGACCTGCCGGCACTGCGGCTCGTCGAAGTGTCCGACGCACTCGGTGCACAGCGCCGGATCGATCACGTAGATTTCCGGCCCCATCGAGATCGCGCCGTTGGGGCACTCCGGCTCGCAGACGTCGCAGTTGATGCATTCGTCGGTGATCATGAGTGCCATTGCCTGCTCCTGCCTCAGCCCCGCTTGAGCGAGGCCACCTTCTCGCGCAGCCGCGCCTCGACCTTGGGCGACACGAACTGCCCAACCTCGCCGCCCATGATCGCGATCTCGCGCACCAGCGTGGCGGACACGAACTGGTAGCGCTCGCCCGGGATCAGGAAGACCGTCTCCAGCTCCGGCATCAGGTGGCGGTTCATGCCGGCGAGCTGGAACTCGTAGTCGAAGTCGGTGGACGAGCGCAGCCCGCGCAGCACCACCGTGGCGCCATGCCTGCGCGCGAAGTCCACCATCAGCCCGGAGAAGCTGACCACCTCGACGTTGCCCAGCGGCTCCAGCACCTCGCGCGCGACGGCCAGGCGCTCCTCCGGCTCGAACAGCGGCTCTTGCCGCGGCTGTGCGCGACGCCGACGACCACGCGGTCGAACAGCCCCGAACCGCGCCGCACGAGATCCTCGTGGCCGCCGGTGAGGGGATCGAAGGTGCCGGGGTAGACCGCTGTCGCCATGTCAGTCGCTTTCCTGAGGAGTGGAACGAAGGACCAGATGGTAGAACACCTGGCCCGCGCGGCCTGCCCGGTCGATCCGGAAGCCGGGGCCGAGCAGCCGCCGGAGCGCCTCCTCGGTCAGCGCCTCGCCATTCTCGACGTAGATCGCGGCGTCCTCCGAAAGCACCGGCGGGAGCAGCGGCAGCACCCGTTCCAGCAAGCCCGCACCGAAGGGCGGATCGAGCAGCACCAGGTCGAAGCGCCGCCCCTCCCTGCGGGCGCGCTCCAGCGCCGCCAGCGCATCGCCCGGCACCAGCGATACCTGCGCCGCGCCGAGGCGCTCGAGCGTGGCGCGGATCGCCGCCTGGGCGCGCCGGTCCTTCTCCACCAGCCACACGGCCGCTGCGCCGCGCGAGGCCGCCTCCAGGCCGAGCGCGCCGGTGCCGGCAAACAGGTCCAGGCAGCTGGCCCCGGAGACCTCCCGGCCGAGCCAGTTGAACAGGGTCTCGCGGACCCGGTCGGGCGTCGGGCGCAGGCCCTCGACGTCGGGGACCTGGAGCGGAGTGCGCTTCCAGGCGCCGCCGACGATCCGCACGCGATGCGGCGCGGCGCCCACGTTCAGCTGCCGCCGTCGCCGACGACGACGGTGACCAGGGCGTCGGGCCGGACGTGCCGCGCGAAGGCCTCCCTGACCTGCTGCGCGCTGACCTCCTCGACCCGCTGCGGCCAGCGTTCGAGCCAGTCCAGCGGCAGGCGGTACCAGCCGATGGTCGTGAGGTTGTCGAGGATCTTGCTGTTGCTGTCGATGCGCAGCGGGAAGCCGCCCACCAGGTTCGACTTGGCCGCCGCGAGCTCGTCGGCGGTGGGCCCGTCGGCAAGGAAACGCGTCAGTGTCTCGCGCACCACCTGCAGCGCCAGCCCGGTCTGCTCCTTCTTGGTCTGCAGTCCGATGGTGAAGGGACCGGGCTGCAGCGACGGCGAGAAGTACGAATAGACGCTGTACGCCAGCCCGCGCTTCTCGCGCACCTCGTCGTAGAGCCGCGATACGAAACCGCCGCCGCCGAGCACGTAGTTGCCCACCATCAGCGCGAACTGGTCGGGGTCGCCCCAGGCGATGGCCGGGGCGCCGACCAGGATGTGGCTCTGGCTGGCGGGATGGGCGATGCGCCGCTCGATCGCCTGGCCGGGCCGCGCGACTTCCGGCAGCTCCGGCGGCGGGCTGCCGGCAGGCAGGCGCGCGGTGAGCCGCTGCGCGATCGACTCGGCCTGGGCACGGGTCACCGCGCCGATCATCGCGACCACGGCCCGGTCCGCCGAATAGTGCGCGCGGTGGAAGGCGACGAGGTCGTCGCGCGTCAGCGCCGCGAGCTCTCGGGCGTGGCATGCCGGCCGTAGGGATGGCCGGGATAAAGCAGCGCGGAGAACTCCTGGCCGGCGATGGTCTCGGGCTTGGTCTGCGCTTCGCGCAGCGCCTGGATCACGCGCTCCTTCTCGCGCGCGAGCACCTCGGCCGGGAAGGTCGGCTCGGCCAGCAGCCGCTCGAGCATCTCGAGCGCGGCGCCGAGCTCTTCCGCGCTGGACAGGGTTCGCAGCGAGACGGTGGCGCGGTCGCTGCTGGCGCCGCCGCCGCGCCGTGCGCCCACCGAGGCGAAGCGCTCGGCGATCTCCTGCTCGCCCAGGCCCGGAACGCCCTTGGCGAGCATGGTGTTGGTCAGCGAGGCCAGGCCGACGCGGTCGGCGGCGCCGTAGCGCCCGCCCGCATCGAAGGTGATCGCCAGGTCGAGCATCGGGATGGCCGGCGCATGGACGAAGTAGACCCGCGCACCCGATGGCGTCGTCCAGTGCTCGATCGGCAGCACCGCGCGAGCGCTTCCCGGCCACAGCGCGGCGAGCAGCAGGAACGCGAACAGCATGAAGGGCAGCGCGCCGGCTCGGGCGTGGCGGGGACGGTGACGGGAATGGAGGAGGTCGGGGCTCATCGGCGGATCCGGATCAGTGGCGCAGGCCGGCCGGCGGGCGGGCGCCGGCGGCCGCTTCGACGGGCTGGGGAACCAGGGTGACGACGGTCAGCGCATCCTCGTCGAACCACCGGCGGGCGGCCTCGCGCACCTGCTCCGGGCTGACCGCGCGGATGCGCTCGAGCACGCGATCCGCGTCGCGGTGCGAGAAGCCGACGCTCTCGAGCCCTGCGGCCTCCATCGCCTGTCCGAAGACGGAATCGCGCTGGTAGACGCGGCTGGCGACGTACTGCGTCTTGACCCTGCGCAGTTCGTCTTCGCTGACGCCCTCCTCGGCAATGCGGCGGACCTGCGCCAGCAGCGCCCGCTCCAGCGCGGCGGCGTCCTGGCCCGCGGCGGGCGTGCCCGACAGCAGGAACAGCACCGGCCCCCGCGAAAACATGTCGTAGCCTGCGCCCGCCTGGTTCGCGACGCGCGATTCGCGCACCACCGAGCGGGTGAGCCGGCCGTTCTCGTCGAGGTCGAGCACGGCGGCAAGGACTTCGAGCGCGTAGGGGTCGCTGTCGCGCTCGACGTCGCGCAGCGCCGGCACCCGGAAGCCCATCAGCAGGTAGGGATTCTCGGCCGGCGCCTTGACCCACAGGCGCCGCACGCCGCGCTGCGGCGGCTCTTCCTGGGGCTTGCGCGCCGGCAGCGCACGCGCCGGAATGCGGCCGTAGGTGCGCTCCGCCAGCGCGAACGCCTCGTCGGGCGAAACGTCGCCGGCAACCACCAGCAGCGCGTTGTTGGGCGCGTACCAGCGCTCGTACCATTCGCGCGCATCGTCCACGGTCATCGACTGCAGGTCGCTCATCCAGCCCACCACCGGCGTGCGCACCGGCGACGCGACGAAGGCGCCGGCCATCAGCTGCTCGTAGACCAGCGCGGTGGCGCGGTCCTCGGTGCGCCAGCGGCGCTCCTCCATGACCACCTTCACCTCGCGCGCGAACTCCTCCGCGTCGAGCACGAGGTTGGCCATCCGGTCGGCCTCGAGCGCCATCACCTCGCCCAGGCGCGACCGATGCACCTGCTGGAAGTAGCCGGTGTAGTCCCGCGAGGTGAAGGCATTCTCGCGCCCGCCCATCGCCGCCACCCTGCGCGAGAACTCGCCGGGCGCGAGGCTGCGCGTGGCCTTGAACATCAGGTGCTCGAGCACGTGGGCCACCCCGGTGCGGCCGCTCGCCTCGTCGTAGGAACCGGCGCGGTACCAGACCATGTGGGCCACGGTGGGCGCCCGGTGGTCCTCGATGACGAGCATCTTCATGCCGTTGGCCAGCATCCGCTCGGTGGTCTGCGCGGACGCGCCCCCCGCAGCCCACGGCAGCGCCAGTGCGAGGAGCAGGGCCTGCAGCCGGTTCCGCGCGGAGCGGCGCGCGTGCCGCTCCCCGGGTCTTGCGCGGGCCATGTTGGCGAAGAACTGAAGGACGTGCAGGGGCATCGATCGGGGGTCCGGGTTCGGGGTGCGGATAGAATTGTCTCCGAATTGCCGTCCGGCATCCGGATTGACCCGATGGTCGAGTCCGGGGCGCCGATCCTGACGCCCTCCCTTCGCTGGCGCCCCCGGGCGGCGGCCTGCATACATGTTCGGTTTCATCAGACGCAAGAAGCCCGAGGCGGCGCCCTCCGAGCCGTCTCCCCCCGCTGCGGCCGGCGCCGCCGGCACGCCGCCGCCCCCGAGCGAGCGGGCGATCCCGTCGTTCCTGCGGGCCGAGCCGGTCCCTGCTCCGGTCCCTGCTCCGGTCCCTGCTCCGGTCCCTGCTCCGGTTCCTGCCCCGGTTCCTGCCCCGGTTCCTGCCCCGGTTGCTGCCCCGGTTGCTGCCCCGGTTCCCGCTCCGGGTCCCGCTCCGGTTCCCGCGCCCGCTCCGGGTCCCGCGCCCGCTCCGGTTCCCGCGCCCGCTCCGGTTCCCGCGCCGGCTCCAGTCCCCGCGCCGGCTCCAGTCCCCGCGCCGGCTCCCGCTGCTGCGGAGGCCGCCGTCGAGACCGTGCTGGTCGTGCCGTCCGCGGCCGAGCGCCAGTCGTGGATGAAGCGCCTGCGCCAGGGTCTGAGCAAGACGCGCACCAACCTGTCCGGGCTGTTCGGCGTCGGCGCGAAGATCGACGAAGATCTCTACGAGGAGCTCGAGACCGCATTGCTGGTGAGCGACGCCGGCGTGGAGACCACCCAGTGGCTGCTGGACTCGCTTCGCAAGCGGGTGCGCCAGCAGCGGCTGACCGAGGCCAGCCAGGTCCGCGAGGCGCTGCGGGCGCTGCTGGTGGAGCTGCTGATGCCGCTGGAGCAGCCGGTGGACATCGACCGGGCGGCGCCGCTGGTGATCATGATCGCTGGCGTCAACGGCGCGGGCAAGACCACCTCGATCGGCAAGCTCGCCCATCACCTGCAGCGCGAGGGCAAGTCCATCCTGCTGGCCGCCGGCGACACCTTCCGGGCCGCGGCCCGCGAGCAGCTGGCCGAATGGGGCGCGCGCAACAACGTCCAGGTGATCGCGCAGGCGGGCGGCGACCCGGCCGCGGTGGCCTTCGATGCGGTGTCCGCCGGACGGGCACGCGGCGTCGGCGTGGTGATGGTCGACACCGCCGGCCGCCTGCCCACGCAGACCCACCTGATGGACGAACTGAAGAAGATCCGCCGCGTGATCGCGAAGTCGATGCCGGACGCACCGCACGAGAGCCTGCTGGTGCTGGACGGGAACACCGGCCAGAACATGCTGGCGCAGGTGAAGTCCTTCGACGAGGCGGTGGGCCTGACCGGGCTGATCGTCACCAAGCTCGACGGCACCGCCAAGGGCGGCGCACTGGCGGCGCTGGCGCACACGCGCCGGGACCGGCCGATCCCGGTCTACTTCATCGGCGTGGGCGAAGGCCTGGACGACCTGCAGGCCTTCAGTGCGGACGAATTCGCCTCGGCGCTGATCGACTAGAAGCCGCCCGCGCCCCGGCGGGCGGGGCCGCCTGCCGGACGGTGGCGCCTGCGAACGCTAGGCCGAAAGGCGGACCCCGGCCGGATCGGCCTCGGCGCCGGCTTCCCGGCCGGCCTCGAGCTCGACCCGGTCACGGCCCGAGGCCTTGGCCCGGTACAGCGCCGCGTCAGCCCGCGCGAACAGCGTCTCTGCGGTGTCGCCCGGCCGCATCTGCGCGACGCCGATGCTCACCGAGACCATCGGCCGAGTGCCATCCGGAGCGGGCCTGCGCGCCTCGTGCATTCCCGACCGCACCCGTTCGGCCACCTCCATCGCCCTGGCCGCCGCGAGCCCGGGCAGCAGCAGCACGAACTCCTCGCCGCCGTAGCGGAACGCGAAGTCGCTGGCGCGGATGCAGCCGGTGATCGTGACCGACAGTGCCTGGATGACCTGGTCGCCGAAGCCGTGGCCATGCCGGTCGTTGACCTCCTTGAAATGGTCGATGTCGACCATGAGCAGCGAGACCGGCGCGCCGGCGCGGCGGCATCGATCGAGGGTCTCCGGGATCGTGCGGTCGTAGGCGCGCCGGTTGCCCAGGCCGGTGAGCGCATCGCGCTGCGACAGCCTCGACAGCTCCTGCGTCCGCTCGGCGAGCCGCTGGTGCTCGCCGCGCAGGTCCCGGACCTGGGTGCCGACCGCCACCGACAGCAGGATCGCCTCGGCCCAGACGCCCAGCGCCGTGGCATGGATCAGCGCCGGCCACCAGGGCAGCAGGCCGAGGTACATCGCGACGAAGCCTGTCGCGGCGATCGCCAGCGCCCCGAAGGCCAGCGCGGTGGCCCGCGCCAGCGGATGGCCGCGCCGCAGCGCCGCGGCGATCTCGGCGGCGAGCGCAAGCAGCGCCGCGATCGTGACCGCGACGCTGAGCAACGCGATCGCCTGCGCCTGCGCGAAGGGCAGCGCCAGCGCCAGCGCCAGCCAGCCGAAGAGCAGCGCGGCATGCCAGGGCTTGCGCCACGAGGCCGCATCGGCAGCCAGCAGCCCGCGCACGAAGAACCAGTGGAACAGCGCCGCGAGCGCCACCGCGAAGCCGCTGACCCGCTGCACCGCGGCGAAGGGATCCTGCCCCGCCGGCAGCAGCCAAAGCAGCCCGCGGTCGAACACTCCGCTGGCGATGCCATAGAAGAGCGTCAGCGCCAGCGCGGAGGCGGAGTAGGCCCACATCCCGCGCAGCCGCGTCAGACGGGCCAGCACCGCGCAGTAGGCCGCCAGCGAGAGGATGCCGCCGGCCAGCAGGCCGCCGAGCAGCGTGCGGTCGCCGACCTCGTCGGCGAGGCCCCGGCCGGACACGATCGTCGGCGCCGCCAGCACGGGGCCCGGTCCCGACACCCGGACCAGGTACTCGACGGCGCGCTCCGGCACCGGATCGACGGGCACCATCGCCTGCCGGATCCGCAGGGGCCCGTCGCCCGGCCCCGGAGTCCGCGGCGAGCCCTCGAGGCTCCAGCCTTCGCCCTGCAGGCGCCGGTACACGCTCACCCGGTTGCCGAACGGATTCCCGAGCTTCAGGAACACGGGCTCATGGCAGCCGGAACCTGCCTCCACGACGAAGCGCAGCCAGACCGCGCCCTGGACGAGCCCGAAATTCAGGCGATGCCCGTCGGCGGGGGTAAAGGCCTCTCCCTGGACTTTCAGGGGGTCGGTCCTGCCGGTGGGGTCGCGAAGGGTCTCCAGGTGCTGCGCCCCCAGGGCCAACGGCCCGCAGTCTGCGACGCGCACCGGCGCAACCGCCCCATGCGCGAGGATCGGCAGGCACAAGGCGACGAATGACAGCAGGGCTGCTGCCAGCCGCACGAGGCGGCGACGCAGCGGCAGGGGCGCGGACGGAAGCATGGCGAGGAGGGCCTGTTCTTTTTTTCCCGATCCTGAGGCCTGCCCGCCAGGATGTCTAGCGCGCCCGGGTCTCCGGCTCGTAATCCATACGGATCAATGACTTGCGCATTCCGGATCAGGGCTCCAGGTCATTGACCAGAGCTATCCCCGCCATCGTCAGGAAGCATTAGCACTCTCGACTCATGAGTGCTATTCTTTCATTCGAAGTCGCATACTGCGACGCACCAAGAGAGGAACACCAACACATGTCCGAACGGAATCCGACCGCCCTGGTCTCCGCCCGCGCCGGTGGCGCCGCGATGATGCTGCCGGCCGTCGGGAACCTGGATGCCTACATCAGCGCCGTCAACCGGCTGCCGATGCTGTCGGCCGAGCGGGAGACCGACCTCGGCCGCAGGCTTCGCGACGACAACGACCTCGAGGCCGCCCGCGACCTGGTGATGTCCCACCTGCGGCTCGTGGTGTCCATCTCGCGGCAGTACCTGGGCTACGGGCTGCCGCACGCGGACCTGATCCAGGAAGGGAACATCGGCCTGATGAAGGCGGTGCGGCGCTTCGACCCGGAGCGCGGCGTGCGCCTCGTGTCCTTCGCCCTGCACTGGATCAAGGCCGAGATCCACGAGTACATCCTGAAGAACTGGCGGATGGTCAAGGTGGCCACCACCAAGGCGCAGCGCAAGCTCTTCTTCAACCTGCGCTCGATGAAGGCCGGCACCCGGACCCTGTCCCCCGAGGACGTCGCGGTGATCGCCAAGGAACTCAACGTCCGCGAGAAGGACGTCGTCGAGATGGAAACCCGGCTGACGGGCCAGGAGATCGCGCTCGAGGCGGGCTCCGACGACGGCGACGACGACTTCGCGCCGATCGCCTACCTGCCAGCCGCTCAGTCAGAGCCCAGCCAGATCCTGGAGCGGCGCCAGTACGACCGGCTGCAGGGCGAAGGCCTGGAGCATGCGCTCGCCGGACTCGACGACCGCAGCCGCCGGATCATCGAGGCCCGCTGGCTTCGCGACGAGGACGAGGGCGGCGGCCGCACCCTGCACGACCTGGCAGGAGAATTCGGCGTGTCCGCCGAGCGGATCCGCCAGATCGAGGCGAAGGCGCTGCAGAAGATGAAAGGTTCGCTGGCGCAGTACGTCTAACGGGGGCAGGACGCGGCCAGAGCGGCGAGAGCGCTCCGGTCGCCGAGTGCAACCGGTTCTCCGGTGTTTTTCCTCCCTCCTCCTTGGCCGCCGACGGATCGTCCGAAGGCGGCTTTTTCTTGGCTCGTCACGCCTTTCCGGCGCCGGGACGGCGCGCGCAGCGCCGGTCAGCTTTCCGGGCTGCGGCTGCGCATCCAGAGGCGCAGGTAGGCGCCCGCGACCGCATCCAGCACCTCGTCGCTCTCGCCCAGCGCCGGCCACAGCCCGATCCGCACCTCGGGATGGCGCGCGCGCGCGGCCCCGAGCAGCACCGGGACGTCCTGGCGAAGATGGCCGCCCGCCGCCCAGAACACCGGCGCGACCTCGATGCGCGCCGCTCCGCGAACCACTGCGGCATCGATCGCCTGCCCCAGCCCTGGCTCCATGAACTCGAGGAAGGCCACCGAAACCTCGCAGTCGGGCAGCGCCGCTCGCATCCGCGCGCGCAGCGCGTCCAGGGGCGTGCGCCATTGCGGGTCGCGCGCGCCGTGCGCGAAGAGGATGAGTGCGTCGCGGGCCTCGTCCATCAGCCCTCGTCGACCAGGCGCTCGAGATCCTTTGCGAGCGGCTCGGCGCCCTGCCCGTGCTTCACGAACAGGCGCACCTGGCCCTTGGCGTCGAACACGAAGCTGCCCGCGCTGTGGTCGACCGTATAGATGCCGGGCGCGCTGCCGGGAACCTTCTGGTAGAAGACCTTGAACTCCTTGGCGACCCTCGCGGTGGTCTCGACGTCACCGTACAGCCCGACGAAGCGGCGGTCGAAGGCGGGAACGTAGTTCGCCAGCAGTTCCCGGGTGTCGCGTTCGGGGTCCACCGTGACGAACAGCGCCTGGACCCGGTCGGCCTTGTCGCCGAGCAGGCGCATCACCTCCGCCATCTCGCTCAGCGTCGTCGGGCAGACGTCAGGACAGTGCGTGTAACCGAAGAAGATCGTGACGACCTTGCCCCGGTAGTCCGCCAGCGTCCGGCGCTGGCCGTGGTGGTCGGTGAGCTCGAAGCCCTTGCCGAACTCCGCGCCGGTGACGTCGGTGTTGTGGAACGCGGGCTTGCCGGAGTCGCAGCCGGCCAGCCAGAGCGCCGCCAATGCCGGCGCGAGGAGCAACAGGCGTCTGCGCATGGAGCCTCTCAGAGATAGTGGTCGATCAGCAGGGCGCCGAACAGCGCCGCCAGGTAGAAGATCGAATAACCGAAGGTGCGCTTGGACAGCGCGTCCGAATAGTTGCGCCACAGCCGCCACGCGTACGACAGGAACACGGCGCCGAGCGCCAGCGCGCACGCCAGGTAGAACCACCCGCTCATCCCGATCAGGAAGGGCAGCACGGTGGTGGCCACCAGCAGCATCGTGTAGAGCAGGATGTTCAGGCGCGTGAACTCGGAACCATGGGTGACCGGAAGCATCGGCAGCCCGGACTTCCGGTAGTCCTCGATGC
>JBKHVS010000077.1:0-13739 GCA_046569945.1 Gammaproteobacteria bacterium | reverse complement strand
GCAGCACGTGGATGGCCTCGGCCTCCAGCCGGTCAAGGTGGCTCAGCGCCATGCGCGGGCCTCAGGCATGCCGGCCGTAGACGTCGTCGAGGCGCACGATGTCGTCCTCGCCGAGATAGTCGCCGCATTGCACCTCGATCATCACGAGCTCGAGCACGCCGGGGTTCTCCAGCCGGTGCTTCATGCCGATCGGGATGTAGGTCGATTCGTTGGCGGAGACCAGGTAGCTGCGCTCGTCGCAGGTGACCCGCGCGGTGCCCGAGACCACGACCCAGTGCTCGCTGCGGTGGTGATGCATCTGCAGCGACAGCGATTCGCCGGGACGCACCTCGATGCGTTTGATCTTGAAGCGGGGGCCTTCCTGGAGCACGGTGTAGGCGCCCCAGGGGCGCGCGACGGTGCGGTGCAGGCGGGCGGATTCGTGATTGCGTGCCTTGAGACGCTCGACCACCTCCCTCACCTGCTGGCTTGCATCCTTGCTGGCGACCAGCAGCGCGTCGGGCGTGTCGACGATCAGGAGGTTCTCGACTCCCACGGTGGCAACCAGACGGTCCTCGCTCTGGACGTGCGTGTTCCGCACGTCCACGAACATGGTGTCGCCGATGCTGGTGTTGCCGTTTTCGTCGGGCTGAAGCTGTTCTGCCACCGCGCGCCACGAGCCGATGTCGCTCCAGCCGAAGCGCGAGGGCAGCACGACCACGTTGTCCGCCTTCTCCATCACGGCGTAGTCGAGCGAGATGCTCGGGCAACGCGCGAAGGTTTCCGCGTCGATCGCGATCCGCTCGTCGGTGGCAGTCTCGCGGCTCCTGGTCCACGCGTCGCGGGCGGCGACGAGCACGTCCGGGGCGAGCGCCTCGAAGGCGGCCAGGATGGCGGATGCCCTGAAGCAGAACATTCCGCTGTTCCAGAGGAAGTTGCCTGCCTGCAGGAACTCGAGCGCGCGCGCGGCGTCCGGCTTCTCGACGAAGCGCCGGACCCGCCGCGCCTGGCCCGCGCCCAGCGGCTCGCCGGTCTCGATGTAGCCGAAGCCGGTTTCCGGTGCAGTGGGCTGGACTCCGAACAGCACCAGCGAATCATCCGCGGCGATGTCCGCAGCAGCGCGCGCGGCGTCACGGAAAGCGGCTTCGTCGGGGATCAGATGGTCGGCCGGCAGCACCAGCAGGGTGCTGCCCGGGACGGCTTCCTCGGCCCACAGCGCAGCGATCGCCACGGCCGGCGCGGTATTGCGCCCGGCGGGCTCGAGCAGCTGGGTGATCCTGGTCCGGCCGGCGTCCGGCAATGCGCGGAGTTCGTCGCGGGTCCTGAAGTAGTACTCCTGGTTGGTGACGATCGCGGCGCGGCCCTCGTGGGCGAGCGGCATCGCGCGCGCCAGCGTGCGCTGCAGGAGGCTGAGCGGGCCACCCAGCCGCATGAAGGGCTTGGGCAGTGCTTCGCGCGAGACGGGCCAGAGGCGGCTGCCGGCTCCGCCGGAGAGCACGACCGGAATGATCATCGGTTCGGAGGACATGGCTGATATCGCAGGAGAGCGGAACGTGACCGATTCTAGGGGGGCGCGCCGGCCCCGCGTGCGACACTTTCACACGGTTTGGCTGAAAGGGGCGGGCGTGGAGGATGGGCGGCAGCACTCGCAGGGCGGAAGCCCCGCATGGACGAGGTCGGCCGGGCAAGGGGCGGCCGGGGACGCCGCGCAGCGGCGCGGGACCGTGCTGGTCACCGGCGGCGCCGGCTACATCGGCTCGCACACGGTGCTGGAGCTGCTCCAGGCGGGCTGGCAGGTGCTGGCGCTGGACAACCTCAGCAACGCCAGCGCTGAGTCGCTGCGCAGGGTGGCGCGGATCGCCGGGCGGCCTGCGCCGCTGGTGGTCGGCGACATCCGCGACGAGGCGCTGCTCGACGATCTGCTGGCGCGTCACGAGATCGGCTCGGTGCTGCACTTCGCGGGGCTGAAGGCGGTTGGCGAGTCGGTGGCTCGGCCGCTCGACTACTACGAGAACAACGTCGCGGGCACTGGCGTGCTGTTGCGCTGCCTCGGGCGCGCGGGCGTCACCCGGATGGTGTTCAGTTCGTCGGCGACGGTCTACGGAGACCCGGAGTCGGTGCCGCTGCGCGAGGATGCGCGCACCGGGCCGACCAACCCCTACGGCCGCAGCAAGTGGATGGTCGAGTTGATGCTGGAGGATCTCGCTGCCGCCGAGCCCGCCTGGGCGGTGGGCATCCTGCGCTACTTCAATCCGGTGGGCGCGCACGAGAGCGGGCTGATCGGCGAGGACCCCGCGGGCATCCCGAACAACCTGATGCCCTTCGTCGCCCAGGTGGCGGTGGGCCGGCGCGCGCACCTGGGCGTGTTCGGCGGCGACTGGCCGACCCGCGACGGCACCGGCGTGCGCGACTACATCCACGTGGTCGACCTGGCCCGCGGACACCTGGCCGCGCTGGAGCGGGTGCACCGTCAGCCGGGCGCGTTCACGGTGAACCTCGGCACCGGCAGGGGCTTCTCGGTGCTGGAGATGGTGCGGGCCTTCGAGCGCGCCAGCGGACGGCCGATTCCCTATCGCATCGTCGACCGGCGTCCCGGCGACATCGCAGAGTGCTGGGCGGATCCGCGCCGCGCGCAGGAGCTGCTCGGCTGGCGTGCCGCGCTCGACATCGACCGGATGTGCGAGGACGCCTGGCGCTGGCAGTGCGGAAATCCGGAGGGATACGCCGGTGCGGGCTCCGGGGCCGCAGGCGAGGCCGCAGCGGCTACTCGCCCAGGCTGAAGAACACCCGCCGGCCGCGCATCTCGAGCAGCTGGCGCACCAGCAGCGAGAAGTCGTCGTCGTTCTCCACCGGGTTCAGGTGCTCGGTGTTGACGATCAGCAGCGGCGCTGCATCGTAGTGATGGAAGAAGCGGCTGTAGGCGTCGACCAGGCCGCGCAGGTAGGCCTCCGACAGGTCGGATTCCATCGGGATGCCGCGGCGCCGGATGCGCTCGTAGAGCGTCTCAGGCCGCGCCTGCAGGTAGATGACCAGGTCCGGCACCGGTGACTGCGGCCGCAGGCTGTCGAAGATCTGCTGGTAGAGCGCGAGCTCGTCGTCGTCCAGCGTGAGCCGGGCGAACAGCGGGTCCTTGTCCAGCAGGAAGTCGCCGACCAGCGCCTCCGAGAAGAGGTCGCGCTGGGCCAGGTCGCGCAGCTGATTGACGCGCTGGAACAGGAAGAACAGCTGGGCCGGCAGCGCATAGCGCCGGCCGTCGCGGTAGAAGCGCTCGAGGAAGGGGTTCTCCGCCGGCTCCTCGAGCACGGGCGTGCCGCCGAAGCGCTCGGCGATGCGGCGGGCCAGCGAGGTCTTGCCGGCGCCGATCGGCCCCTCGACGACGATGTGACGGTAGCGTTCGAAGGGGGAGGCGGGAGCGTTCATGAGCGGAAGATGAAGTAGACGGCGCCGAGCAGGCACAGCGCGGCCCAGAGGTAGTCGAGCTTGAGCGGCTGCTGCATGTAGACGACCGCGAAGGGCACGAACACTGCCAGCGTGATCACCTCCTGGATGATCTTCAGCTGGGCGAGGGTGAAGTGGCCGTAGCCGATCCGGTTGGCCGGCACCTGCAGCAGGTACTCGAACAGCGCGATGCCCCAGCTGACCAGCGCCGCCACGTACCAGGGCTTGGCCGAGAGGTTCTTCAGGTGGCCGTACCAGGCGAAAGTCATGAAGACGTTCGACGCGGCCAGCAGCGCGACCGTCTGGAGCGGGATGGTGTTCATCGTTTGGCGGCGGCAGCGGAGGTCTGCGAGACCAGCGAAAGCAGGGTCTCGGCCGGCAGGGTCCGGCCGAGGCGCTGGCCGGCGCAGCCCGCCAGCAGCGCGGGCAGCGGCGGCAGGCCGGGCAGCCGCAGGCCGGGGTCGAGCTCGGCGAGCGGAACCAGCACGAAGGCGCGCAGGTGCATCCGTGGGTGCGGCAGCGTCAGCCGGGGGCTGGCCGAAACGGCGTCGCCCCAGGCGAGCAGGTCGAGGTCCAGCGTGCGGGGGGCGTTGCGATGGCTGCGCTGGCGGCCGTGGTCGCGCTCGATCGCCTGGAGCGCATCGAGCAGCGCTTCGGGGGGCAGGGTGGTGTCGACCCGGGCCACGGCATTGAGGAAGTCGGGACCCTCGGCGTCGACCGGCGCGCTGCGGTACAGCGAGGACACGGCGGCAAGGCGCGTGCCCTCGATCAGGGAGATGCCGGCAAGCGCCTCGACGATGGCGCCCTGCGCGTCACCGAGGTTGGCGCCCAGCCCGATCCACGCCGCAGTCGCGTCCAAGGCCGCGCCGCAGTCTCAGCCGGCGTCGGCCGGGGGGCGCGCCGGGGCGGCGGCCCCGGGCGCGCGGGCACCGGAATCTCCGCTGCCGCCTTCGCCCTGGGACTGCCGCGCCGGGCGCCGGCGCCGCTTGCGCGCCGGGCCGGCGGACGGCGCCTGCTCCATCAGCTGCTGGCGCGTCGGGCCGTCGGCGTCGATGAAGCGGGTCCACCACGCGCCGAGCTCGGCCGCAGCCTCGCCCGCGTCGCAGCGCAGGATCATGAAATCGTAGCCGGCACGGAAGCGCAGGTGCTCGAGCAGCCGGTAGGGGGCGCCGCCGGTGCGGCGGCCGAAGCGCGGCTGCAGCGCCCAGATCTCGCGCATGTCGGCGATGATGCGTTTCTGGATGGCGAGCTTCTCGCTCTGCTCGTCGACCACGGTGTCGATCGCCGCGTGCAGCGCCGGGATCGACTGTTCGCCGCGGGCCACGCGCTCGTTCCAGCGCACCCGCACCTGCTGCCACAGCAGCGTAGCGAACAGGAAGCCGGGCGACACCGACTTGCCCTCGAGCACCCGCTCGTCGGTGCGGGTCAGCGCCACGTGGATGAAGCGCTCGCCGTCGGGCTGCTCCAGGATCACGTCGAGCAGCGGCAGCAGGCCGTGGTGCAGGCCCTCGTTGCGCAGCTGCTGCAGGCTCTCCAGCGAGTGCCCCGACTGCAGCAGCTTGAGCATCTCGTCGAACAGGCGCGCGGCCGGCACGTTGTGGATCAGCGGTGCGAGCTCGCGGATCGGCGCGCGGGTGGCTTCCTCGATCGCGAAGCCGGTCTTGGCCGCGAAGCGCGCGGTGCGCAGCATGCGGATCGGGTCCTCGCGGTAGCGGGTTGCCGGGTCGCCGATCATCCGGATCACCCGCCGGTGGATGTCCTTGACCCCGTCGTGCCAGTCGAGGATCACGTCGGCCACGGGGTCGTAGTAGAGGGCGTTGATGGTGAAGTCGCGGCGGGCCGCATCCTCGGCCTGCGAGCCCCAGACGTTGTCGCGCAGCACCCGGCCGTGCTCGTCGGTGTCGGCGTCGTTGCGCAGCGCCCGGAAGGTGGAGACCTCGATGGTCTCGCGGCCGTGCATCACGTGGACGATCTGGAAGCGGCGGCCGATGAGCCTGGAGCGGCGGAAGAGCTTGGTGACGTCCTCGGGCGTGGCGTCGGTGGCCACGTCGAAGTCCTTGGGCTTGAGCCCGAGCAGCAGGTCTCGCACTCCGCCGCCGACGACGAAGGCCTTGTAGCCGGCCTTCTGCAGGGTTTCGCAGGTGCGGATCGCCGCGGACGAGACGTCGGCCAGGTGGACGCCCTGCTCCGAACCGGAGTAGCTGACCATCTGCCGGGAGACCGGGTCCGGCGCCTGGCCGGCGCCGGGGGCGGCGGATTCGCTCGCCGCGGATTTCCGCCCCAGCAGGCGGTCGATGAATTTTCGGATCATTCGAACAATCGTAGGACGGACCAGCCCTGGGCGCGGGCATGCGCCTCGAGCCGGGAGTCCGGGTTGGTGGCGACCGGGTCGGAGACGCGCGAAAGGAGCGGGATGTCGTTGGCGGAGTCGCTGTAGAACCAGGAGCGCTCGAAGCTGCCCCAGTCATGGCCCAGCGCGTGCAGCCAGTCGTCGAGGCGGGCGACCTTGCCTTCGCGATAGGTGGGGGTGCCGACGTAGCGGCCGGTGTACCGGCCGTCCTGGCATTCGACCCGGGTGGCGATCAGGTGCTCGATGCCGAACTCACGGGCGATCGGGCCGGTGACGAACTCGTTGGTGGCGGTGATGATCGCGCAGAGGTCGCCGCGATCTGCGTGCCCGGCGATCAGCGCGCGGGCCTGCGGGCGGATCGCGGGCAGGATGACCTCGTCCATGAACTGCCGGTGCCAGGCGGTGAGGCGTTCGCAGGAGTTGGCTGCCAGCGGCGCGAGCTGGAATTCGAGGAACTCCCGGATGTCCATGGTGCCGTCGACGTACTCGCGGTAGAAGCGGTCGTTCTCGAGGCGGTGGGACTGCGCGTCGACCGCGCCGATGCGCTCGAGAAAGCTGCCCCATTGGTAGTCGCTGTCGAGGGGCAGCAGCGTGTTGTCGAGGTCGAAGAGTGCCAAGCGCATGATTTCTCGGGGATTTTATCAGTCCTGGCCGCTGGCGGGTCGGCGCCCGAAGCCTCGGCCTTCGTCGGTCTGCAGCCAGTCGCGCAGCAGAGGCAGGGTGATCGGGCGCTTGCGGGCGAGCGCATGCCGGTCGAGCGCGTCGAACAGCTCGGCGAGCACCCGGATGTCGCGCGAGGTGTGGGTCAGCAGCCACGGCACGACATCCGCTGACACGGTGACGCCGCGCTCGGCGGCCACGGTGCGCAGCGCGGCCGCCTTCTCCTCGTCCGAGAGCAGGTGCAGTTCGAAGACCAGCCCCCAGCCCAGGCGCGTGCGCAGGTCGTCGCGCAGCTGCAGGCCCAGCGGCGGAGCGTCGCCGCTGGCGACCAGCGCGGCCGAGGGTGCGGCGCGGACCTGGTTGATCAGGTGGAACAGCGCCTTCTGCCGCTCCCCGTCCAGCCGCTGCACGTCGTCGGCAAGGTACAGCGGGCAGTCGTCGTCGAAGGCGAAGTCGCCGAGTGGCGATTGCGGGCGGAGCAGGCGGCCGCCGCTGCCGGCCAGCGCGCGAAGCAGGTGGCTGCGGCCGCTGCCGGGAAGGCCCCAGAGGTAGACCAGCCGCTGGGCGCGGTCGCCTTCCGCGAGCGCGCGCAGGCAGGCGAGGCACTCGCCGTTGCTGCCCGCGACGAAGTTGCCGAGGGTGGGCGGCGCGACCGCGAGCAGGTCGAGGGCGAGCTGGCTCATCCGTTCCGGTAGAAATCGCTGCCGAGCCAGGCGCGGCGCAGCCGCTTGAGGCCGACGGCCACCACCGCCGACAGCGGCAGCGCGATCAGCACGCCGACGAAGCCGAACAGGGCGCCGAAGGCCAGCAGCGCGAGGATCACTGCCACCGGGTGCAGGCCGATGCGCTCGCCCACCAGGCGCGGCGTCAGCACGAAGCTCTCGACCCACTGGCCGACGCCATAGACGACCAGGGTGGCCACCAGTCCGTGCAGCGCGCCCAGCTGGAGCATGCCGGAGATCAGCGCGAACACCGCGCCGAGCGCGAAGCCCAGGTAGGGCACCACCACCAGAAGTCCGGTGAGCACGCCGATCGGCAGCCAGAGATCGTAGCCGGCGAGCAGCAGCCCGATCGAGTAGTAGGCGGCCAGCGCGATCATCACCATCATCTGGCCGCGCAGGTACTGGCCCAGCAGCGCGTCGATCTCGTCGAGCAGGTCGAAGGCGCTGTCGCGCCAGCGCGGCGGAACGAGCTCCGCCGCCCGCCCGGTGAACGCCGGCCAGTCGAGCAGCAGGAAGAACATCACCACCGGCACCAGGAACACCAGGCCGATCACCTGGATGGCAGCCGACCAGCCCGAGCGGACGTAGTCGAACAGCATCGCGGCGAAGTCCTGGCCGCTGTCAGCCAGGTGCTGGGCGAGCCAGTTCCGGATCGCCTCCGCGTCCAGGCGCAGCTCGAGCCGGAAGGTCCGGTTGATCCAGGGCAGCAGCTGCTGGGTGACCACGTCGACCAGCATGGGGAAGCGCACGCGGACCTGGGCGATCTCGTTCTGCACGATGGGCAGCAGGATCAGCAGGATGGCCACGATCGCCACCAGCGCGACCAGCATCACCGCCAGCACGGCGAGCACCCGCGGCACCCGGTGCGCAGCGAGCCAGCGCACGCCGGGCTCCAGCGCATAGGACAGCACCGCCGCGGCCACGAATGGCGTGAGCACCGGCCCGAGCTCGGCCAGCGCCCAGACCAGCAGGGCGGCGACCGAGGCCCAGAGCAGGGCCTGGCGTTGCGCAGGGGTGAGATTCATCTGGACGGCAGGGGCGGACGCAGGGGGCTCTGTGGGGTGAGGCGGGGGCGGCCGCGGTTTGCCGGGCCCGGGGCGGGGGCGCCGGCCGCCCAGCGACTACAATTCGGGATCATTCTATCGGCCTGCGGGGTCCGCCTTCGGCGGGCGCGGGGCGCTGCGAGTATCCCATGAGTTCATCGTTGTCCTACAAGGATGCCGGAGTCGACATCGACGCCGGCGACGCGCTGGTCGAGCGCATCAAGCCCCTGGCCCGGCGCACGCTGCGCGAAGGCGTGCTCGGCGGCATCGGCGGCTTCGGCGCGCTGTTCGAGATTCCCAAGCGCTACCGGGAGCCGGTGCTGGTCTCCGGCACCGACGGCGTGGGCACCAAGCTGCGGCTGGCCTTCGCGCTCGACCGCCACGACGGCATCGGCATCGACCTCGTCGGCATGAGCGTCAACGACATCCTGGTGCAGGGAGCCGAGCCGCTGTTCTTCCTCGACTACTTCGCCTGCGGCCGGCTCGACGTCGACACCGCGGCGCGCGTGGTCGGCGGCATCGCCCGCGGCTGCGAGCTGGCCGGCTGCGCGCTGATCGGCGGCGAGACCGCGGAGATGCCGGGCATGTACCCGGACGGCGAGTACGACCTGGCCGGCTTCGCGGTGGGCGCGGTGGAGAAGTCGAAGATCATCGACGGACGCGGCATCGAGCCCGGCGACGTCGTGCTCGGCCTGGCGTCCGACGGCGCGCATTCCAACGGCTACTCGCTGGTGCGCAAGGTGATCGAGCGCGCCTGGGGGCGCATCGACGCTCCCCAGATGCAGGACGATTTCCACGGGCGCTCGTTCGCGGATGCCGTGATGGCGCCGACCCGGATCTACGTCAAGCCGCTGCTCGAGCTGATGCAGCACCTGCCGGTCAAGGGGATGGCCCACATCACCGGCGGCGGGCTGGTCGAGAACGTGCCCCGCGTGCTGCCGGAGGCGGTGGCTGCCCGGCTGTACCGCGACGCCTGGCAGATGCCGCCGCTGTTCGACTGGCTGCAGCGCCACGGCGGCATCGCGGACGAGGAGATGCACCGCGTCTTCAACTGCGGCATCGGGATGGCGGTCGTGGTCGCTGCCGACGATGCCGACGAGGCGCTCACCCGGCTGCAGGGCGCCGGCGAGACCGTGTGGCGGATCGGCGAGATCGTCGAGCGGGCGCCGGGCGGGGCGGCCACCGTCGTGGTCTGACCGGGCGCGTTGCGATGGGCCGGCGCGGCATCCGTCACCGGCGCTTCGCAACGATCGCCGCGGCCCTGCTGCTGGCCTGCGCGATGCAGGCAAGGGCGCAGGGCCAGCGGGAGAACTACCGGATCGCAATCGACGCTCCCGAGGAGCTGGTCGACGCGATCCGCAGCCAGACGCTGCTCGGCCGCTGGCGGACCGACCCGCAGTTCGAACCCGACCAGATGGCGCTCTTCGTCGAGCGCGCCCGCGAGGAGGCCGAGGCGATCGCGCGGGCGGCGGGCTTCTTCTCCGCGCAGGCGACGGTCACCAGGGTCGACGGCCCCGACGGGCTTCCGGAGGTGCGCATCGAGCTCGACGCCGGCGCGCGCACCACGGTCTCCAGGATGACGCTCGCGGTCGAGGGCGAGGCCGCCGGGGAGCCCGTCGCCGATCTGCTGAACGAGGCATGGCCGCTCGGCGAGGGCAGCTTCTTCCGCGTCGGCGAGTGGCAGCTCGGCAAGCGGCAGCTGCTCGAGCAGCTCCAGCAGCGCGGCTACCTGAGGGCGCGCATCGCCGACAGTCTTGCCGAGGTCAACCCGGAAACCACCGCGGCACAGCTGCGGGTGGGCGTCGACAGCGGCCCGCGGCTGGGCTTCGGCGGCCTGTCGGTGCGCGGGCTCGAGCGCTACCCGCGATCGATCGTCGATGACCTGCGCCCCTGGCGCGAAGGCGATCCCTATTCCTTCGATCGGCTGCTCGTCTACCAGGAACGGCTGCGTTCCGACGGCTATTTCAGCGGCGTCAGCGTGCTGCCCGACCTGGCCGCGGTCGAGGCAGATCCCGAGCGCACCACGGTTCCGATCGTGGCCGAGCTGCGCGAGCGCCCGGCGCAGCGCGTGACCACCGGCGTGGGCTACAGCACCGACCAGGGCGCGCGCGGCCTGCTCGGCTACGAGCACCGCAACGTGCTCGGGCGCGGCTGGATCGTGGAATCCGGGGCGCTGCTGGAGCAGGTGCGCCGCAGGGTGTTCGTCGACGGGCGCACGCCCTGGGACGCCAGCGCGCATCGCTGGCAGACCGGGGTGCGCAGCGAGCGCTTCGAGGTGTCGGGCGAGCTCACCGACAAGAACACGCTGTACTTCGGCCGGGGCGGCCGCCGCGACGACATCGAGTACTTCCTGTCGCTGCAGTACCAGACCGAACGCAGCTCGGTGGAGCCCGGCATGGGGCGGGCGGCGCAGACCGCGCGCAGCCAGGCGCTCACGCTGGGCTATGCCTGGGCGCTGCGCAGGCTGGACTCCCGGCTCGATCCGCGCAGCGGCTACACCGTGAGCGCCCAGCTCTCCGGCGCCGCGAAGGGACTGGGCTCCGACGCGAGCTTCGTGCGGGCCTATGGCCGCGCGATGCGCTTCTGGCCGATGCCGGAGGGCAGCACGCTCGAGGGCGGCGTGCTGGTCGGGCTGCTCGAGGCCGGCATGGTGCTATCGCAGGGCCGCGAGGGCATCCCCAGCGAGAACCTGTTCCGTGTCGGCGGCGCCCAGTCGGTCCGCGGCTACCGCTACCAGAGCCTGGGCGTGCCGCAGGGGGAGGCGGTGGTCGGCGGCCGGGTGCTGGCGCTGGCCAGCCTCGAGTACCAGCATCCGATCGTCGGCAACTGGTACGGCGCGGGCTTCATCGACGTCGGCAACGCCGCCGACCGGTGGTCCGACTGGAAAGCGGTGCGCGGCACCGGCGTCGGACTGCGGTGGCGCTCCCCGATCGGGCCGGTGAACCTGGACGCGGCCTATGCCGATCGCGACCGGCGCTGGCGCTTCCACTTCTCCGTCGGCTACAGCTTCTGAGATGCGCACCGCTCCGAAGATCGCCCTCTGGCTGCTTGCGGCGCTGCTGCTGGCGCTGGGGGCGCTCGCCTGGACCGCTTCACGGCCCGAGGCCCTGCGCTGGGCCTTCGATCGTGCGGTGGCGGCGACCGGCGGCCGGCTCGAGGCCGACGAGGTGCGCGGCAGCTTCCTCGGGCGCCTGGAGATCGGCGCGCTGCGCTGGCGGGGACACCTCGAGGAACCCGCGCTGGAGCTCGAACTGCGCGAGGTGCGCGCGGGCTGGCAGCCCTGGTCGCTGCTGCGCGGCGAGATCGATCTCTCCGGGCTGAGCGCCGCCTCGGTGAGGGTGCGGCTGGCCCCGTCCGCCGAGCCCGCGTCGCCGCCGGGCAGCCTCTCGCTGCCCCTGTCGCTGCGGCTGCGCGCGCTGCGCATCGACAGCCTGCGCGTCGAGCCGGCGCAGGGGGCGCCGATCGAGCTGCGCGCGGTCGAGCTCGAGGCACGCTACGCGCGCGGCCGTTACGAGGTCGCCCGGCTCGAGGCGGACAGCGACTGGGGCCATGCGCGCCTGTCGGGCATGCTGCGCGACACGCCGCCCTACGAGACGGCGCTGGAGCTGGCCGTCGGGCTGCTGCGACCGGACGGCGAGCTGCCGATCCTGGCGAGCCTGGGCGGCGATCTCACGGAGCTGCGGGTGGACGCCGGGATCGCGCCGACCGACGTGGCCGCAGGCACGGCGACCGCGCGGCTCACCCTGAGCCCCTTCGCGGTCCAGCCGCTGCTGGCCGCCGCGCTGGAGGCGGAGGGCCTCGACCTGGCGGCCCTGGGGCTGACCGAGGGCAGGCGCACCCGGATCACGGGGAAGGCGAACCTGGAGCCGTCTTCAAGGGACGGGACGGCGAAGGACGAGACTTCGAAGGACGGGGCTGCGGCGGGGGGCTTCGCCGGGCGTGTGGCGCTGGAGAATTCCATTCCCGGGCCGCTGGACCAGGCGGCGCTGCCGGTGCACCGGCTCGCCGCAGGCCTGCGCTGGGACGCCGCCGGGGGTCTTGCGGTCTCGGGGCTCGACCTGGAACTTCCCGGCGGCGGCCGGGTGTCCGGCGATCTGCGGGTCGATCCGGCGCGCAGCCTGGCGCTTGCGGGCGCGAAGCTGCCCTGGGTGGCGATGGAACTGGCTGTCTCGCGGCTGGATCTCGCCGCGGTCTCCTCCGGGCTGCCGGCTTCGTCGCTGGCGGGCCGGGCCGGGAGCGACGGCGAGCGCTTCTCGGTCGACCTCTCGGACGCCCGGCGCGACGGCATGTCCCTGCAGGCGCGCGGACGGCTGGCCGGCGAGCTGCTCGAGGTGGAGCGCGCGCGGCTCTCCGCCGGCAAGGCGGGCGGCGGCGCCGTCCTGGCCCTTTCGGGCTCCGCCGGGACGAAGGCGCCGCACGCGCTGAAGCTCGAGGGCAGCTTCGAGCGGCTGGATCCGTCGCGGCTGCCGGCGCTGCTCGCGGCCGCCGGCGGCAAGGCGGCGGCCGACGTGCCGCCGTGGCTGGCCCGCCTGGAGGGCAGCGTCGACGGACGGTGGTCCCTCAGCGGAACGATTCCAGATGCGGCCGGCACGGGGCAAGCCGCCTCGCTGCGGGGCGGGCTGGAGCTTGCGCGCGGCGCGCTCGCCGGGCTGCCGGTGCGCGCCGCCCTCGAGGGCAGCCTCGACGGGTTCAGGCTGGGCATCGAGTCCCTCGACGCGCTCAGGCTGCGGCTGTCGCGGCTCGACGCCGGCTTCGGCCGCACCCGCCTGGAGGCGAGCGGCGGGCTGGGCGCGGCCGGCGACCGACTGAGCTTCCGCCTGCGCGCGCCTGCGCTGGCGGAGCTCGATCCCCTGATCGGGAACGCAGGACTGGGCGGGGCGCTGTCGGCCGAAGGCGAGGTCTCCGGCCGGTTCGCCGCTCCCGGAATCACCTTGAGCGCAAGGGGTGACGCGCTTTCGCTGGGCACGGCGGCCAGCGTCCGCGGCGTGACGCTGGGCCTGCAGCTGCCTGCAGCTGCTGCGTCCTACGCGGAGGCCCCGGTGACGCTGCGGATCGATGCGCGCGAGCTGGTGGCAGGCGGCGCTGCGATCCGCGCGCTGCGGATCGACGGGGACGGCAGCGTGCGCCGGCACGCGCTGCGCGCCGCCGTCGACGCGGAGCGCTCCGGGCTGGCGGCTGCACTTTCGGGCGGACTGGCAGCGGATGGCCGCTGGAGCGGCCAGCTCGGCGAGCTGACGGTGACCGGAACGGTGCCTGCGCGGCTGGCGGCGCCGGTCCCGGTGGAGATTGCGCAGGAGACCGGCGGCATCGCGGTGCGCGTCGGCGCGGCGGCGCTGGAGGGCGGGTTCGGAACGGTGCGGATCGCCCGCGCCGCCTGGCGCGCCGGGCGCGTCGAGCTGGTTGCCGACGCGAGCCTCTCGCAGCTGGGACGCATCGCGGAGACGCTCGGGCTGACCCAGGGCATGGAGGGCGCCAGGGAGACCCTGGACCTGCTGTCGCTGACCCTGCGCGCCGACCTTGCGGGCAGCTCCATCGAGGACGCCGCAG
>JBKHVS010000076.1:0-14130 GCA_046569945.1 Gammaproteobacteria bacterium | reverse complement strand
ACCGGCATGCGGGCGTCGCGCTCTATGACCATGACGTCTTCATCAACGCGGTGGGCGGCGTGCGCATCGGCGAGCCGGCGGCAGACCTCGCGGTGCTGCTCGCCATCGTCTCGTCGCTCAAGAGCCGGCCTCTGCCGCGCGGGCTGGCGGTGTTCGGCGAGGTCGGGCTGGCCGGGGAGATCCGGCCTGCGCCGCGCGGCCAGGAGCGGCTGCGCGAGGCGGCCAAGCTGGGCTTCTCGAAGCTGCTGATTCCCAGGGCGAACGCGCCCAAGCGTCCGGTCGAAGGCTTGGAGACCGTGGCGCTGGACCGCGTCGACGAGGCGATCGCCGCCGCCTGGGGCTGAGAAGCAGGAGAGCCGGGGAGCCGGGGAGCCGGGGAGCCGCCAGGACCTGGCAGCGTGGGGCGCGGCGCGCTGGCCGCCTCGATCGCCGCAACCGGCGGCCGCCGCGATCAGCCGGCAGGCGCCGCCGGCCCGATCGATCCGGCGATCCGCCGCGCCGCGTCCAGGCCGCTGCGCACCGCGGCCTCCAGCGTCGCAGGGTAATCGTCCCAGAGCCAGTCTCCCGCCAGCCACAGCCCGGGGGCCGCCGCCTGCAGGCATCCGGGGTCCAGCCGCGGGCGCTGCGGTGTGCAGCGGAAGGTCGCCCGGCGCTCGGTCACGATCCTCAGGTCGTCGGGGGGCGGGCCGCCGAAGGCCGCCCGCAGCTGCGAGGCGAGCCCCGCGGCCAGCGCGCCGGCGGGGAGGCGGTCGAGCCGGCTTGCGGCGCTGATGACGATGCCCGCGAGGCGGGCGCTGCCGGCGCTGCCCCGGCGTTCGTCGTCCGGCTGCACGATGCCCCGGTCGAACAGCCACTGGCCATGGTGATCGCGCGAAGCATCCTCGTCGAGCAGGCTCCATCCCGGCAGCTTCGGTGCGGCGCCGGCGCGCCACAGCGCCCAGCCGGTGGCGATCGGCTCGGGGGCGAATTCGTGCAGGCGGCCGGACGGCAGCCCGGAGGCCTCCAGCAGGCCGGCCGCCGACCAGGGCGGCAGTGCCAGCAGCAGCCGGGCAAAGCGATCGTCGCCGATCCGCCAGCCGCCGGCATCCCGTAAGAGCCTGCGCACCGGCGTGCGCAGGCGGATCGCCGCGCCCTGCGCGGCAAGGCGCTCCAGCGCGGGCTCCGGCAGCAGCCTGCCCAGCGGGACGTCCGCGATCACGAAATCCGAATCCTGGCGCGCGCCGCCGAGCGTGTCGTGCAGCACCGTGGCGAACGCGGCGGCGCAGGCCGCCCCCGGCAGCGTGTTCAGGGCGCCGATGCACAGCGGCGCCCAGAGGCGCTCGACCAGCGCGGCCGGCTGGCGAAAGCGCTCGAGCAGGCCGGCGACGGTCTCCCCGGGCCGGGGGCGCCAGCCCGTCCGGCGCAGCCCGGCCATCAGCCGGACGGCGGCCAGCCGCCCGCCGGGGCCCAGGCCGCGGGCGCGCAGCAGCGCCCAGCCGAGGTGCAGCGGCGCCGGCAGCGGCGCGGCGCGCAGCGACAGCCCCGAGGGCGAGGACAGCGCGAGCGGGATCCGCCGCAGCAGCCGGTCGCTGCCGAGCGCCGCGGCGAGCGCCAGGCTTTCGCGATAGGCGCCGACGATCAGGTGCTGGCCGTTGTCGACCGTGAAGCGGCCGAGCGCGGTGTCCAGCGATACGCTGCGCGCGCGCCCTCCCGCTGCCGGCGCGGCGTCGTAGAGGCTCACCTCGATGCCGCGCCCGGCAAGCGCCAGCGCCGCGGCGAGACCCGCCCAGCCGGCGCCGACGATGCCGACCCTCATCCGCCGCGGATCCTGGGCGGGCTGCGGCGCAGCCAGGTCCGCCAGGCGATCCACAGCTTGCGGGCCGGGGGCAGGGCGACCCGGTGCCGCAGCACCTGGAAGCCGTCGTCCTCGATCTCGTCGAGCAGCGTGGCGTAGACGGCGGCCATGATCAGGCCCGGGCGCTGCGCGCGCACGGCGGCGCGAGGCAGCGCATCGAAGGCCGCGCGGTAGTGCGAGCGCGCCCGCTGCGCCTGGAAGCGCATCAGCTCGACGAAGGCCTCGCTGCTGCGCGCCGCGAGGATCTCGTGGGCGGCCACCCCGAAGCGCCTTAGGTCGTCGATCGGCAGGTAGATGCGCCCGCGCCGGGCGTCGTCGCCGACGTCGCGGATGATGTTGGTGAGCTGCAGCGCCAGTCCGAGGGACTCGGCATAGTCGCGGCAGCCCTGGTCGCCATCGGCGAAGATGCCCGCCGACAGCGTCCCCACCACGCCCGCGACGCGGTGGCAGTAGAGACGCAGCCCCTCGAAGTCCAGGTAGCGGTCCTGCTCGAGGTCCATCTCCATGCCGTCGATGATCTCCTCCAGCCGGCCGCGGTCGATCGCATAGCGCTGGAGGTGCGGCTGCAGCGCCCGGGTCACCGGGTGCTGGGGCGTTCCCGCGTACAGGCGTCCGAGCTCCTGGCGCCACCAGGCGAGCCGGGTGCGGGCCAGGCCGGTGTCGGTGCTTTCGTCGACCACGTCGTCCACCTCGCGGCAGAAGGCGTAGAGCGCGGTGATCGCGCTGCGCTGCGGCCGGGGCAGGAAGACGAAGCTGTAGTAGAAGCTGGACCCGCTGCGCGCGGCCTTGTCCTGGCAGTACTCGTCGGGGCTCATCGGACTCGGGGCGGGCTGTGCATCAGGCGAAGGAGGGCGGGGGCATCCCGCCAGCGCAGCCGCGGCCGGCAGGCGATCGGGTCGTGTCCGCCGGCCTCGAGCAGCTCGAGGATCCGCCGCGCGCCGGCCAGCGTGGCGCGCAGCTCCCAGGCCAGGCGCCGCGGAACCTGGCGCAGCAGCGGCGCGCCGGATTCTAGCAGCGCGCCGGCCCGCTGCGCCTCGGCGGCGATGCATCGGCGCAGCGCGGGCCCGGCCGCGCCGGCGTCCACCGCGGCGCCGACGTCCTGCGCATCCAGCCCTTCGCGCGCCAGCGACTCGAGGGGCAGGTAGAGACGGCCGCGCCGCCAGTCGGAGTCGACGTCCTGCAGGAAGTTGACCAGCTGGAGCGCGGTGCAGATCGCATCCGACAGCGGCTCGGCCTGCGGCGTGCGGCAGCCGAAGAGCTCGAGGACGAGGTGGCCGACCGGATCCGCCGAACGCCGGCAGTAGTCGAGCAGCTCCCGGAAGTCCCGGTAGCGGGTCACGGTGACGTCCTGCCGGAAGGCGGAGAGCAGCGCGCGGCAGGCGCTGGCCGACAGGCCGCGTTCCGCAAGGTGGGGCCGCAGCTGCGCCACGACCGGATGGTCGGGGGCCGCCGTGCCGTCCAGCGCAGCTTCGAGCCTGTCGAGTTCGGCCAGGCGGGCCTGGGGCGCTGCGTCCCCTTCGTCGGCGACGTCGTCCGCGTAGCGGGCGAAGCGGTAGAGGGCGATCAGCGCGGGGCGCAGGGGGCGCGGCACCAGCACCGAGGCCACCGGGAAGTTCTCGTAGTGATCGATGCCGGTGACGAGGCCGGGCGCGGGCGTGGCGTGCATGCGTCGGATTGTAGGCAAGGCTGCAACGTCCGCATCCGAGCGCAGCAATCCATGATTTAATGACCGGAAAGTCATTAAAAGTGCCCGCCGAGCGCGGGCGATGCCGACATGCGCCTTGCCCGCCTGCTCCTCCTCCTGCCGCTGGCCCTTGCCGCGTGCAAGCGCCCGGAACCGCAGCCCGTCGACCCCGTGCGGCCGGTGCGCGCAGTGGTCGCGCAGCCGCAGCAGGTCGGCTCGGAACTGCGTCTGCCCGGCGAGCTGCGCCCCCGCGTCGAGACCGTCCACGCCTTCCGGATCGGGGGCAAGATCGCGCAGCGCCTCGTGTCGGTGGGCGACCGGGTCACCGCCGGCCAGCCCCTTGCGCGCCTGGATCCCTCCGACACAGCAGCTGCGCTCGCGGGCGCGCAGGCAGCCCTGTCGGCGGCCCGCACCGATGCTCGCCTGACGCAGGCCGAACTCGCCCGGCAGCAGGAGCTGCATGGGCGCGGCTACCTCAGCCAGGCGGGGCTGGAGCGTTTCCTGGCCGCAAGGGATTCGGCGCAGGCGCGGGTCGAGGCCGCGCAGGCCCAGCTTCGCCAGGCGCAGAACGCTGTGTCCTACGAACTGCTGCGCGCCGAGGCGACTGGCTTCGTCGCCTCGGTCGATGCCGAGGCGGGGCAGGTGGTGGCCGCGGGTCAGCCGGTGGTGAGGATCGCCCGTGCGGGCGAGATCGAGGCGAAGGTGGACGTGCCCGAGCGCGACCTGGCCGCCGCGCGCGGCGCGTCGCGCTGGCAGGTTCGCGTGCCCGCCGCAGGCGACCGCGTGATTTCGGCGCGGGTGCGCGAGATCTCCCCTGCCGCCGATCCCGCCTCGCGCACCTATCCGATGCGCCTCGCCCTCGAGGGCGACACCTCGGGCCTGGCGCTCGGCATGAGCGCGGTGGCTGCCAGCGTCCGCGAGGGGCAGGAGGCGACCTTCGTGCTGCCGGTGTCGGCGCTGCACACGCTCGACGGACAGCCGCGCGTCTGGATCGTCGATCCCGCGTCCTCGACGGTGCGCCATGTGCCTGTCACCACGGCGGGGCTGGACGGCGACTCCGTGCGCATCGTCGCAGGCCTTGCGCCGGGCGACCGCGTCGTCGTCGCCGGCGCCAACCTGCTGGTGGCCGGCCAGAAGGTCCGCCTGCCCGACGCACGGGCCGCGCAATGAAGGGCTTCAATCTCTCAGCGGCCGCCATCCGGCAGCCGCAGCTGACCCTGTTCTTCCTGCTCGTGGTGGCGGTCGCCGGCGCGCTCGCCTACTTCGATCTCGGCCGGCGCGAGGATCCGGACTTCGCCTTCCGCGGCATGGTGGTGCGCACGCTCTGGCCTGGGGCCACTGCCGAACAGGTGGACCGGCAGGTGACCGACCGCATCGAGAAGAAGCTGCAGGAGGTTCCGTACTTCAAGTGGACTCGCAGCTACTCCAAGGCCGGCGAGTCGCTGATCGTGCTGGAGCTGCAGGACACAGCGCCATCGAAGCAGGTGCCGCAGATCTGGTACCAGGTCCGCAAGAAGGTCGGCGACATCCGCGCCACGCTGCCGGCGGAAGTGCTCGGGCCCTTCTTCAACGACGAGTTCGGCGACGTCTTCGGAACCATCTACGCGTTCACGGGCGACGGCATCCCGATGGGCGAGCTGCGCACCCTGGTCGAGGAGGTGCGCCAGGAGCTGCTGCGCGTGCCCGACGTGCAGAAAATCGAGCTGTTCGGCCTGCAGGAAGAGCGCATCTACGTCGAGATCTCGCCGCAGTCGCTTGCGCGCCTGGGCATCGACGCCGCGGCCATCGCCGCACAGCTGCAGGCGCAGAACCTGGTGGCGCCCGCCGGCAGCGTCGAGGGCGAGAGCCGGGCGGTGCCGCTGCGGGTCACCGGCCAGTTCGACAGCGTCGAGGAAGTGCGCGCGCTGCGGCTGGACGTCGGCGGGCGCGCGCTCGCGCTGGGCGACGTCGCCCGGGTGTGGCGCGGCTACCAGGATCCGCCGGTGCAGTCGATGCGCTTCGGCGGCCGGCCTGCGATCGGCCTGGGCGTCTCGATGACCGCCGACGGCGACGTGCTGGCGCTGGGCCGCAACCTGGACGCGGCGATGGGCCGGATGCTCTCGCGGCTGCCCGTGGGCGTCGAGTTCGCCAAGGTTTCCGATCAGCCGAAGATCGTCGAGAACGCGGTGGGCCTGTTCATGAAGGTCCTGCTCGAGGCGGTCGCGATCGTGCTCGCGGTGAGCTTCCTCAGCCTGGGGCTGCGCGCAGGAGCGGTGGTCGCGCTGACCATCCCTCTGGTGCTGGCGGGCACCTTCGCGATCATGTCGTGGACCGGAATCGCGCTGCACCGCGTGTCGACCGGGGCCCTGGTCATCGCCCTGGGGCTGCTGGTCGACGACGCGATGATCGCGGTGGAGATGATGTCCCGCAAGATCGAGGAGGGGCTCGACAAGTTCTCCGCCGCGACCTTCGCGTACACCAGCACCGCCTTCCCGATGCTGACCGGCACGCTGATCACCGCGTCCGGCTTCCTGCCGATCGCCACTGCGCGCTCGAACACCGGCGAGTACACCTTCGCGATCTTCGCGGTGGTCACGATCGCGCTGCTGGTCTCCTGGGTCGCGGCGGTCGGCGCCACGCCCTTCCTCGGCACCTGGCTGCTCGAGGAGCACCGCGGCGCGCACGAACTCTTCGACAGCCGTTTCTACCGGCGCCTGCGCACGACCATCGAGTGGTGCATGCGCCATCGCTGGCTGACGATCGGCGCGACCGTGGCCTCGCTGGTGCTGGGGGCGGCGGGAATGGCCGCCACAGAGAAGCAGTTCTTCCCGTCGTCCAACCGCACCGAGATCCTGGTGGAGATGTGGCTTCCCGAGGGCTCGAGCTATCGGGCAACCGAGGCGATGGCGCGCCGGCTGGAGGCGCGTCTGGCCGACGACGAGGACATCGCCACCTATGTCGGCTACGTCGGCAACGGCTCGCCGCGCTACTACCTGTCGCTGGACCAGCAGCTTTTCAGGACCAATTTCGCGCAGTTCGTCATCCTCACGCACGACGTCGCCGGGCGCGACCGGGCGCTGGCGCGGCTGCGCACCGTGCTGGCGGAGGACTTCCCGGAGGTCCGCACGCGCGCCTTCCGCACGCCGCTGGGCCCGCCGGTCGCCTACCCGGTCCAGTTCCGGGTGATGGGTCCGGATCCCGCCGAGCTCAAGCGGATCGGAGCGCTGGTGGCCGACGTGATCCGCACCGATCCGGACACCATCGACCCGCATGCGGACTGGGGCGAGCGCGCCCCCGCGGTGCGGATCGAGATCGACCAGGCGAAGGCGCGCGCCATCGGCCTGACCAGCGCCCAGGTCGCAAGGACGCTTGGCGCGGCGGTGTCGGGGACCACGCTCGGCGTGTTCCGCGAGGACGACCGGCTGATCGAGGTGGTGCTGCGCGCCCCCGAGGGCGAGCGCACCAATCCCGCCGATCTCGGCAACCTGCCGGTGCGCACCGCGCTGGGCCGGACGGTGCCGCTCTCGCAGGTCGCCACCCTCGAGGAGGTGATGGAGGAGCCGATCTTCTGGCGCCGCAGCCGCACGCCCACGCTGACGGTGCGGGCCGACGCGGTGGAGGGCGTACAGGCCCCCGACCTGGCCGGGCGGATCGACCCCAGGCTGGCCCCGGTCCGCGCACAGCTTCCCGACGGCTACCGGATCGAGGTCGGCGGCCCCGCCGAGGACAACGCCAAGGCGCAGGGCTCGATCGCCGCCGGCATGCCGCTGATGCTGGCGCTGGTGGTCGCGCTGCTGATGATCCAGCTGCGCCGCTTCTCGCTGTCGATCATGGTGCTGCTGACCGCGCCGCTGGGAATCATCGGCGTGGCCGCGGCGCTGCTCCTGTCGGGACGTCCCTTCGGCTTCGTGGCGATGCTCGGCACCATCGCGCTGGGCGGGATGATCATGCGCAACACCGTGATCCTGGTCGACCAGATCCGGCAGGACCTCGAGGCGGGCAGCACGCGGTGGGAAGCGGTGCGCGAATCCGCGGTCCGGCGTTTCCGGCCGATCTGCCTGACCGCGGCGGCCGCCGTGCTGGCGATGATCCCGCTGTCTGGCGACGTGCTCTGGGGGCCGATGGCGGTGGCCATCATGGGCGGGCTGATCGTCGCCACGGTGCTCACGCTGCTGTTCGTGCCGGCACTCTACGTGGCCTGGTACAGGGTGCGTCCCGCGGTTCCGATACAATGACGGGTTTCGCGGCCGTGGCGGAATTGGTAGACGCACCAGGTTTAGGTCCTGGCGCTGCAAGGCGTGAAGGTTCGAGTCCTTTCGGCCGCACCACGCGGGTGGCGCTTTCGGTGCGGGAAGCGGCACGGATCGCACACGAACACCCCTCGACAACGGATTTCTTTCAACGATGGCTACCCAACTCGAAACGACCGGCACCCTCGAACGACGTCTTTCCATGGCGGTGGCCGTGGCCGACGTGGACAAGGAGGTCGCCGACCGCCTGCGCAAGCTCTCGCGCACGGTGAAGATGGCGGGCTTCCGCCCCGGCAAGGTGCCGATGAAGATGATCGAGCAGTCCTACGGCCCGCAGGTGCACGCCGAGGTGCTGGGCGACGCGGTTTCGCGCGCCTTCTCCGACGCCGTGGCAGAGCATTCGCTGCGCGTTGCCGGCCAGCCCTCGATCGAGCGCCGCGACGACGCCGCCGAAGGCGAGCTCGGCTTCGCGGCCACCTTCGAGGTCTACCCGGACGTGGTGCTCGGCGACGTGGCCTCGATCGAGGTCGAGCGCTCGACCTGCGAAGTGGGCGAGGCCGAGGTCGACCGCACGATCGACATCCTGCGCAAGCAGCGTGTCGGCTGGGAGGGGGTCGATCGCGGCGCCCAGGACGAAGACCGCGTCACGCTCGACTTCAAGGGCAGCGTCGACGGCGTCCCCTTCGAGGGCGGCGCCGCCTCCGACTTCCAGTTCCAGATCGGCCAGGGCCGCATGCTCCCCGATTTCGAGACCGGCGTGCGCGGCGCGAAGGCCGGCGAGAGCCGCAGCTTCGACGTCAAGTTCCCCGACGAGTACGGCGCGGCCGAGCTCGCCGGCAAGACCGCGCAGTTCGAGGTCACCGTCAAGCAGGTCGAGCAGCCGGTGCTGCCGGCGGTCGACGAGGAATTCGCGAAGCAGTTCGGCATCGCCGACGGCAGCGTCGAGAAGATGCGCGCCGACGTGCGCGCCAACCTCGAGCGCGAGGTCGCGCAGCGCCTGCGCGCCCGCACCAAGTCGGCGGTGATGGACGCGCTGCCGGCCATCTCCTCGCTCGAGCTGCCCAAGGCGCTGGTCGAGTCCGAGGGCCAGGCGCTCCTCGAGCGCGCGATGGCCGACCTGCAGCAGCGCGGCATCGACACCAAGAACATCCCGGTTCCGCCGGACGCGTTCAAGGAGCAGGCCGAGAAGCGCGTGCGCCTCGGCCTGATCGTCAGCGAGATCGTCAAGGCGCAGGGCCTGCAGGCCAAGCCCGACCAGATCCGCAAGCAGATCGAAGAGTTCGCACAGTCCTACGAGAACCCGGCCGAGGTGATCCGCTACTACTTCAGCGACCGCAACCGTCTCGCCGAAGTCGAGGCGCTGGTGGTCGAGCAGAACGTGGTCGACTGGACGCTCGCCAACGCCAAGGTCACCGAGAAGGCGCTGAGCTTCGACGACCTGATGAGCGCGGGCTGAACCCCGCCGACCCAACCTAGAGGAGCGAGTCGATGACCTTCAACAGCATCGTCGAGGACCTGGTCAACGCCCACCTGTCGCAGCGCCAGGAGCCCCAGGGCCTGGGCATGGTGCCGATCGTGATCGAGCAGAGCGGCCGCGGCGAGCGTGCCTACGACATCTACTCGCGCCTGCTGCGCGAGCGGGTGGTGTTCCTGGTAGGCCCGGTGATGGACCAGGTGGCCAACCTGGTGATCGCGCAGATGCTGTTCCTGGAGTCGGAGAACCCGGACAAGGACATCTCCTTCTACATCAACTCGCCCGGCGGGTCGGTGTCTGCAGGCCTGGCCATGTACGACACCATGCAGTTCATCAAGCCCGACGTCAGCACGCTGTGCATGGGGATGGCGGCCAGCATGGGCGCCTTCCTCCCGGCCGCCGGCGCGAAGGGCAAGCGATTCGCGCTGCCCAACGCGCGGATCATGATCCACCAGCCTTCGGGCGGGGCGCACGGCCAGGCCGCCGACATCGAGATCCAGGCCCGCGAGATCCTGTACCTGCGCGAGCGCCTGAACAAGATCCTGTCGGAGAACACCGGGCAGCCGGTCGAGCGCATCGCCACCGACACGGACCGCGACAACTTCATGGCTCCGGAAGATGCGGTAAGCTACGGACTGATCGACAAGGTCCTGACCCGCCGCACTGAAGGCGCCTGACGCGCAAGGCGTCGAGCGGGGCGGGGCGCACGGCGCCCCGCGCCGTTTCCGGAGAAAGCATGTCCGAGAAGAAGGGATCCAGCGAGAAGCTTTTGTATTGCTCCTTTTGCGGCAAGAGCCAGCACGAGGTGCGCAAGCTCATCGCCGGTCCGTCGGTGTTCATCTGCGATGAATGCATCGAGTTGTGCAACGACATCATCCGCGACGAGCAGCAGTCCGAGGCCGAGGGCGCTTCGCCCAATGCCGGCCTGCCGTCGCCGGCCGAGATCGCCAGCATCCTCGATCAGTACGTGATCGGGCAGGGCAAGGCCAAGAAGATCCTGGCCGTTGCGGTCTACAACCACTACAAGCGTCTGCGCCACAAGGGTGGCAAGGACGACGTCGAGCTCTCCAAGAGCAACATCCTGCTGGTCGGCCCCACGGGCTCCGGCAAGACGCTGCTCGCCCAGACGCTCGCTCGGCTGCTGAACGTTCCCTTCGTGATTGCCGACGCCACCACGCTCACCGAGGCGGGCTACGTGGGCGAGGACGTAGAGAACATCATCCAGAAGCTGCTGCAGAACTGCAATTACGAAGTCGACCGGGCGCAGAGCGGAATCGTCTACATCGACGAGATCGACAAGATCTCCCGCAAGTCCGACAACCCTTCCATCACGCGCGACGTCTCCGGCGAGGGCGTGCAGCAGGCGCTGCTCAAGCTGATCGAGGGCACGGTTGCCTCGGTGCCGCCCCAGGGCGGCCGCAAGCATCCCAACCAGGACTTCGTGCAGATCGACACCACGAACATCCTGTTCATCTGCGGCGGCGCCTTCGACGGCCTCGACAAGGTGATCCGCAACCGTTCGGAGCGCTCCGGAATCGGCTTCGGCGCCGAAGTCCGCTCGGCTTCCGAGCGTCCGGTGGGCGACGTGCTGCGCGAAGTCGAGCCCGAGGACCTGATCAAGTTCGGCCTGATTCCAGAGCTGGTCGGCCGCCTGCCGGTCATCGCCACGCTGGACGAACTGAGCGAGTCCGCGCTGGTCGAGATCCTGGTCGAGCCCAAGAACGCGCTGATCAAGCAGTACCACAAGCTGTTCGCGATGGAGGGCGTCGAGCTGGAGATCCGCCCGGCGGCGCTGCAGGCCATTGCCCGCAAGGCGCTCAAGCGCAAGACCGGAGCGCGCGGCCTGCGCTCCATCCTCGAGCAGGCGCTGCTCGACAGCATGTTCGAGCTGCCCGGGCTCAAGAACGTCCAGAAGGTGGTGCTCGACGAGAACGCCATCGCGGGCGACGGCAAGCCGCTGATCATCTACGCCGACTCCCCGAAGGTTTCCGGCAGCAACTGAGCCTTCAGCGCCTGGCCCCGCCGGGTGCCGCCGCCGCGCCTCTGCGCCGTCCGCGGGGCGGCGGCCGGCGCCGCTCCCACCGCACCTCCATTCCCGCCGCTCGTCCGGAAAGCCCCTGCGCGGTCGTCGGGCCGCCGGCGATCCCTGGCGAACGGCGTTATCCTGAGCCCGCCAGCGTCCCCTATCCGGTTCCCGGCTTGAATTGCGGGCCACGTGCCCGCATGTTCGAGGGACCATCTCCCGGAGATCCCGATGCCTGAAGTCCTGACACCCTCCACCCAGACGCTGCCCCTGCTTCCGCTGCGCGACGTGGTGGTGTTCCCCCACATGGTGATCCCGCTGTTCGTCGGCCGTCCGAAGTCCATCAAGGCCCTCGAGGCCGCCATGGAAGTCGGCAAGAGCATCATGCTGGTCGCGCAGAAGAACGCCTCGAAGGACGAGCCTTCGGCGACCGACATCTACGAGATCGGCTGCGTCTCGAACATCCTGCAGATGCTCAAGCTGCCCGACGGCACCGTCAAGGTGCTGGTCGAAGGCGGCCGCCGCGCCCGCATCTCCCGCATCGACGAGACCGAGACCCACTTCGTCTGCGACCTGGAAGAGCTCGAGGCGGACGGCGAGGCCTCGCCCGAAACCGAGGCGCTGCGCCGCGCGATCCTCGCGCAGTTCGACCAGTACGTGAAGCTGAACAAGAAGATCCCGCCGGAGATCCTGGCCTCGCTGGGCGGCATCGACGACGCCGGCCGGCTCGCCGACACCATTGCCGCGCACCTGCCCATCAAGCTCGAGCAGAAGCAGGACGTGCTCGAGACCCAGGACGTGGGCGAGCGCCTCGAGAAGCTGCTCGGCCAGATCGAGACCGAGCTGGACATCCTCCAGGTCGAGAAGCGCATCCGTGGGCGCGTCAAGCGCCAGATGGAGAAGAGCCAGCGCGAGTACTACCTGAACGAGCAGGTCAAGGCGATCCAGAAGGAGCTCGGCGAAGGCGAGGAGGGCGCGGACCTCGAGGAGCTCGAGAAACGCATCCTCGCGGCGCACATGCCCAAGGAAGCGCGCAAGAAGGCCGACGGCGAGCTCAAGAAGCTCAAGCTGATGTCGCCGATGTCCGCCGAGGCCACGGTGGTGCGCAACTTCATCGACACGCTGATCAACCTGCCCTGGAAGAAGAAGAGCAAGATCAACAACGACCTGGCCAACGCCGAGAAGGTGCTCGACGAGGACCACTACGGGCTCGAGAAGGTCAAGGAGCGGATCCTCGAGTACCTTGCAGTCCAGCAGCGGGTCGACAAGCTCAAGGCGCCCATCCTCTGCCTGGTCGGCCCCCCCGGGGTCGGCAAGACTTCGCTCGGCCAGTCGATCGCACGGGCCACGAACCGCAAGTTCATCCGCATGGCGCTGGGCGGCGTGCGCGACGAGGCCGAGATCCGCGGCCACCGGCGCACCTACATCGGCTCGATGCCGGGCAAGATCCTGCAGAACCTCACCCGGGTCGGCGTGCGCAATCCTCTCTTCCTGCTCGACGAGGTCGACAAGATGGGGATGGACTTCCGCGGCGACCCGGCCAGCGCGCTGCTCGAGGTGCTCGACCCCGAACAGAACGCCACCTTCACCGACCACTACGTCGAGGTGGAGTACGACCTGTCCGACGTGATGTTCGTGGCCACGGCCAACACGCTGAACATTCCCGCCGCGCTGCTCGACCGGATGGAGGTCATCCGCCTGTCCGGCTACACGGAGGACGAGAAGCTCAACATCGCCCAGCGCTACCTGCTGCCCAAGCAGATGAAGAACAACGGGCTCAAGGCCGAGGAGCTCTCGGTGGCCGAGGGCGCGATCCGCGACATCGTCCGCTACTACACGCGGGAGGCCGGCGTGCGCGCGCTCGAGCGCGAGCTCTCCAAGATCTGCCGCAAGGTGGTCAAGACGCTGCTGCTGGGCAAGCAGGAGAAGAAGGTCGCGGTCACCTCGAAGAACCTGGACAAGTACCTCGGGGTGCGCCGCTTCAGCTTCGGCGTGGCGGAGAAGGAGAACCAGGTCGGCCAGGTCACCGGTCTTGCCTGGACCGAGGTGGGCGGCGAACTGCTCACGATCGAGGCTGTGGCCGTGCCCGGCAAGGGCAAGACCACGTTCACCGGCAAGCTCGGCGACGTGATGCAGGAGTCGATCAAGGCGGCGATGACCGTGGTGCGCCGGCGCGCCAGCCGGCTCGGCATCCCGCCGGACTTCCACGAGAAGCGCGACATCCACATCCACGTCCCCGAGGGCGCCACGCCCAAGGACGGCCCGAGCGCCGGCATCGCGATGACCACCGCGCTGGTCTCGGTGCTCGCCGACGTGCCGGTGCGCGCCGACGTCGCGATGACCGGGGAGATCACGCTGCGCGGCGAGGTGCTCGCCATCGGCGGGCTCAAGGAAAAGCTGCTGGCGGCGCTGCGTGGCGGCATCAAGCTGGTGCTGATCCCGGAAGAGAATGTCAAGGATCTGGCCGAGATCCCGGCCAACGTGAAAGAAGGGCTGGAGATCGTGCCCGTTTCTCACGTCGATGAAGTTCTGGCGCGTGCCTTGGTGCAACCGCTGGAAGCAATCGAGTGGAGCGAGGCCGATGACCTTGCCAGCCAGCCCGGAGCCGCCGGTTCGGCGGTAACCGCTGGCCTGTCGACGGCGCACTGAAAAGCACTGTCAAATTAGTGAAATAACGATCGGTAGGAAGCGCGCCTGGGGGCGTCGTTTCCTGCCGAAAGTGCCACTTTGCGCTCAATTGAGTAAAAATGGCGGGAAATCGTGGATAATCCCGTATTTCGAAAGCGGTTTGGCTTTGACAGTCTCTCTAAAAGCGGCTCAATTCCGCCAATCTTTCGAGGCGAATCAAAAACAGTTTCCAATTCCACATAAGTAAGGGGGTTCCCG
>JBKHVS010000075.1:0-14274 GCA_046569945.1 Gammaproteobacteria bacterium | reverse complement strand
CGGCGCCTGGGCGCTGCGGCGGCTGGAGCATTGCTTCCTGCGCCACCCGGCAGGACTGTCGCTGGTACGCCGGCTCCTCGAGACGATCGCCGACGGCCGCGCAGGCGACGGCGTGATCGGCTGCGACAGCTGGGCCTGGGCCTTCCTCGGGCGGGTCTGGCCGGTTCCCCCGCCCAGGGCGCTGACGCTGCAGGCATTCGACGGCGAGGCGCTGTCCGCGCTGCTCGCGCGGCTGGCGGCCTCACCGCGCAGGCGGCGGCTGCGCTTTCGCAATGCCCACTCCGGGCGGGAGACGCTCACGGTGCCCAGGGACGGCGATGCGGTCGGCGAGCAGATCGTGACCCTGGCGGCACATTGCAGGGGCAATCCGGGCGTCGCCCGGAGCTACTGGCGCAGCTGCCTGCGCGCCGAGCCCGAGGAGGCAGGGGAGAGCCTCGAAGATGAGGACGCGCAGGACGCGCCCGCCGCCGTCGAGGGCGGCGCGTCCGCGGCGCAGACGGGGCGCCAGGAGGTGGTCTGGGTGTCGGCGCACCTGGACGAGCCCGAGCTGCCGATGGAGGGTGCCGAGGACGTCGCGCTGCTGCTGCATGCGCTGCTGCTGCACGGCGGGCTGCCCGAGGAGGCGTTCGAAGCGGTGCTGCCGATGCCGGTCCCGCAGACGACCGCGGTCGCGCAAAGGCTTCGGCAGCAGGGCATCGTCGAGCGCCGCGAGGGTCGCTGGGCGGTGGCTGCGCTTTCCTACGTCCCGGTGCGCCAGTGGCTGCGCGGGCGCGATTACCTCACCGACGCGTTCTGACCCGCCCCACCGGCACGGAGACCTGAGGTCATGCCCCAACTGCCCGAAGACCTGCCTTTAGAGCGGATCTTTCGCGTCCCTGACCTGACGGCCGTCCTGGAGATCGCCGCGATCCTGCTGTTCGCGGTGCTGGCGATCCTCGCCACGCAGCGGGCGCTGCCATGGCTGGCCAAGCGGCTGCACGGGCGGCGGCGACTCTTCATGCTGGCCATGGTGCCGGTGCTGCGCCTGCTGTTCATCGTCGCGGCGTTTTCGATGATCGTGCCGATCGTGATCGAGCCCTCGCTGCAGAACATGGTCGCGCTGCTGGGCGCCGCCGGGCTCGCGATCGGGTTCGCACTGAAGGACCTGGTGAGCAGCCTGGTGGCAGGAGTGGTTGCGGTCGGCGAGATGCCCTACCGGAACGGCGACTGGATCGAGATCGACGGCGCCTATGGCGAAGTGCGTCATGTGGGGATGCGCATCGTGAAGATCGTGACGCCCGACGACTCCGTCGTGTCGATTCCGCACTCCCGGCTGTGGACTGCCCCGGTATACAACGCGAACGACGGCAGCCCGAGGCTGATGTGCGTCGCCGAGTTCTACCTTCATCCCCGGCACGACGCGGCCCGCGTGAAGCAGGTGCTCGCCGACGTTGCGCTCACCAGCGCGTACCTGCACTTCGGGCAGCCCATCGTCGTGATCGCCCAGGAGAAGCCCTGGGGAACGCAGTACCGGCTCAAGGCCTATCCGGTGGACGCGCGCCAGCAGTTCGCGTTCATCACCGACATGACGGTGAGGGGGAAGGCGGAGCTGACGGCGATGGGCGTGGAATTCGCGGTGGCGCCGGCGCTGGCCGGGGGCTGAACCCCGGCACGGCGGCGGGGGAGCCGGCTCAGAAGCGCGACCCGGGCTGCTCGAGGACCGCGAGCTCCTCGGGCGGGGAGGCGCGCCCGAGCACGGTGTTGCGGTGCGGATAGCGGCCGAATCGGTCTACGATCTCCTTGTGGCGGCGCGCGAAATCGAGGTTGTCCGCCAGGCCGTTGCGCTCGTAGAGGGCCACCGACCGGGCCTGGATCATCCGCGACTCGCTGTGCATGTAGGGCAGGTACAGGAACACGCGTTCGGTCGGCGTGAGCGCCTGGTCGTCGCCGCGCGCCACCGCTTCCTGCGCGAGCGCCAGCGCGAGGGGGTCGCTGGCGAAGGCGCCTGGCGCATCGCGGTGGACGTGCCGCGAGAACTGGTCGAGCACCAGCACTTCGGCGAGACGGCCCCGGGGCGTGGCCCGCCAGGCGTGCAGCTCGCAGCGGGCCGCGCGCGCGAGCAGGGCGCCGAAGCGTTCGGCGATGCGCGCGTCCAGCGCGGCGTCCTTGCCCCACCAGTCCTTCGGTCCGAGTTCCTCGAACCAGAAGGCGAGGACGGCTTCGGGGTCGTCGGTGCCGCGTCGGTCGGGTCCGGTCATGGCGCTCTCCTTCCGCAGCCGTGGCCCGCGCGGCTCAGGCCGCGAAGACCTTCTGCAGCGCCGGCCGCGCGAGCAGCCGCTGCACGTAGGCGGCCACGTTCGGCTTGTCGGAGACGTCGGCGCCCAGTTTCGTCGAGACCACGCAGGCGTGGCCGCTCATGATGTCCGCGCCCGAGAACTCGCCGGCCAGGTACTCGCGCCCCTCCAGGCCCTGCTCGACGGCTTCGAGCATCTTCGTCAGCAGCTTGCGCGCCCGATTCAGGTTCTCCGGGTTGCGCTTCTCCGGTGGCAGGAACATCGTTTCCACCACGATCACGTTGACCTGCGGCATCAGCATGCCCTCGGCGTAGTGCAGCCACTGGAGGTAGGTGGGGAACTCGGGCGAGGACACCGCCGGCAGCATTCGGCCGTTGCCGTAGCGCGCCAGCACGTACTCGACGATGGCGCCGGATTCGTGGATGACGACATTGCCGTCCTCCAGCGCCGGCACGCGGCCCATCGGGTGCACCCTGCGGTATTCGGCGGTGCGCATCTCGGGCGCGCCCAGGCCGAACTTCACCAGTTCGTAGGGCAGGCCGAGCTCCTCGAACAGCCAGACGATGCGCACCGAGCGGCTGTTGGGGGCGTGGTAGATCTTCATCATGTCTTCCTCCGGGGGCTTGCGGTGGCGGGCGCCGAGGCCCGAGCATAGCCGCTTGCCGCGGCCACGGGGCCGCCCGCCGCACGATTGCGAGACCCGACGCATGGACCCCACCGATACCGCTGCCGATCGCCGCTGCATCCTCGATCCCCTGAGCACCTGGCAGGAGCTGCCGCCATCGCAGATGCAGGCGCGCGCCGCCGGCTTCCTGGCCGAGATGCGCCGCCGCCGCTCGGTGCGCGACTTCGATTCCCGGCCGGTGCCGCGCGAGGTGATCGAGGACTGCCTGCTGGCCGCGGGCACCGCTCCCTCGGGCGCCAACCAGCAGCCCTGGTTCTTCTCGTTGATCGCCGACCCGGCGCGCAAGCGGCGCATCCGCGAGGCCGCGGAGGCCGAGGAGCGCGCGTTCTATGCCGGGCGTGCGCCGCAGGAATGGCTGGACGCGCTCGCGCCGCTGGGCACCGATCCGGACAAGCCTTTCCTGGAGGAGGCGCCGCTGCTGATCGCGATCTTTGCGCAGAAGTACGGCGTGCGCGCCGACGGCAGCCGCCTGTCCCACTACTACGTGCCCGAATCGGTGGGCATCGCCACCGGCGTGCTGCTCACCGCGCTGCATCACGCCGGGCTGGCGACGCTGACCCACACGCCGAGCCCGATGGGCTTCCTCAGCGAGATCTGCGGCCGGCCGCCGAACGAGAAGCCCGTCATCCTGCTGGTGGTCGGCTATCCGAAGCCCGGCTGCAGGGTGCCGCGGGCGGGCGGCGGGAAGAAGCCCCTCGACGCTATCGCGCAGTGGCTGTGATGCCGGTGTGATCCGGCCCGCCCGCCAGGCCGTGCTCAGCCCGGGATGCGCACCGGCAGCGAAGTGATCCCGTGGACGAAGTTGGAGTACAGCCGCACCGGCGGGCCGGCCAGCTCGATCACCGGGAAACGCGCCAGGATCTCCTCCCAGAGGATCTTCAGCTGCAGTTCCGCCAGCCGGTTGCCCACGCAGCGGTGGATGCCGAAGCCGAAGGACAGGTGCTGGCGCGGCCGGGCGCGGTCGATGATGAACTCGTAGGGGCGCTCGATCGCCTGCTCGTCGCGATTGCCGGACAGGTACCACATCACCACGCGATCGCCCTTGCGGATGGTCTTGCCGCCCACCTCGGAGTCGGCCACCGCCGTGCGCCGCATGTGCGACAGCGGCGTCTGCCAGCGCACGATCTCGGGCACCAGGCTGTCGATCAGCGCGGGGTTGTCGCGCAGCTTCTGCCACTCCTTCGGATTCGTGAGCATCGCGTGCAGCCCGCCGGACATCGAGTTGCGCGTGGTGTCGTTGCCGCCCACGATCAGCAGCACCAGGTTGCCCAGGAATTCCATCGGCGGCATGTTCTTCGTGGACTCGCCGTGGGCCAGCATCGACACCAGGTCGGTGCGCGGCGGCTGCGCTGCACGTTCGTCCCACAGCCGCTTGAAGTAGGTGAAGCACTTCATCAGCTCGGCGGTGCGCTTCTCGTCGGTGTCGATCGGGCCGCCGGATTCCAGGTCCATCGTCGCCACGTCCGACCACCAGGTGAGCAGCTTGCGGTCCTCGAAGGGGAAGTCGAAGAGCGTGGCCAGCATCCGCGTGGTGAGCTCGATGGACACCTCCTGCACCCAGTCGAAGGTCCGGTTGCGGGGCAGGCCGTCGAGCACCTGCTGCGTGCGCTCGCGGATCGTGGCCTCCATCGACGCCAGGTTGCCCGGCGCGACGATGGGGCTGACCACCTTACGCTGCTCGTCGTGCTTGGGCGGGTCCATCGCGATGAACATCGGGCGGCGGTGGCCCACGGGCACGTCGCGGATCGCGATCCCGCCCAGCTCGATCTCCGACGAGAAGATCTGGTGCTGGGTGTCCACCTGCATGATGTCCTTGTACCGGGTGATCGACCAGTAGGGGCCGAAGCGGCTGTCCTTGCAGTAGTGGACCGGGTCCTCCTGGCGCAGCCGCCTGAAGTACTCGTGGATGCTGTCGTCCTGGAAGAGCTGCGGGTTGCTGACGTCGATCCGGTCGAGCGGGGTGGACCACGCCGGGTGGTTCGGCGCGTCGATGGTGGCGGTCTGCATGTCGTCTCCTTCGGTGTGGGTGTGCGGCCGCCGTGCGTTCGGCGGCTCTCCTGTCTGGGGCGTGCTTCGTCGGTCCCGAGGCACGCCGATCAGTGCTGGCCGTCGGGCAGGCGCACGACGAGCCCGTCGAGCGCGTCGCTGACCGCGACCTGGCAGGACAGGCGCGAGTTGTCCTGGGTGACCGCGGCGAAGCTGAGCATGCTCTGCTCCATCTCGCTGCGCTCACCGGTGCGCTCGAGCCAGTCGGGCTCGACGTAGACGTGGCACGTGGCGCAGGCGCACTCGCCGCCGCAGTCGGCGTCGATGCCCGGAACGCCGTTGTCCACGGCGGCGCGCATCAGCGACTGCCCGTTCGTGGCGTCGACCTGGTGTGCGGTGCCGTCGTGCTCGATGAAGGTGATCCTGGGCATTTCTCGTCGTCTCCTCTCTGTGGTTCTGTCATGGATGCGCTTCGTCATGCGCTGCCGGCGGCCGCGAGCTCCCTGGCCGGCACAGCGGGGTCCGCGATGCGCGCCGGGTCGAGCACCGTCGCCGCTCCGACCATCGTGCGGCCGGCGACGAATTCCTGCGGCGAGCTGACCGCCTCGACGGCCTGCGCGCGGTCCTGGGCGTCGAGGTGGAAGACGGCGAACTTGCCGCTCGCGGGATCGCCGCGGACCACGGTGCGCGCGACGTCGAAGGCCAGGCCGGCGATCTGCAGCCGGCAGTCGTACTGGTCCGACCAGAACCAAGGCGCCTCCGGGCGCGGCGCGGGCTTGCCGCAAAGGTGCGCGGCGGCCTGCTTCGCCTGCTCGATCGCGTTCGGCACGCTCTCGAGCCGCAGCGAACGGCCGTAGCGCGGCACCGGCCGGCGCGTGCAGTCGCCGATCGCATGGATGCCCTCGTGCGATGTGCGCGCGGACTCGTCGACCAGGATGCCGTCCTGGCAGGCGATGCCGGCCGCGGCGGCGAGCGTGTCTTCGGCCTGCGCCCCTACGCCCACCAGCACCGCGTCGCATTCGAAGCGCCGGCCGTCGCGCAGCCGCACCGCACCGGCGCGCCCGTTGCGCGTCTCGATCTCGTCCAGATCGGCGCCGAGCTCGAAGCGCACGCCGTGGCTGCGATGCAGGCGCTCGAAGTGCTCCGAAAGCTCCGCGCTGGCCACCCGCGCAAGCAGCCGGGGCTCGCGCTCGAACACGGTCACGTCCGCGCCGAGCGCACGCGCCGATGCGGCGACCTCGAGCCCGATGTAGCCGCCGCCGATCACCGCCAGCCGGGCCCCCGGGGCGAGCGCCGCACGGATCAGCTCGGCGTCGGCCGCGGTGCGCAGCATCATCACGCCGGGCAGGCCGGCGCCCGGCGCGTCGAGCCGGCGCAGCCGGGAGCCGGTGGCCAGGATCAGCCGGCCGTAGGAAAGGGTCTCTCCGTCTTCCAGCCGGACCTGCCGCGCCGCCGGGTCGATCGAGCGCACGCGCGTGCCCAGGCGAAGGCCGATGCGCTTCTCTTCGTAGAAGGCGGCGGGCCGAAGCAGCAGCTCGTCCGCGGCCATTTCGCCCTTGAGCCAGGCCTTCGACAGCGGCGGGCGCTGGTAGGGTGGCAGCACCTCCGCGCCGACCAGCGTGATCGGACCTTCATGGCCGTTCTGCCGCAGCAGCGCCGCGGCGGTGCCGCCGGCGTGGCCCGCGCCGACGATCAGGATGCCGTGGTCCATGGCACCTCCAGGTAGGCGCACAGCGCGCGCGCCAGTTCGAGTTCCAGCCGCCGATCCTCCAGGCGGATCGGTCCGGGGTCGTTGAGCACGGCGTTGATTCCCGTGGCGAACATCAGCTGCATCGCGAAGCGAAGGCGCGGGGCCCGTTGCGCAGGCGGCAGGTGACCGAGCAGCGGCTCGAGCACGCCCGTGGTCTCCGCCACGAAGGCCTGGCCGGCGGACCTGAACGGAGTCCAGCTTCCCGGGTGGTTGGATGCGTGGCGCAGCGCCGCCAGCACGAAGCCGCGCTCGCGGCGGAAGATGCCGACGTAGGCGGCGCAGATCTCCCGCAGCAGGGCCGCTGCGCGTGGCGGCCCTCGCCGCCGCCGGTGCAGCATTGCGCGCCCCTCGTCGAGCCATTCGGCGTTGGCCCGCTCCTGCAGCACCGCGAAGTAGGATTCCTTGTCGCGGAAGCGTCCGTAGAACGAGCCCACCGACATTCCGCTCTCGGCCGCGATGTCCGCAACCGAGAGCGCGTCGAGCGTGCGGTCGCGCAGCAGCCTGCGGCCCGCGGCGAGCAGAGCGTCCTGGGTGGCGAGCGCGCGCGGCTGCACCACCGGGAGCGGTGCCGCGCGGCGCGGGCGTCGCAGGGGGGCAGGGGAAATCGCCGGCGGCAGCCGACGGGTGGCGGGCATGCCGGCCGTCCTTGTCCGTTGTCAAGAAAAGCGAATGACGATTCGCAAAAGGTAAGGCTCGCGGTCGGGCCGGGTCAAGGTGCCGAGGGCACCGGGAATTCCCGGATGTGGCGCAGTTAATGTTCGGATAAGGGGCCGAACCCACCATCCGTCCGTTCCTTCTCGACCGGGTGGATGCCAGTGAAGACATCGGAATCGCAACGGAGCGCCGCGGGCAGGCCCGAGGGGCGGCCGGCCGCGGCAGGTGCGTTCAGGCTCGTCCCCGCGATCGGCGGCGAGCGCCGCGCGCAGGTCGAGGACCTGATCCGGCGCCGATACGCCGAGCGTTACCAGGCGCGGATCAGGCACTTCATGCCCTGCCTGCTGGGCCTCGAGGCGGCCGACGGGCGTGTGCTCGGCGCCGTCGGCTGGAGGAGCGCGCAGGACGGGGCGCTGTTCCTCGAGCGCTATCTAGGCGAACCCATCGAACGGGCGATCGAGCGTCGCGCGGGCCGTCCCGTGGCGCGCGGTTCGGTCGTCGAGGTCGGGAACCTGGCAGCCGAGGGCCGCGGCGCGGCGCGGCGGCTGATAGTGGCCGTCACCGGCCTGCTGGCCGAAAAGGGCTTCCGCTGGGTCGCGTTCACGGGCACCCCATCGCTGCTCAACAGCTTCCATCGCCTGGGCCTGGCGCCCTGCCCGATCGCGCCCGCCGACCCGGCCTGTGTCGCCGGGGAACTGGCCGACTGGGGCAGCTACTACGAACACCGGCCGCAGGTGATGGCCGGCGAGATCCTCGCCGGCCACCGGAGCCTGGCGAGGTCCGGCGCGTACGCGTCGGTCGCCGCGGCGGCGCGCCCGCACGAAGCGATGGAGGCGGCGCATGTCCCCTGCAATTGAGGCCTTGCGGCGGGCGCTCGAGCGGCACGGCGCGCTGCCGGCGATCCGCCAGGGCGGAGGCACCCTCGGCTACGATCAGTTGCTGGCGGCGGTGGATCGGCACATCGCGACGCTCGAGGCGCTGGGCGCGCAGCGCGTCGCCCTGGCGCTGGACAACCGGCTGGACTGGATCCTGTGGGATCTGGCGCTGCTGTTCTCGGGCCGCGTCTGCGTGCCGCTGCCGGGCTTCTTCTCCCCCGCGCAGCAGCGCCACGTCCTCGACGTCGCCGGCGTGGACACCCTGGTGGGCGCTCCCGCCGAGATCGCGCCGCTGGCGACGGCCTGCGGCTTCGGGCGCCGCCCGGACGGGGATCCGGAGGGCAGCGTCTGGCAGCGCAGCCCGGAGCGCGTTCCGGCGCTGCCGCCGGGCACGCTGAAGGTCACCTGCACCTCGGGCACCACCGGGCAGCCGAAGGGCGTGTGCCTGGACGGCGAGGCGCAGCTGGCGGTGGCGCACAGCGTGCTGGCGGCGAGCGCCAGCCGCGACCCGCGGCGCCACCTATGCGTGCTGCCGCTGGCGACGCTGCTGGAGAACGTCGCCGGCGTCTATGCGCCGCTGCTGGCCGGGGCCTGCGTGGAACTGCGCCCCATGGCGCAGATCGGCCTGCAGGGCGCGACGGGCCTGGACGTCGAGCGTTTCGTCGGCAGCCTGCAGAACGGCCGTCCGCACAGTGTCATCCTGCTGCCGCAGATGCTGCTCGCGCTGGTCTCTGCGGCCGAGCGCGGCTTGGCCCCGCCCGACAGCCTGCGCTTCATCGCCGTCGGCGGCGGACGGGTGGCGCCGCAGCTGCTCGAGCGCGCGGATGCGCTGGGGCTGCCGGTGTTCGAAGGCTACGGGCTGTCGGAATGCGCGTCGGTCGTCTGCCTGAACACGCCCGAGGCCAGGCGCATCGGCACGGTCGGCCAGCCGCTCGACCACGCGCGCGTGCGAATCGCGGAGGACGGCGAAGTGCTGGTGCGCGGCGCGCGCATGCTCGGCTACCTCGGCGAGCCGCCGCTGCGCGACGACTGGCTGCCGACCGGCGACCTAGGGCACTTCGAGGACGGCTTCCTCGTGCTGCACGGGCGCCGGAAGAACCAGTTCATCACCGCGTACGGGCGCAACGTCAACCCCGAGTGGGTGGAGTCTGAACTGGTGCAGCAGGCCGCGATCGCCCAGGCCTGGCTGCACGGCGAGGCGCTGCCGGCCAACGTGGCGGTGCTGGTTCCGCGCGATCCGAAGTGTGGCGACGCGGACATCGACGCAGCGGTGGCCTCGGTCAACGCGCGCCTGCCCGACTACGCGCGCGTCCACCACTGGCTGCGCGCCGACGCGCCCTTCGGCGCAGCCAACGGCCAGGCCACCTCCAACGGGCGGCTGCGGCGCGATGCGCTGCTCGACCACTACCGGCCCGCGCTGCTGGCGCGGCGCCTCCTCCAGAACGACGAGATCGACGCATGAGCTTCTTCTCCAGCCTCCAGGACCGGACCCGCGCCGAGCGCGAGCACCTGCTGTCCGCCCCGGTGATCGTCCGCGCGATGGGCGGCGAGGTCGCACTGCCCAGCTACCTCGCCTTCCTCGGCCAGGCCTACCACCACGTCAAGCACACGGTGCCGCTGCTGATGGCCTGCGGCGCGCGCCTGCCCGAGCGCCTCGAATGGCTGCGCGAGGCCGTCGCCGAGTACATCGAGGAGGAGACCGGGCACCAGGAGTGGATCCTGGCGGACATCGCGGCGGCCGGCGGCGATCCCGATGCGGTGCGTCGCGCCACGCCGGCGCTGCCCACCGAGCTGATGGTGAGCTACGTCTACGACCGCATCGCGCGCGCCAATCCGGTGAGCTTCTTCGGCATGGTCAACGTGCTCGAGGGCACGAGCATCGCGCTGGCCACGCGGGCGGCGGGGATCATCCAGCAGCGTCTCGCGCTGCCGGATGCAGCCTTCACCTATCTCAGCTCGCACGGCAGCCTGGACCAGGAGCACATGAAGTTCTTCGAGCGCCTGATGGACCGGCTGGAAGACCGGGACGACCGCGAGGCCGTCGTGCACACGGCGCGGGTCGTCTACCGGCTGTACGGCGACGTGTTCAGAAGCCTTCCGCTGGCAGCATGAGGAGCCTGCGATGAAACTGGAAGAGAGCCGGATCCTGCTCACCGGGGCGAGCGGGGGCATCGGCCTTGCGCTGGCGGCCTCGCTGGCCGCGGGCGGCGCGCGGCTGCTGCTGGCGGGGCGCCAGGCGGACGCGCTGAGGGCGATCGCAGCGAGCCATCCCGACCGGGTCAGCGTGGTGAGCGCAGACCTCCGGCAGCGGGCGGGCCGTGAATCCGTGATCGCCGCGGCGCGCAGCTTCGGCGGACTCGACTGCGTGGTCAACGCTGCTGGCGTGAGCCGCTTCGGCCTGGTGGAGCGGCAGGACGACGATGCGGTGTCCGAGATCATCCAGCTCAACGTGACCTCGGCGATGCAGCTGACCGGCGGGCTGCTGCCGATGCTGCGCGAGTCGCCGAAGGCCCTGGTGGTCAACGTGGGGTCGATCTTCGGCTCGATCGGCTATCCGGGATTCGCGGCCTACTGCGCGAGCAAGTTCGCGATGCGCGGCTTCTCCGAGGCGCTGCGGCGCGAGCTGGCCGACACGCGGATCAAGGTGCTCTACGTGGCGCCGCGCGCCACCCGCACGCCGATGAATGCCGATGCGGTGGTCGAGATGAACCGCCGGCTCAAGGTCGCGATGGACGATCCGCGCGCGGTGGCCGAGCGGATCGTCGACGCGATCCGGCGGGAGCGCGAGGAGCTCTACATCGGCTGGCCGGAGAAGATCTTCGTTCGTCTCAACGGCCTGCTGCCGCGCGTGGTCGACCAGGCGCTCCGCAAGCAGTTGCCCGTCGTCCAGCGCTTCGCGCGCAACGATCCATGAAGGAACCCGCGATGAGAACGATCCGCAAACTTGCCGCTCTGGTGCTGGCGATCGCAAGCGTCCCTGCGATGGCGCTCGGCGACGCCGGCCAGGCCGAGCTGCAGCGCATCCAGGCCCGCTGGGCCGAGATCAACTACCAGCTGCCGGCGAAGCAGCGGGAAGCCGCGTTCGCCGAGCTGTCGCGTCACGCGGGCAAGGCTGCGGCGGCCGAGCCCCAGGCCGCCGAGCTGCACGTCTGGCACGGCATCGTGCTGAGCACCTGGGCCGGCGCGAAGGGCGGGCTGGGCGCCCTCGACCTGGTCAAGCAGGCGAAAGCCGAACTCGAGCGGGCCATCGAACTCGATCCGGGCGCGCTCCAGGGCTCGGCCTTCACCAGTCTCGGCAGCCTGTACTATCAGGTGCCCGGCTGGCCGCTCGGCTTCGGCGACGACGCGAAGGCCGAGGCGATGCTGAAGAAGGCGCTGGCACTGAACCCCGATGGCCTCGACCCCAACTACTTCTACGGCGACTTCCTCCTGCGGCACAAGCGCTACCCGGAAGCGCGTGCTGCGCTCGAGAAGGCGCTTTCCGCCCCGGACCGTCCGGGACGGGCCGCGGCCGACGCCGGGCGCCGCGGCGAGGCGCGCCAGCTGCTCGAGCAGGTGCGGGAGAAGCTCGGCTAGCGTTCCGGGACGCGCTGCGCCGCCTTGGCGGATGGTCCGGACGCGCCGCGGCGGCCTCACGGATGTCTCCTGCGATGCGCGCGCTGCTGGTTGAGGACGACCTCGACCTCGGCGAGGCGGTCCGCGTGGCCCTCAAGCCCGAGGGCTACACGGTCGACTGGGTGAAGGACGGGGCCAGCGCGCTGCACGCCCTGTCCCACGAGAGCTTCGATCTCGCGATCCTCGACCTGGGTCTGCCGCGCATGGACGGACTGGAGGTGCTCGCGCGCCTGCGGGCGGCCGCCAATCCGGTTCCGGTGCTGGTCCTCACCGCCCGCGACGCCACCGCCGACCGGATCGCCGGGCTGGATGCCGGCGCCGACGACTACCTGGTCAAGCCCTTCGAGGTCGACGAGCTCAAGGCCCGCCTGCGCGCACTTCTGCGCCGCAGCTTCAACCGTCCGCAGACCGCGCTGGAGTACCGCGAGGTGCGGCTCGATCCCTCCACGCAGGAGGTGAGTTTCCGCGGCCAGCCGGTGGTCCTGCAGCGCAAGGAATTCCTGCTGCTGCACCAGCTGCTGTCCCAGCCGGGGCGCGTGTTCACGCGCGACAAGCTCGAGCAGGTGCTCTACGGCTGGAACGAGGAGGTGGAGAGCAACGCGCTGGAGGTGCACGTCCACCACCTGCGCAGGAAGCTCTTCCCCGAACTGATCCGCACCGTGCGTGGCGTGGGCTACATGGTCGAGAAGGTCTGATGCGCTCGATCCGTGCGCGGCTGCTGGTGCTGCTGGTGGTCCTGCTCGGTGTGTCGCTGACGCTGGTTTCCTTCAAGAGCTACCGCGACGCGCGCCACGAGATCGAGGAGGTGTTCGACGCCGAGCTCGCGCAGGCCGCGCGCCTGCTCGCGGGCATGATGGACCGCGACATGCTGGCGTCGTCGCGCGCTGCGCTGCAGGCCGCGCTGGACCGGGCGGTCGAGCAGCGCGGCGCCGACGCATCGGGGCAGCGGCCGGGGCATCCCTACGAGGGCAAGCTTGCGTTCCTGGTGTTCGACGCCGCGGGCAGCACGCTGCTGCGCTCGGCCAGCGCGCCCGGACCGGGCGCCGGCGAGCGCGCGGTCGACGAGGCGGCCCCCGGTGCGGGATTCGGCGCGGAGGGAACGGAGGCGCTGGTCGGGCTCGGACCCGGCTTCCACGACCTGGCGCTCCAGGGCGTCCACTGGCGGCTGTTCAAGCTGCACGATCCGCCGGACGACCAATGGGTGCTGGTCGGCGAGCGCGCCGACGTGCGCGGCGAACTGGCCAGGGACATCGCGCTGCAGAGCCTGCTGCCCGACCTGGTGGGCCTGCCCCTGATGGCGCTCCTGATCTGGGTGGCCGTCGGCTGGGGCCTGCGCCCGTTGCGGCAGATGGAGGAGATGCTGAAGGCGCGGGACCCGGACAACCTGTCGCCGCTGCTGATCGCGCCGGCGCCCGCGGAGCTCGCCCCGGTCGTGGCGTCGCTGAATCGGCTGCTGCTGCAGGTCGACGAACTGCTCGGGCGCGAGAAGCGCTTCCTCGCCTACGCCGCGCACGAGCTGCGGACCCCGCTTGCGGTGCTTCGCATCCAGGCGCACAACGCCGCGAAGGCGCCCGACGGTGCGGACCGCGAGGCGGCCCTGCACCAGCTGGATCGCAGCGTGGCGCGTGCCACCCGGGTGGTCGAGCAGCTGCTCACGCTGGCGCGGCTGGAGCCGGGGTCCACGCGGGTCGAGCTGCAGTCGCTGGACCTGCTGCCTCTGGTCCGCGCGCAACTCGCCGAGCTGACGCCGCTCGCGCTGGAGCATGGACAGGATCTCGTCCTGGAGGCCGACCCGGAGCGGGACTTCCACGCGATGGCCGACGCGAACGCGCTCGCGGTGCTGCTGCAGAACCTCGTCGGGAACGCGGTCCAGCACACGCCGCAAGGAGGGCGGATCTGCGTGCAGATGGAGGCGAGTTCTGCCGGCGTGGAGTTGCGCGTGCAGGACAGCGGCCCGGGCGTTCCGCCGGAACTGCGCGAGCGCGTGTTCGAGCGCTTCTTCCGGCAGGGGCCGGGACAGGGCGCAGGCCTGGGGCTGTCGATCGCCGCGCGGATCGCCGAGCTGCATCGCGCCCGTATCGGCCTGCGCGACGGCCCGCTGGGCGGACTGGAGGTGTTCGTCAGCTTCGCGAAGGGGGCGCCGCCGGCGCGCTGAACTCCGCGGCGAAGGCCGGCGCGGGCGCGAGCGCACCGGGCTCGGCCGCGCGCGGCGACTCGCGTTCGTCCCGCCCGCGCGAGGCGCCGGGCTGTGCGCGCGTCGCGGCGGCCTGCGCAGCCGCCGCGATCGTCCAGCACAGCCACGCGGACCACATCGCATGGCTGGCGAAGTGGAAGGAGGGCACGTCCGAGGCCCGCGGCAGCGCGTAGTCGGAATAGGAGCCGGAGAGCAGCTGGCCATCCTCGCTATAGGCGGTGCGCTCCATCAGCGCCTGGCCG
>JBKHVS010000074.1:0-14373 GCA_046569945.1 Gammaproteobacteria bacterium | reverse complement strand
ACCTTCGAGGTGACGCCCGAGGAGCGCGAGGCCTTCTGGGAGAAGCGCTACGGCGAGCCGGGCTTCGGCATCTGGGTGGGCAACTTCCGCGACGTACTCACCGACCGCGCCGCCAATGCACTGATGTCCGACTTCGCCGCGCGCAAGATCCGCCAGCGCGTGAAGGACCCCGCGGTGGCGGAGAAACTGATCCCGAAGAACCATGGCTTCGGCACGCGCCGGCTGCCGCTGGAGACGCGCTACTACGAGGTCTACAACCAGCCCAACGTCGAGCTGATCGATCTCCTGGAGACGCCCATCGAGCGCGTCACGCCCACCGGCATCCGCACGACGGCGCGCGACTTCGAGTTCGACATGATCGTCTACGCGACCGGCTTCGACGCGCTCACCGGGGCCTACGACGCGATGGAGATCCGTGGCACCGGCGGCCAGCGACTGAAGGACCAGTGGGCCGGCGGTGCGCGGACCTTCCTCGGCATCCAGAACGCGGGCTTTCCCAACCTGCTGATGGTGATGGGACCGATGGGGGCGCTGGGTAACATCCCGCGCAGCATCGAGTACAACGTCGAATGGGTGACCGGGCTGTTGCGGCACCTGCGCGACCACGGCATCACGCGCGTGGAAGCGCCGCCCGCGAGCGTGGACGCCTGGATGGAGGTGGTGGCCAAGGCCTCCGAGGGCCTGCTGTCGAACGAAGTGAGCTCCTGGATGACCGGGGTGAACTCCAACGTCGAGGGCAGGACCAAGCGCGTGCTCGCGCGCTACAGCGGCAGCGGACCGGAATACCGGTCGCGGTGCGACGCGGTGGCGGCGGGCGGCTATCGAGAACTCGTCCTTGGATGAACGCCATGCCTGAACTTCGTTTCGACGCTCCATCGACGCTGGCCGAGGCCTTGCTGCTGATGGCCGCGCAGGCGCCGGATACGCCGGTGCATCCGCTGTCCGGCGGCAGCGATCTGATCGTGCAGATGCGCTCGGGGCGGCTGCGGCCGGCGCTCGTCGTCGACCTCAAGCGCATTCCCGAGTTCACCGGCATCCGGCGCGATGGCGGCGGCTGGCTGATCGGCGCGGCCACGCCCTGCGCGGTGATCGGTGAGAACGCCGCGCTGCGCGCCGACTGGCCCGGCGTGGTGGAGGCCGCCTGCCTGATCGGCTCGCCGCAGGTGCAGGGGCGCGCCAGCCTGGGCGGCAACCTCTGCAATGCCTCGCCGGCGGCCGACAGCGTGCCCGCGCTGATCGCGGCCGGCGCCACCGCGATCATCGTGAGCGCAGGCAGCGACGGTGCGCCGCAGCGCCGCGAGGTCCCGGTCGAGGCGCTGCCGCAAGGCCCGGGCCGCATCGCGCTCGCGCCGGGCGAGCTGCTCGAGGCGATCTGCCTGCCGGCACGCGCGCCGCGCTGCGGCGACGCCTACCTGCGCCTGATCCCGCGCAGCGAGATGGACATCGCCGTGGCCGGCTGCGGCGTGGCGCTCGGCCTGGACGCGGACGGCCGGATCGCCAGCGCCAGGGTGGCGCTGGGCGCAGTGGCGCCGACGGCGCTGCTGGTGCCGGCAGCGGCCGCGGCCATCGTCGGCAGCGTGCTGGACGAAACGGCCTGCCGCCGGCTGGAGGAGGCGGTCCGCGCGGCCTGCCGACCCATCGACGACAAGCGCGGCACCGCGAGCTACCGCACACGCGTGGCCGGCGTGCTGGCCCGGCGCGCCGCGCTGCGGGCCTTCGAGCGCGCCAGTGCGGCGCGCCCGCGCACCGGAGAGGAGAACCCGAGATGAGCAGGCAGATGATCGACGCGATCGTGAACGGCGAGCCGGTGAGCTTCCTGGCCTCGCCCACCCAGACCCTGCTCGACGCCCTGCGCGACGAGCTCGGCCTCACCGGCACGAAGGAGGGCTGCGGCAGCGGCGACTGCGGCGCCTGCTCGGTGCAGCTCGACGGCCGGCTGGTGTGCAGCTGCCTGGTGCTGGCGCCCGAGGCGCAGGACAGGCGCATCGACACCATCGAGGGCATGGCGGCCGGCGGTGCGCTGCACCCCTTGCAGCAGCAGTTCCTCGAGGAGGCAGCGCTGCAGTGCGGCTTCTGCACGCCGGGCTTCCTGGTCGCGGCCAAGGCCCTGCTCGATCGCAATCCCGACCCCACCGAGACCGAGATCCGATTCGCGCTGGCCGGCAACCTGTGCCGCTGCACCGGCTACGACAAGATCGTGCGAGCGGTGCAGGCGGCCGCGGCGCAGATGCAAGGCGCCGGCGCCGCAGGCGCCCAGCCCGCTGCGGGTCCGGCGGACGCGCCGAGAACAGCCTCCGAAGGAGCGACGCGATGAACGACCGCGCAGGCCTTCCCGCGGCGGCCGAGGCCGCCGCCTTGCACGTCGTCGGCACTCGGCCGGTCCGCCCCGATGGCGCCGACAAGGTCACCGGGCGCGCCAACTTCGGCGCCGACCTGCGGCTGCCCGGAATGCTGACCGGCCGCGTCAAGCGCAGCCCGCACGCGCACGCGCGCATCCTGGGCATCGACACCGCCGCGGCGCTCGCACTGCCGGGTGTAAAGGCCGTGGTCACCGCGGCCGACTTCCCGGAGCTGGCGGCGGTGGCGGTGGAAGGCGGCGAGGGCGCGGCCACGCTGCGCGACGTGAGCCGCAACTGCATGGCGCGCGACAAGGCGCTCTACGTGGGCCACGCAGTGGCCGCGGTGGCCGCCACCTCGGCCGAGATCGCCGAGGCCGCGCTGGCGCTGATCGAGGTGCGCTACGACGCGCTGCCGCACGTGATCGAGGTGGAGGCGGCGATGGCGCCCGATGCCCCGCTTCTGCACGAAGACCTGCGGACCAAGGGTGTGACGCCGGCGCCCGAGGCTGCCTCCAACGTCGCCGAAAAGATCGTGCTGGGCCGCGGCGACCGGGCCGCGGCCTTCGCCGACCCGTCGCAGGCCGAGGTGGTCGTCGAGGGCCGCTACGTCACCGCGCCGGTGCACCAGGGCTACATCGAGCCGCACGCCTGCGTAGCCTCGGCCGGCGCCGACGGCCAGCACCAGGTCTGGGTCTCTACCCAGGGCCAGTTCATGGTGCGCACGCTGTGCGCCAGGGTGCTCGGCATCGCCCCCTCGGACATCCGCGTCACCCCGGCCGAGATCGGCGGCGGCTTCGGCGGCAAGACCACGGTCTACCTGGAACCGGTGGCGCTGGCGCTGTCGCGCAAGTGCGGCCGCCCGGTGCGAATGGTGATGAGCCGCGCCGAGGTGTTCGAGGCCAGCGGCCCCACCTCCGGCGCGGTGGCCCAGGTGAAGCTGGCCGCGCGGCGCGACGGACGCATCACCGCGGCCGAGCTGGTGCTGAAGTTCCAGGCAGGCGCCTTCCCCGGCTCGCCGGTGAGCCCTGCATGCATGGCGGCCTTCGCCTGCTACGACATCGAGCACGTGGCGGTCACCGGCTACGACGTGGTCAGCAACCGGCCGAAAGTGGCGGCCTACCGCGCGCCGGGTGCGCCCATCTCGGCCTTCGCGGTGGAGAGCGCGCTCGACGAGCTGGCGCTGAAGCTGGGCATGGACCCGATCGATCTTCGCCTGGCCAACGCGGTGAAGCCCGGCACCAAGGCGGTGTACGGGGCAACCTTCCGGGAGATCGCCTTCGTCGACACGCTGCGAGCGATCCAGTCCCACCCGCACTATTCGGCGCCGCTGCCGCCGGGCCACGGACGCGGCGTCGCCTGCGGCTTCTGGTTCAACATCGGCGGAGAGTCCTCCGCCGCGGTGCACCTGGACGAGGACGGCGGCGCCACCGTCGTGTCCAGCAACCCCGACATCGGCGGCTCGCGCGCGTCGATGGCGATGATGGCGGCCGGGACGCTGGGCCTGCCCATCGAGCGGGTGCGCGCGGTGGTGGCCGACACCACCGCGATCGGCTTCTCGGGGCTCACCGGCGGCAGCAGGGTCACCTTCGCCACCGGCATGGCGGTGGTGCAGGCCGCGCAGAAGGTTGTGGAGGACCTGAAGCGGCGCGCCGCGGCCACCTGGGACTGCAGCCTGGAGAACGTGCAGTGGCGCGACGGCCAGGCGCACTGCACCGATCCCGACAAGCCCCAGTCGCCGCTGAGCCTTAAGGCGCTGGCCGCCCGCAGCGCGCGCACCGGCGGGCCGATCGGCGCCGAGGTGTCGATCAACGCCCAGGGCGCCGGCCCGGGCTTCGCGGTGCACCTGTGCGACATGGCGCTCGACCCCGAGACCGGCCGCAGCACCGTGGTGCGATACACCGCAGCGCAGGACGTTGGCCGCGCCATCCACCCCTCCTATGTCGAGGGCCAGATCCAGGGCGGCGTGGCCCAGGGAATCGGCTGGGCGCTCAACGAGGAATACGTCTACGACGCGCAGGGCGTGCAGCAGAACCCCGGCTTCCTCGACTACCGGATGCCGGTGACCAGCGACCTGCCGATGATCGACACGGTGCTGGTGGAGACCGCGCCCAACTCGCGCCATCCGTATGGGGCCAAGGGCGTGGGCGAAGCGCCGATCGTGCCGCCGCTGGCGGCGCTGGCCAATGCGCTGAGCCATGCGGTGGGGCGGCGGCTCACGGAGCTGCCGCTTTCGCCGCCGCGCGTGCTGAAGGCGCTGGATGCCGCGCGGAGCTGACCTGCGATGGCCCGCGTGAGTTCGATCGCCCAGGCGGTGCGCGACCTGGCCGGCGGAAAGGACCAGTTCGAAGTGGAGGCCGCCAGCGTACGCGCGCTGCTCGCCGAACTGGAGCGCCGCCACCCCGGGCTCGGCACCCACGTGCGCGAGCACATGGCGATCGCGGTCGACGGCGAGCTGCACCAGGACGCCTGGAACGAGCCGCTGGCGCCGGACGCGGAGGTGGTGCTGGTGCCGCGGATCGTCGGGGGGTAGGCGCCAGCCACGACGCCTGGCAACCACGGCAGAACCTTCGGCTGGTGAAGGAACATGGCCCTAAACTCGATGTCCATCCTTGACAATCCTTGATAGGATTGACGTGGATGGAAACGTGAGGAGCAATCCATGGGCATGAACGTCAACCTGACGCCGCAGCTCGAAGAACTCGTCCGGTCGAAGGTCGCCTCCGGGCTTTACACCTCGGCCAGCGAGGTCGTGAGGGAAGCGCTGCGCCTGATGGAAGCCGAGGATCGGCTGCGAGAGGCCAGACTCGAGCACCTGCGCAGCGAGATCCGCAAGGGCATCGAAAGCGGCCCCGGCGAAGCCTGGAACGCGGACGACGTCAAGCGCGAGGCGCATGCTCGCAAGGCCAGGAACCAGACGGCGGGCTGAATGCGGCGGGTCACCCGGCGGCCCCAGGCGATGGCCGACATCCTGGAGATATGGGACTACATCGCGGACGACGATCCCGGGGCTGCCGACCGCTGGATCGACCGGCTGGATGCTGCGTTCAATCTGCTCGCGACGCAGCCCCTGATGGGGCGTACGCGTCCGGAGCTGGCGACCGGCGTGCGCAGCTTCCCGTTTGGACGGTACGTGATCTTCTATGCCCCAGCGGACGACGGAATCGACGTCGTGCGCGTACTGCATGGCTCGCGGGACATCGACAGCATCTTCGACGCCGACTGAAGGGCGATTCGGTGAGGCTTCCGGTGCTGCGCCTCGGGCCCGACCTCGGCGCCAGGTCGATTGGAACAGGGGGCCAGCATGACCCGCATCGTCGACATGAACGAAGCGAAGTCACACTTCACTCGACTGCTCGAACGGGCTCATGCAGGAGAAGAGATCGTCATCTCCAAGGCGGGCAAGCCGTACGCCCGCCTCGTGCCGATCGCCCCGGAAACAAGGGGACGCCGGCCTGGCAGCCTTGCTGGGAGGACGCTGGATGAAGCCTTCTTCGATCCCCTGCCCGAGGATGAACTCCCGGACGCCGAGCGCTGATACGGCACCTGCGCCGCCGCCGGGCGCCGAACCGCGCTCGGGTGCCGCGGATGCAGCAGCGCCCGCGGCACCGCCCCCGCCCCCCTCAATTCACCCGCCGATCCCTCCCCGCCCAGAACGGCTCGCGCAGCGTGCGCCGCAGGATCTTGCCCGACGCGTTGCGCGGCAGCGCCTCGATGAACTCCACGCTCTTGGGCGCCTTGAAGGCGGCGATGCGCTCGCGCGCCCAGGCGATGATCTCGTCCTCGGTCACCTGCTGGCCCGGCTTGGGCGCGACGATGGCCTTGACCTCCTCGCCCCACTTGTCGGAGGGGATGCCGATCACCGCCACCTCGGCCACCGCCGGGTGGCCGTAGATGGCGTTCTCCACCTCGGCCGGGTAGACGTTCTCGGCGCCGGTGATGATCATGTCCTTCATCCGGTCGTGCACGTACAGATAGCCGTCGGCATCCAGGTAGCCGGCGTCGCCGGACTTGAACCAGCCGTCGCCGGGCATCGCGCCTGCGGTGGCGTCGGGCAGGTTCCAGTAGCCCTTCATCACCGACGGGCCCCGGATGGCGATCTCGCCGATCTCGCCGGTTGGCACCGGCTTGCCCTCGGCGTCCAGGATGGCGATCTCGCAGCCCGGCAGCGCCTTGCCCGCGGCGCGCATCCGCGGCGAGCCGTTCGGGTCGTGGTCCTCGGGCGGAAGCGCCACCACGGTGCCGGTGGTCTCGGTGAGCCCGTACATCTGCACGAAACCGCACTTGAAGACGTCGATGCACTCGCGCAACAGCGCCAGCGGAATGGGGCTGGCGCCGTAGGAGATGACGCGCAGGCGGCTGTAGTCGATCTCGCGGGCGCGCGGCTGGCGCACGATGAACTGCAGCGCGGCCGGCACCATGAAGAACTTGTTGACGCCCTCGTTCTGGATCATGTCCAGCACCTGCAGCGGATCGAACTCGCGGGTGACGATCGCCTTGATGCCGAAGTAGAGCGCGCCGATGCCGGAGCCGGTGCCGCCGATGTGGCCGTTGGGCAGGCAGACCAGGCCGATGTCGTCCGGGAAGGTGTGCATCCAGTCGACCGGCGTCTCGTCCTGGAAGCGGCGCATCTCGATGACGTTGGAGTGCGTCAGCATCGCGCCCTTGGGCCGGCCGGTGGTGCCGGAGGTGTAGAGCTGCAGCATCACGCCGTCGGGGTCCACCTCGCGCTGCGGGTCGGTGTCCGGTTGCGCGTCGCGCCAGGCGACGAAGTCGGCCAGGTCGGCGGCCCCGCCCTCCATCGTGATGATCGAGTCCAGTTCCGGCGCATCCTTGGCCACCGCGCGGCCGAGTTCGATGAACTCGGGGCCGACGAACAGCAGCTTCGACTTCGAGTCCTGGACGATGTAGGCGATCTCGGGCACGGCCAGGCGCCAGACCGCGGGCACCAGCACCACGCCGGCCTTGTAGCAGCCGAACAGCAGCGCGAAGTAGTGGTCGGTGTTCTTGCCCACGTGGGCGACGCGGTCGCCCTGCTTCAGGCCGGCGGCGATCAGTGCGTTGGCGATGCGGCTGGTCTGCCGGTCGAACTCCGCATGCGTGGTCAGGCGACCCTCGAAGGAGAGGGCAACCTGGTCGCCCTTCTCGCGCGCATGCACGCGGGGCGCGTCGGCCAGGGTCCTGAACTTGTCGTGATACCGCAGGTGCATCGGATGTCTCCTCTTGCGGCCGGCGCCGGCTTGACGCCCGGGCCGGCCCGGCCGGCCGCACCCGCGCTGTCGCGCGGCGGCCCGCCTGTGTTTTCGAAAGCCGTCGGGATCATAGCGGCGGGGAGCGGGGGTCCGCCCGTCCGGGTGCCCGCGCCGGGAAGGGCCTGCGTTCCGATTACCCGGCGGCAGCCCGCCGACGCGCGGCCGGACGCCCGCATGACCTCGCGACCGGAACGCCGTAAGCTGCAATGAAACCGGAGGCAACTCGATTGAGCCGAAACGCGCTCGGAAAGCTCCACGACCTGGCGGTGTTCGTAGGGACGGGCGAGGACCTCGGCACGCGCCTGGAGGAACTGGTCGGCCTGGCCGCGTCGGTGACCGATGCGTCTGCCTGCTCGATCATGCTGCTATCGGAGGGCGGGCACGACGTCCCCCGCCTGAAGCTCTGGTGCGCCACGCAGGGCCTGCCCGCCTCGGCACGCGAGGAACGGCCGGGGCCGGGCGAAGCGATCGCCGGCCGCGTGCTCGAGCTGGGGGAGCCGGTGCTGGTCGCCGACATCCGCGGATCGGAGTTCGCCGCCTCGGCGCGGGCGCGCGAGGACCAGGGGAGCAGCTTCGTCTGCACGCCGATCATGGTCGGACGGCACGTCATCGGCGTGATGAGCCTGTCGAACCGGCCGGCCGCCCCGCCCTTCGGCGAGGCCGAGCTGCGGCTGGCGGGAATCATCGCGACGCTGATCGGCAAGTCGGTGCAGGTGGAGCGGCTGCAGACCCTGCTGCGCTCCCGCGTTGCCCAGGCCAGCCTGGCCCGGGAGGAGAAGGCGGCGGTGGCGCACCTGACCGACGGCAGCGCGCCGCCTGCCCGCCTGGCGAAGCTGCTGGCCAGGTCCTTCTTCCGGGATCTCTCCGACGCCGGCTTCGAGGCGGGGCAGATCATCGAAGCCTCGTCGGAGATCATCTCGCTGGTTTCGGAGGACATCCGCCGGTTCAAGCGGCGGCGCGACGGGCGGCGCTGACGCGAGCCCCTGCCGGAATCAGGCCTTGCGGATCCGGAAGCCGATCCGCGGGAAGTGCACCACCACCTCGCCCACGCGCGCGTCGCTGCGGCGCACCGAGAAGGCATCGGGCTCGGCATTGGCCAGCGTGCCGAACACCGGATCGACGCCGTAGTCGACCGCGCTCACGCTCACAGCGTCGCCCACCACCACGCCGTCGACCTCGCGCAGGCTGCGGCCGGCCAGCATGCCGGGCGAAGCGTCGCGCGCGACGTCCAGCGCCTCCTCCGCCGGCATCGGCGCGGGGCTGCCGTGGCCAAAGGCCTCGACCCGACCCATCCAGCCGCGCAGGTGCGGATAGGGATCGAAGATCGAGGCGAGCGCACCGGCGCGGCGGATGAACCACAGCGGGTGGTAGCAGGAGAAGTCGCAGATGCGCGCCGCGTCGCCGGTGAGGAAGCGGCGGCCATCGGCGAGCTGGCCCTCCAGGCGCGCCAGCGTCACCAGCAGCACGCCCTGCGCCTCGGGCAGCGGCATCCGCAGCCCGCTGCCGCCCTCGCGCATCTTCTTGCGGTCGTCGGCGAACGCGGCCATCTGCTCCGGCGACATCCCCGCGAACATCGTCTTGAGCCCCTCAGGCTGCATCGCGTAGGCAACCGCCGCGGAGAAGAGCTGCTGGTCCGCGAAGTGCGCCAGCGCGAAGTCCGACAGCGCCGAGAGATCGGAGGTGACCGGCGGCGTCGGATGCAGCCGCTCGATCACCCGCGCGATCAGCGCGGTGTCGCAGTAGACGTCCGCGCCCACCTGCAGCACCGGCGTGCGCCGGTAGCCGCCGGTCAGCGGCATCAGGTCGGGCTTGGGCATCACCATCGGAATCTCCACCGATCGCCAGGCCAGCGACTTGGCGCCCAGCAGCAGGCGGATCTTCTCGGCGAAGGGAGAGGCGGGGTAGTGGTGCAGGATCAGGTCGGGCACGGGATGTCTCGCTCTATCGGGATGACCGATGTTAACGACTTGCGCATCAGTGGACGAGGTGCACGCCGTCTCGGCCTCGCAGCCTGTCAACTCGGCCCCTAGGCTCAATGCAAACGATCAACCCAGAACTCGGGCTGACGCGACTGGTGCGCAAGCGCCAGCACCACGATTCCGTCCTTCTCGACTTGATAGATCAGCGCGAAAGGGAATCGGCGCAGCAGGCACCGCCGGGCGCCGGGGTGGATCGGAGAGCCCGCCAGCGGAAACGCAACGGCCCTAGCCGTCGCATCCTCCACCTCTGCCGCAAATCGCGCCGCAAGCCCCGCGCCGGAACGCGCGTACCAGTCGAGCTGTTCCAGGTACTCCCTGCGCGCCGGTTCGATGAACCGCGCGCGCCTCATCGCAAGCGCAGACGCGCTTCGGCGAAGACGTCCTCGGCGGCATGCACGGCGACGTCGCCCCGCTCGAGAGCGGCGATGCGAGCCGCAATCTCCTGCTGCCACGCAGCTTCGACGCTGGCGGGACCGGCATCGCGCAAGGACTCCAGCAGGCGCTCAGCCAGTTCAGCCCGCTCCTGTGGCGACAGCATCCGGGCGCGACGCTCAAGCTCCTGAAGACTGTTCTCCATGAAGGCCTCCGGCATGTGGATCGCCTTGGATGCTACGCCGCACCCGCTAAGTGGTCGATCGGGCCTTCGGGTTAGGCCCGCGGATCGCGCCACGAGCCCGATCCGGCGCTCCGGTTCGTGCCGCGCGTTGGTGCCGCACGAACCGGGCCAAGCTCATTTCAAGGGCTTGTAGCGCAACCGCCTCGGCTTCGCACCCTCCTCGCCCAGCCGCCGCTTCTTGTCGGCCTCGTACTCCTGGTAGTTGCCGTCGAAGAAGACCCACTGCGAGTCGCCTTCGGCGGCCAGGATGTGGGTGGCGATGCGGTCCAGAAACCAGCGGTCGTGCGAGATCACCAGCACGCTGCCGGCGAACTCCAGCAGCGCGTCCTCGAGCGCGCGCAGCGTCTCGACGTCGAGGTCGTTGGAGGGCTCGTCCAGCAGCAGCACGTTGCCGCCCGCGATCAGGGTTTCGGCCAGGTGCAGCCGGCCGCGCTCGCCGCCGGACAGGTTGCCCACCTTCTTCTGCTGGTCGGCGCCCTTGAAGTTGAAGCGGCCGACGTAGGCGCGCGAAGACATCTCGAAGCGGCCCACGGTGAGGATGTCGGCGCCGCCGGACACCGCCTCCCAGACGGTCTTGTCGTTCTCGAGGCTGTCGCGCGACTGGTCGACGTGCGCGATATGCGCCGTGGGTCCGACGACGACCTCGCCGGCGTCGGGCTTCTCCTTGCCGGTGATCATCCGGAAGATGGTCGACTTGCCGGCGCCGTTGGGGCCGATGATGCCGACGATGGCGCCCGCCGGCACCTTGAAGCTGAGGTCGTCGATCAGCAGGCGGTCGCCGTAGGCCTTGCGCACGTTGCGGAACTCGATCACCTCGTTGCCCAGGCGCTCGGCCACGGGAATGAAGATCTCCTGCGTCTCGTTGCGCTTCTGGTAGTCGTGCGAGCTCAGTTCCTCGAAGCGCGCCAGGCGGGCCTTGCTCTTGGCCTGCCGCCCCTTCGGGTTCTGGCGCACCCACTCCAGCTCCTTCTTGATGGTCTTCTGGCGGGCGGACTCGGTGGCCTCCTCCTGCTCGAGGCGCTCCTCCTTCTGCTCCAGCCATGAGCTGTAGTTGCCCTTCCAGGGGATGCCATGGCCGCGGTCGAGCTCCAGGATCCACTCGGCAGCGTTGTCCAGGAAGTAGCGATCGTGCGTGACGGCCACCACGGTGCCCGGGAACTTCTGCAGGAACTGCTCGAGCCAGTCGACGCTCTCGGCGTCCAGGTGGTTGGTGGGCTCGTCGAGCAGCAGCATGTCGGGCTTGGACAGCAGCAGCCGGCACAGCGCCACGCGGCGCTTCTCGCCGCCGGACAGCGGGCCGATCTTCGCGTCCCAGGGCGGCAGGCGCAGCGCGTCGGCGGCGATCTCGAGCTGGTGCTCGACGTTGTCGCCGGCGCCCGCGGCGATGATCGCCTCGTACTTCGCCTGCTCGGCGGCCAGCTTGTCGAAGTCGGCGTCCGGCTCCGCGTAGGCGGCGTAGATCTCGTCGAGCTTCTTCTGGGCTTCGATCACCTCGCCCATGCCCTCCTCGACGGCCTCGCGCACCGTCTTGTCCGGGTCCAGGCGCGGCTCCTGCGGCAGGAAGCCGACGCGGATGCCGGGCATGGGGATGGCTTCGCCCTCGATGTCCTTGTCCTCGCTGGCCATGATGCGCAGCAGGCTGGACTTGCCCGAGCCGTTCAGGCCGAGCACCCCGATCTTGGCGCCGGGGAAGAAGGACAGCGAGATGTCCTTGAGGATGGTGCGCTTCGGCGGGACGACCTTGCCGACGCGGTTCATGGTGTAGACGTATTGGGCCATCTGTAGGGGAAGGGAGAATGGAGAAGGGGGAAGGGATTTCGAGCCCTTCGGAGCTTGGAGCTTACCGGATGGCGGGGTGCGCCTGACCCGGGGGGCGCGGGCGCCGGCGCCGGGCCGCGATCCGGGCTTATAACTTCCCGGAATTTCAAAGTGAGAAAAGCGTCGTTCCTGCGACGATGCGGCTGCCGTATGCTGCAGGTCTCATTGCCAGCCGCAGGTCGGCGGAGACGGCCGGCTTCGCGGTCGCCCGACCGCGGCGCAAGCCATCGTGATCCGCCTCGAAGACATCCATCAGACCTACCAGGGCTCGCAGGGCCCCGTGCACGCGCTGCGCGGCGTCGACCTCCACATCCGGCCCGGCGAGATCTTCGGCATCATCGGCCGCAGCGGCGCGGGCAAGAGCTCGCTGGTGCGCACCGTCAACCTGCTGAACCGGCCGTCGCAGGGCAAGGTGACGGTGGCCGGCGTCGAGCTCACCTCGCTCGACGCCACCGGGCTGCGCGCGGCGCGGCGCGAGATCGGCATGATCTTCCAGCACTTCAACCTGCTCTCGTCGCGCAGCGTGTTCGACAACGTGGCGCTCCCGCTGGAGCTGGCGGGGCTGTCGCGCAGCGAGATCCGCGAACGCGTCGCGCCGCTGCTCGAACTGGTGGGGCTGGGCACGCTCGCCGGCCGCTATCCGTCGCAGATCAGCGGCGGCCAGAAGCAGCGCGTGGGCATCGCCCGCGCGCTGGCCAGCCGGCCGAAGGTGCTGCTGTCCGACGAGGCCACCTCGGCGCTCGACCCCGAAACCACGCGGGCGATCCTGGCGCTGCTGCAGCGGATCAACCGGGAGCTCGGGCTCACCATCGTGCTGATCACCCACCAGATGCAGGTGATCAAGCAGGTGGCCGGCCGGCTCGCCGTGATGGAGGCCGGCCGGATCGTCGAGCAGGGCGACACGCTGCAGGTGTTCAGCGATCCGCGCCACGAGGTCACCCGCAGCCTGCTCGACGAGATCGTGCCGCAGGAGCTGCCGGCCAACGTGGTCGAGCGGGTGCGCGCGCTGCTGGCCTCCGCGGACCACGCTCCGGCCAGACTGCTGCGGCTCACCTTCTCCGGGCCCGAGTCCGACCTGCCGCTGCTGTCGGACGTGGCGCGCCGCTTCGCGCTCGACCTGAACATCGTCCACGGCCAGATCGACGAGGTGCAGGGGCATCCGTTCGGCAATCTCGCGGTGGTGGCGACCGGCGCGCGCGCGGACCTCGATTCGGCCGTCGCGCTGCTGGCCGGCGCGGGCGTCCGCGTCCAGGAGGTGGTCCATGCTTGAGCGCCTCTCCGAACTGTTCCCGCCCGCGCTGATCGACCTGTTCGTGAGGTCGTTCTGGGAGACGCTGGTCATGGTCGGCATCTCGGGCGCGGTGTCGGCGCTGATCGGGATTCCGCTCGGCGTGCTGCTGCGGCTCACCGACCGCGGCGGCGTCCTCGAGAACCTGGCCTTCAACCGGGTCGCCGGGCTGGTGGTGAACGCGGTGCGCTCCACGCCCTTCATCATCCTGCTGGTGGCGATCATCCCGTTCACGCGCTTCATCACCGGCTCGTCGATCGGCACCGCGGCGGCGGTGGTGCCGCTGACGATCGCGGCGGCGCCCTTCATCGCGCGCCTGGTGGAGACCTCGCTGCGCGAGGTGGACGGCGGGCTGATCGAGGCGGCGCAGGCGATGGGCGCCACCACCTCGCAGATCGTGTTCAAGGTGCTGCTGCCCGAGGCGGTGCCCGGCATCGTCGCCGGACTGACGATCACCCTGGTGAGCCTGACCGGCTACTCGGCGATGGCCGGCGCGATCGGCGGCGGCGGCCTGGGCGACCTCGGCATCCGCTACGGCTACCAGCGCTTCCTGCCGGAGGTCATGCTGGCGGTGGTGCTGGTGCTGATCGTGTTCGTGCAGGCGGTGCAGAGCCTTGGCGACTGGCTGGTGCGCAGGCTCAGCCACAAGTGATTCCGGCGGGGCCCGGGCGTGGCCCCGCCGCCTCCCTCTTTTACAAAGGAAGACCATGATGCTCAAACGCAAGCTCCTCAAGTCCGCCGTGGCGATCGCCCTGGGCGCCGCAGTCGCGCTGCCCGCGCTGGCCCAGGACAAGCCGCTCAAGGTCGGCGTCACCGCCGGCCCGCACGCGCAGATCATGGAGCAGGTGAAGAAGGTGGCCGAGAAGGACGGCCTGAAGATCCAGATCGTCGAGTTCAGCGACTACGTGCAGCCGAACGCCGCGCTGGCCGCCGGCGACCTGGACGCCAACAGCTACCAGCACAAGCCCTACCTCGACCAGCAGGTGAAGGACCGCGGCTACAAGCTCACCTCGGTCGCGTTCACCGTCAACTTCCCGATCGGCCTCTACTCGAAGAAGGTCAAGAGCCTGGACGAGCTCAAGGA
>JBKHVS010000073.1:0-14414 GCA_046569945.1 Gammaproteobacteria bacterium | reverse complement strand
GTCGCTGTGCCCAGCAGCACATGCTCCGACCGGGCCGCGATCTCGCGCATGAAGGCCAGCAGCTCGTTCGGCGTGCCCGCGTCGGCGCCGAAGCCCTGGGCATCCCGGTGGCGGCGATCTCGCGCAACGTGCGCAACTGCTTCAACCTCGGCTACTGCGGGATGGGCTGCCCGACCAACGCCAAGCAGTCGATGCTGCTGACGACGATCCCGGCGGCGCTGGACCTGGGCGCGCAGCTGCTGACCCGGGCCCGCGCCAGGCGGCTGCTGCTCGAGGGCGGGCGCCCCATGGGCGTCGAGATCGAGTGGCTGGACGCGAGCGGCCTGCAGCCCTCCGGCCGGCGCTCGGTGGTGCGGGCCCGGCACTACGTGCTGGCCGGCGGCGCCATCAACACGCCGGCCCTGCTGCTGCGCTCGGACACGCCCGACCCCCACGGGCTGGTCGGCACGCGCACCTTCCTGCACCCCACGGTGGTCTCGGCCGCCCTGCACGACGAGCAGATCGACGGCTTCGACGGCGCGCCGCAGACCCTCTACAGCGACCACTTCCTCGACTCGGTGCCGATCGACGGCCCCCTGGGCTTCAAGCTCGAGGCGCCGCCGCTGCATCCGGTGCTCTTCGCGACCACGATGCAGGGCTTCGGCCGAAGCCATGCGCTGCAGATGCGCGACTTCCGCCACACCCATGCGCTGCTGGCGCTGCTGCGCGACGGCTTTCATCCGCTCTCCAAAGGCGGGCGGGTGGAGCTGCGCAGCGACGGCAGCCCGGTGCTCGACTACCCGCTGGACGAGACGATCTTCGACGGCGTGCGCCGCGGGCTGCTGACGATGGCGGAGATCCAGTTCGCCGCCGGCGCGCGCTCGGTGGTGCCGGTGCACGAGCGGGCAGGCAGCTACGGCAGCTGGAAGGCGGCGCGCGAGGCGATCGCGGCGCTGCCGATGGAGCCGCTGCTGGCGCGCGTGGTGTCGGCCCACGTGATGGGCGGCTGCACGATGGCCGCCGACGAGCGGCTGGGCGTCGCGCGCCCGGACGGGCGGCTGCACGCGATGGAGGCGGTGTCGGTGCACGACGGGTCGCTGTTCCCGACGTCGATCGGAGCCAATCCGCAGCTGTCCATCTACGGAACCGTGGCGCGCATGGCGACGGAGCTCGCCGCCAGCCTCACCGGACGCACGCCCGTCGGGCTGGTTTAGCATCCGCGCATGCAGATCGCACGCATCCTCCGCACGCTCGTCCTCATCGAACTCCTCTGCGCCGCCGGCATCGCGGCCTGGCTCGGCACCGACGCCGGCTGGAGCTGGACAGCGGCGCTTCCCGCCGGGCTGGCCGCCCCTCTTCTGGTCCACGCGGGCGTGGTCGGCCTCAACTTCGGAATCGCCTCGCTCGCTGGCAGCCCCACCCCGGAGGCGCACCGCCTGGGCCTGGCCGGGGCGGCATCGACCTACCTGAGGGAGGTGGCCGACTCGATCCGCACCTTCCAGTTCGCGCTGCCCTGGCGGCATCCGGCTCCGCTCGCGGGCGGGGGTGCCTCGTCGCCCGAGGTGCCGGTGCTGCTGGTGCACGGCTATTTCTGCAACCGGCAGGTCTGGCGCCCCTTCGCCGCCTGGCTGGCGGAGCGGGGCCACGCGGTCGAGGCCCTGGACCTGGACCCCGCGTTCTGCTCGATCGACGACTACGTGCCGCAGGTGAGCGAAGCGGTCCGCCGGCTGCGCGAGCGCACCGGCGCGCATCGGGTCGCGCTGGTCGGCCACAGCATGGGCGGCCTGGTGGCGCGCGCCTGGATCCGCTCGACCGGCGGCGACCTGGCCGCGCGCGTGGTCACCATCGGCACCCCGCACCGCGGCACCTTCCACGCGCGCCTCGGCCTTGGAGAAGGCACCCGGCAGATGCGCATGGACAGCGCCTGGCTGCAGGCGCTCGACGCATCGGAGGACGCGGAGCTGCGCAGCCGCTTCACCGTGCTGCTCAGCCACCACGACAACATCGTCGCCCCGCAGTCGATCCAGACGCTGGCGGGCGCGCGCACCGTCGAATTCTCCGGCATCGGCCACCTCTCGCTCGCCTACGACCGCCGCGTGTGGGCGGCCGTGGACGAGGCGCTCGCCTGGGCCGACTGAACGCCGGCGGCCGTCCCGCCTCTAGAAGTGGATGCCCCGCATCAGCTGCTGGAAGGCCACCTGGTCGGCCGACAGCTGGGGCGCCTTGCCGCCCTCGCCGCGGCGGGCCGCGTCCGAGTCCGGGAACATCCGGAACGAGGTGTTCATGACGATCTGCGCCAGCCGCGGCATGGTGGCGTGCATCACCTCGCCGAGGATGCCAAGCCGCGTGGCGATCTGCACCGGCCGGTGCACGATCGCGTCGGCGATCAGGTCGGCGGCCTCCTCGGGCGCCAGCGTCGGCACGCTGTTGTAGAGCTTCGTGGGCGCGATCATCGGCGTGCGCACCAGCGGCATGTTGATGGTGGTGAACTTCACGCCCAGGTCGGCGTACTCCGAGGCGGCGCAGCGGGTCCAGGCGTCCAGCGCGGCCTTGGAGGCGACATAGGCGGAGAAGCGCGGGGCGTTGGTCAGCACGCCGATGGACGAGATGTTGATCACGTGGCCGCGCCGCTTCTCGACCATGCTCGGCAGCAGGCCCATGGTGATGCGCAGCGCGCCGTAGTAGTTGAGCTGCATGCAGCGCTCGAAGTCGTGGAAGCGGTCGTAGCTGCTCTCGATGCCGCGCCGGATCGAGCGGCCGGCGTTGTTCACCAGCACGTCGACGCCGCCGTAGTTGTCCAGCAGCCACTGGGCCATGCGGTCGCAGTCGGCCATGTCGGCGAGGTCCACCGCGAAGGTGACCAGCTGGTGGCCGTCGGCCTCGACCAGCGCGCGGGCCTCATCGAGCTTCTCCTGGTCGCGCCCGCAGACGATGGTGATGGCGCCGGCCTCGGCGATCCTGCGGGCCGCGGCCAGGCCGATGCCCGACGATCCCCCGGTGATCAGCACCACCTTTCCGCCGACCTGCCCCTTGAGGGTGCGGTCGATGAAGAGGTCGGGATCGAGGTGGCGCTCCCAGTAGTCCCACAGCACCCAGGCGTAGTCGCGCAGCCGCGGGCAGGCGATGCCGCTGCCCTTGAGCGCGGCCAGCGTCTCGCGGCAGTCGAAGCGCGTCGGGTAGTTGACGAAATCGAGGATGTCGTCGGGCAGGCCGAGGTCGCGCATCACCGCGTCGCGGATGCGGCGCACCGGCGTGAGCGCCATCAGGCTCTTCTTGACGCCCTTCGGGATGAAGCCCAGCAGCGCCGCGTTCACCCGCAGCGACATCGACGGCGCGTGCGCGGCGGTGGCGAAGACGTTGAGCACGTCGCCAACGCGCATCGGCTCGGGGTCCACGAGGTGGAAGCACTTGCCGTCGTGGTTGGGAAGGTGCGCGATGTGGTCCATCGCGGCGACGACGAAATCGACCGGGACGATGTTGATGCGCCCGCCCTCGATGCCGATGGTGGGCATCCACGGCGGCAGGATCCGGCGCAGCCGCTGGATCAGCTTGAAGAAGTAGTAGGGGCCGTCGATCTTGTCCATCTCGCCGGTCTTGGAATCGCCGACGACCAGGCCCGGACGGTAGACGCGGAACGGCACCTTCAGCTCGGTGCGCACGATCTTCTCGGAGTCGTGCTTGGTGGAGAAATACGGGTGGTCGAGCCCCTCGGCCTCCTCGAACATGTCCTCGCGGAACATGCCCTCGAACATCCCGGCCGCGGCGATCGAACTCACGTGGTGGAAGCAGCCGGCGCCGATCTCGTTGGCCAGCCCGACCACGTTGCGGGTGCCCTCGACGTTGACGCGCGCCTGCGAATCTGCGTCCGCCTTCAGGTCGTAGATGGCGGCGAGATGGAAGAAGTGCTTCACCGAACCCTTGAGCGCCTTGCGGTCGGCCGCGCGCAGGCCCAGGCCGGGCTGGGCGATGTCGCCCTGGACGGGGATGGCGCGCTTCGCGGTCGTCTTCCAGTACTCGTACAGCGGCGCGAGCTTCTCGGGCGATGCGTCGCGCACCAGGAAGTAGACGACGCTGCCGCGACGCGCGAGCAGCTTCCTGACGAGCCGCTTGCCGATGAAGCCCGAGGCGCCGGTGACGAAGTAGGCCATGGAAGATCCCCTGAAGATGGATGCCGATGATTGCACCCGGTCGCCACTGCGGCAAGCGCGGCCCGGCTTTAGTGTGCGTTCTCTAGGGGAGACGCCTAGAGTGCAGCCATCCCGAGATGCCGGGGGATGGCCGGCATCATCCACAGGAGCAAGGCGAAATGGTCAAGAAACTCAAGGCGATGGCTAAGGACAAGGACGACAACCAGCTGGCCCGCGCGATCCGCGAGTCGGCCCACCAGATCTGGCTGGCTGGCCTGGGCGCCTTCGCGACCGCCCGCCGCGAGCGCACCAAGGTGTTCGAGGCGCTGGTGAAGGAAGGCAAGGGCATCCAGCAGCGCACCCGCGAGATGGCCGAGGAGCGCATCGACGAGGTCTCCGGCAAGGTCAGCGAAGTGACCGGCATGGTGGGCAGGCAGGCGAGCGAGTCCTGGGACCGGCTCGAACAGGTGTTCGAGGATCGCGTCTCGCGCGCGCTGGCCCGGCTCGGCGTGCCGACCGGCAAGGACATCAAGGCGCTGGCCAAGCGGGTGGACGAACTGACCGCGAGCGTGCAGGCGATGGGCGGCAAGGTTCCGTCGCGCCGCAAGGCCGCCGCCGAGGCGCCGGCCAAGCCGGCCCGCAAGACCGCGGCCAGGCCGGCCCGCAAGGTGGCTGCCGCGAAGGCCGCAACCAAGCCGGCCCGCAAGCCCGCCGCCCGCAAGGCCGCCGCGCCGCGCAAGGCTGCGCCGCGCAAGCCGCAGGTCGAGTCGGCCGCGCCGGCAGCGGCCGAGTCGGAGACCCCGGCGGGCTGAGGCTGAGCGATGACGGCCACACGTCGCGCCGCCCGTAGCGCTCCTGCCCCCCGTCCGCGCCGGCCCGCCGGCAGCAGGCGGCGGGCGCCCCGGGGCGGGGGCGGCATCGGGCTCGCCCTCGCCGGGGGCGGCTTCCTCGGCGCGGCCTACGAGCTGGGCGTGCTGGCAGCGCTGGCCGAGGCCGTTCCCGACCTCGACCTGAACGCGCTCGATGCCTACGTCGGCGTGAGCGCGGGCTCGTTCATCGCCGCGGGCCTGGCCAACGGCAAGACGCCCCACCAGATGGTGCGGATGTTCGTCGAGGACGCGGAGGACGCGCTCGACCCGGCGACCATGCTGCGCCCCTCGGCCCGGCTCTGGCTGCGCGCGCTGCGCTCGGTGCCGCGCGCATTCGGCCAGGCGGTCGACGCCGGGATCAGCGAGGGACTGCGCGGCCCGCGTGCGGTCGCCTGGCAGGCGCTCGAACACATCGGCCGGCTGCTGCCCTCCGGCTTCCTGGACACCGGCCCGGCGGAGCGCACCCTGCGCGCGATGTTCGCCGAGGAAGGTCGCACCGACGACTTCCGCCGGCTGCGCACCGCGCTGCGGATCGTCGCCGCCGACATCGACACCGGCGAGCCGGTGGAGTTCGGCGCCCCCGGTTTCGACCATGTGCCGATTTCGCGCGCGGTGCTCGCATCGAGCGCCCTGCCCGGCCTGTTTCCGCCGGTGGAGATCGACGGCCGCTTCTACGTCGACGGCGCGCTGAACAAGACGCTGCACGCATCGGTTGCCCTCGACGAGGGCGTCTCCCTGCTGCTGTGCGTGAATCCGCTGGTGCCCTATGCGGCGCCTGCCGGCCGCGGCGCGGGGGTGATCGCCCACGCGGGACTGCCGGTCATCCTGTCTCAGTCGGTCCGCACCGCGATCCGCTCGCGGATGGGCGTGGGACTGCAGAAGTACTCGGTCACCCATCCCGACGCCAGGATCGTCCTGTTCGAGCCGCGCGGCGACGACGCAGCGACCTTCTTCACCAGCATCTTCACGGTGTCCAGCCGCCGGCGCGTCTGCGAGCAGGCCTACCAGCAGATCCGCGCGGACCTGCTGGCGCGCCACGACGAGTACGCAGCCCGCCTCGAGCCCTTCGGCCTGCGGCTGAACCGGGGCGTGCTCGAAGACCGGACGCTCACGCTGGTGCGCACCACGCCGCCGCCTCTGCCGCGGCGGCCCCGCGGGCTCGAGGACAGCACGCTGCGGCTGCGCCATGCGCTGGACGACCTCGAGCGCACGCTGAAGGTCTCCGGCACCGCCTGAGCCCGCCGCGAGGAAGGCCGCGGCGCGCGGCCTCGCGCTACACTGGATCCGTTCCGACTGCCAACGCCAGCGACGACCGATCCATGGAGCGCAAACCGCCGCGGCGCACCCGCGAACGCATTCTCGGCATCGCGCTGCGCCTGTTCAACGACCTGGGCGAGCCCAACGTCACGACGAGCGCGATCTCCGACGAGATGAACATCAGTCCCGGAAACCTCTACTACCACTTCCGGAACAAGGACGACATCATCAACGCGCTGTTCGAGCAGTTCGAGCGCGAGATCGACGAGCTGCTCGACGCTCCCGCCCGGGAGGGCATCGGCTTCGAGGACGCCTGGCTGTTCCTGCACCTGCTGTTCGAGTCGATCTGGCGCTACCGCTTCCTCTACCGCGACCTCAACGACCTGCTGTCGCGCAACCGCAGGCTCGAGACCCACTTCAAGACGATCCTCGAACGCAAGACCCGTGCGGCGCACAGGCTGTGCAGCGCGCTGGCCGACGCCAGGCAGCTGCAGGCCGGCCCGCGCGAGATCGAGGCGCTGGCGACCAACATGGTGGTGGTGGCCACCTGGTGGCTGTCCTACGAGTACGTGGGCAACGCCCGCCGCTTCAACGACCCGGACTACCAGAACGCCGCGATGGCTCGGGGCGCCTACCAGGTGCTGGTGCTGCTCGCGCCCTACCTGAGCGAGGACGGGCGCGCGCTGTTCAACCGGCTGGCCAACGAATACCTCAGGGCCTGAGCCCACCCAGGAGACTGCAATGGCGAAGTGGATCGCGTTCCCGCACCCCGACAAGGCCTACCTCTACACCGAGGCCTCCCTGAAGAAGCACTGGGCGCGGCTGCACCGCGGCGACTGCGAGCCCTTCCCGAAGGACGCCGGCGCGATCGACGCCTGGATCGCCTATCACGCGGGCGACTTCGGCCGCGCAGTCGAGGCCGGCACCGGGGCCGGCCACGCGGCCTGGAACGCGGCCAACAAGGCTGCCGCCGTCTACGCCACCTACCTGGAGACCTCGGAGAAGCGCAAGCTCGCGCTGCTCGAGGAGGCCGCAGGCCGCGCCGAGGAACTGCAGAAGGCCGATCCCGGAAACGCGAACGCTTTCTACCTCTACGCGTTCGCCGCCGGCCGCTACAGCCAGGGAATCTCGATCGCCAAGGCCCTCGCCCAGGGGCTGGGCGGCAAGGTCAAGGCAGCGCTCGAGACCACACTGAAGCTGCAGCCCAAACACGCGGACGCGCACATCGCCTTCGGCTCCTGGCATGCGGAGATCATCGACAAGGTGGGCTCGATGATCGGCGGCGTCACCTACGGGGCGAAACGCGACGCCGCGCTGATGCACTTCCGCAAGGCGCTCGAACTGAACCCCGGGTCGGCGATCGCCCGCGTCGAGTACGCGAACGGACTGGTGATGCTGGAGGGCAAGAAGGGGCTAAAGCAGGCCGAGGCGCTGTACGCGGAGGCGGCCGAGTGCGAGGCGGCGGACGCGATGGAGCGGCTGGACATCGAGCTCGCGCGCAGCGAACTGGCCGACGACTGAATCGTCAGGCCAGCCGGCCGAGGGTTGCAAGCGTGATCGTCAGCCCGCTGAAGCGCCTCGGCGCCTGATGGGCGCGGCGGCCGTGGCGCGGCGGCGCTTCGCCGGTGCGCGGCGCTTCGCCGGTGCGCGGCGCGGTTCCATCCCGAGCAGGCGGCGCTCGACCTCGGCAGGGTCCAGCCGCCCCGACTGCACCAGCTCGCGCGGCAGCATCGACAGCGTGAGCAGCAGGCGCTCGAACTCCGGGTGGAATTCGTCGATGATGCGCTGCGGCTCAGGGCAGATGCGGGTGTCCGCGATGACCCCGAATTCCACGCCGGGCCCGTAGGACAGGATGGACACCCCCAGCCCGATGTCGCCGGACTGCGGCACCCAGAACATCATCCGGTCGATGCGGCGGCCGAGGATGCCGATCGGCGCGCGCGGGCCGGGCACGTTGGTCATCACCGCAGTCCCCTTGCTCGCCAGGTAGTCGAGCACCAGCTTCTGCGCGGGCCGCGGGGCCGCGCCGAGCGCGGCCAGCACCCCGTAGGCGATCGGCCCCTGGTAGCCGCCCTTGAGCTCGTCCATCCGCCGGCGCACCTCGTAGAGCCGCTCGATCGGATTGGCGATTCCCACCGGCAGCGTCAGCGGCACCAGCCCGAAGCGGTTGCCGAGGGACAGCGGCTCGTCGAGCGGACGCAGGTTCACCGGCACCATCGCCCGCAGTTCCTCGCCCTGGGTGCGCTCGCCCTGCCCCTCCAGGTAGCGCTGCAGCGCGCCGGCCACGCAGGACAGCAGCACGTCGTTGACCGAAACGCCGAGCACCTTGCAGACCGCCTTGACCTCCGGCAGCGGCAGCGGCGTGTTCCATGCGACCCGCTTGCGCCCGCCCGGCCGGCCCTTGAGCGCGGTGTGCGAGTCCTGGGTCATCAGTGCGATCCTCATGGCGTCGCCTGCGGCCTTCGGCAGTGCGGCCAGCAGGCCCTTGCGGGCGTCCTCGTTGCCGACCAGTTCGGCCGACGCGCCGAGCGCGGCACCGGCCGCCTTCGCCGCGCGGACCGCACCCTCGGCCAGCGGCCCGAGCAGGTTCTCGAGGACGTGCAGGTCCTCGTGCTCGGGCTCTTCCGGATCGCCGGCTTCGTCCGTTGCGGCCCGCCGGTCCGCCTCGTCCGCCTCGTCCGCCTCGTCCGCCTCGTCCGCCGGCAGCGCCGCGACATGCGCGGGATGCGCGGCCGTGGCGATCGGATCGGCGACCAGGTCGGAGGCGTCGTCGGTCAGCGAGAGCGCCACCCTGACCAGCGCGACGCCGTCGGCGATGCAGTGATGGATGCGCAGCACGAGCGCGGTGCCGCCCTCGAAGCCCTCGACCAGGTGGAACTGCCACAGCGGATGGCGGGAATCCAGCGGGCGCGAGGCCAGGCGCCCCACCAGCGCGCGAAGCTCCTCCTCGCCGCCGGGCGCGGGCAGGCGCACGCTGCGAAGATGCCGCTCGAGCCGGAAGTCGTCGTCGTCGACCCACCAGGCGCCGGTGGCCTCCGGCACGATCTTCTGGCGGAAGCGGTCGAAGCGCAGCAGCCGCTCCCTGAGGCGCCGGCCGAACTCGTCCGCGCCCAGCGGCTGGTCCAGGATCCACACGCCCACGATCATCATCAGGTTGCGCGGACTGTCCATCCGCAACCAGGCGTGGTCGACCCCCGACATCCGCTCACGAGCCATCTGTCCTCTCCCGGTGGGTGTCCCGCGTCCGCGGCAACGGAGGCGGGAAACGCCGGGAGTCCGCTTGCGGGCGGCCCTCGACGGCGGCGTCCCTATAATACCGACGCCCCCCACCGAACGGCACGCGCCGGCAGGAGAAACCACGATGGCAGACCTGAAGCAGACCTTCGAGGAGGCGGTCGCCGCCTCCAAGCAGCTCGACGAGCGGCCCGACAATGCCACCATGCTGAAGATCTACTCGCTCTACAAGCAGGCCACCGAGGGCGACGTCCAGGGCAAGCGCCCGGGAATGACCGACATGGTCGGCCGCTTCAAGTGGGATGCCTGGAACGAGCTCAAGGGCGTGTCGTCCGAGGACGCGATGCAGCGCTACATCGACCTGATCGAGGATCTCAAGGGCTGAGCGCAGGCACGGGCGGAGCGGCGCGCTGCCGCGCGACCGCCGCCGTCCGGTCCGCGCCGTCCGGTCCGCGCCGGCGGCGTCCGGCCTCAGACGAAGTAGCGGTCGAAGTTCTCGTTGACGTGCTCTTCGATCCGGCCGCGGAACGCCGACAGCAGGAAGCCCAGCTTCGCGTCCAGCACGACCGAATCCTTGGCGACCTCGAGCGCGCCCTCGACGCCGCTGCGCGAGAAGCGCAGCACGTTGCCGTCCCATTCGCTCTCCACCCCGTATTCCTGGGCGAGGTCGTCGGCGACCTTCTGGGCCGCAACCTTGGCCTTCTTCAGGCCGATCGTGTGTTTCCTGTGCAGGTGGATCTCGGACATCTCTGTGGCCTCCGGGGCGTTCAATCGGGCAGGGGCACGGGGGTGAGCGGTCCCGCGCCCTCGGCCCACGACAGCAGGTTGCGCGCGGCGAGCATGGCCATGCCCAGCCGCGAGCTGCGGGTGGCGCTGCCCAGGTGCGGCGCGAGCACCACGTTGGGCAGCTCGAGCAGCGCAGGATTCAGGGCAGGCTCGTTCTCGTAGACGTCGAGGCCGGCGGCAGCGGGCCGGCCTGCGCGCAGCGCGCGCGCCAGCGCGGCGTCGTCGACGATGCCGCCGCGGGCGATGTTGACCAGCGTCGCGCCCGGCTTCATCCAGCCCAGTTCGCGCTCGCCGATCAGGTGATGCGTCTGCTGCGAGTACGGCACCACCAGCACGACGTGGTCGGACTCGCGCAGCAGCGCCTCGAGCCCGCGGTGCTGCGCGCCGAGCTCGGCTGCGTTCGGCGCGGGCGTGCGGTTGCAGTAGAGCAGCCGCATGTCGAAGCCGCGCGCGCGCCGCGCGATCGCCGAGCCGATGCGCCCCATGCCGACGATTCCCAGCGTGGCGCCGTGGACGTCCTGGCCGAGGAACTGGTCCCAGGCCCAGGCCTTCCAGTGCCCGGCGCGCAGCCAGCGCTCGGACTCCGACAGCCTGCGCGCGGCCGCCATCAGCAGCGCCCAGGCCATGTCGGCGGTGGCCTCGTCCAGCACGCCCGGCGTGTTGGTGACGAGGATTCCGCGCGCCCGGCAGGCAGCCAGGTCGACGTGGTTGTAGCCGACCGAACCGGAGGCGACGATGCGCAGCGCCGGCGCGGCATCGAGCAGCGCGGCATCGACCCGGTCGGAACCGGTGACGTAGAGCGCGTCCCGGTCGCGCACCCGGTCGCGCAGCGCCGCGGCAGGCCAGGGCTCGTCCGCGGGGTTGGCGTCGACCTCGAAGTGCCCGCGCAGCAGCTCGAGCACCTCGGGGAAGACCCGGCGGGTCACCAGCAGCTTCGGAGGGCTCACCGGCTGCCTCTCCCCGGCAGGGATCCGCGCGCAGAGATCACGCCCCCTCCACGATGATCAGGTGCACCCGGTAGGGCCCGTGGGCGCCGAGGACGATGGTCTGCTCGATGTCGCCGGTGCGCGAGGGGCCGGACACCAGGTTCATCGCGCGCGGCGGCGTGCCGAGCTCGTCGCGCATCAGCGCGAAGCCGTCCTCGTAGTGGCGCAGCACGCGCGATGCGGGCACCACGGCCACGTGGGTCTCGGGCAGCAGGTGGGTGGAGGCCGGCGTGCGCGGCCCGGACATCAGCATCAGCGAGCCGGTCTCGGCGATCGCCGCGAACACGCCGGTGACGCCCAGCCGGTCGCCGTCGCGCGGGGCGCGCGCCTCGAGCGCCAGCCCGGCGCCGGCCCAGTCCAGGTCGGCCAGCGTCTCCCAGCAGACGCCCTCGAGCGGCAGGCCGTTCTCGCGCAGCCAGCCGGCAAGCGCGGCGGGCGCCTCGGCCAGGCCGGCCACGCGGGCGGTGGTGCTCGACATGCGCAGGGCCTGCGCCTCGAAGTGCGCAACCGTGTCATCAGCGATCCGCGGCCGCAGCGCCGAAGGGTCCGCGGGTGCCGAGGCCGGCGCGGCCGCCGCGCTGCCCGCCTTGCGGATCCTTGCAAGGATGTTCGCCCTGGCTCTCGAGGTGTCCAAGTCTCGTCTCCGCTCGGGTCGGACGCCGCTCAGCTGCGGATCTCGAAGACCTGCCGCAGATACTGCAGGTAGGCCTCGTCGTCGCACATGTTCTTGGACGGCGTGTCCGACAGCTTCGCCACCGGCTGGCCATTGCAGCGGACCATCTTGATCACGATCTGCAGCGGCGTGTAGCCGAGGTCGTTGGTGAGGTTGGTGCCGACCCCGAAGGCAATCTTCGCACGGTCGCGGAAGCGCATGAACAGCTCGATGGCCAGCGGGAAGGTGAGCGCATCGGAGAACACCAGCGTCTTGGTGCGCGGGTCGACCCGGTTGGCCTCGTAGTGGGCGATCAGGCGCTCGCCCCACTCGAAGGGGTCGCCGGAATCGTGGCGCGCGCCGTCGAAGAGCTTGCAGAAGTAGAGGTCGAAGTCGCGCAGGAAGGCGTCCATGCCGAACACATCGGAGAGCGCGATGCCGAGGTCGCCGCGGTACTCGCGCGCCCACATCTCGAAGCCGAAGATCTGCGAGTCGCGCAGGCGCGGGCCGAGCGCCTGGCAGGCCTGCAGGTATTCGTGCGCCATGGTGCCCAGGGGCAGCACGCCGTGCTGCATCGCATAGAGCACGTTGGAGGTGCCGGCGAAGTGGACGCCCAGCTTCTTCTTGCACTCGAGGATCACCTCCTCGTGCCACAGCCGCGAGAAGCGCCGGCGCGAGCCGTAGTCGGCGATGCGCAGTTCGGCGAGCTCGGGATTGCCGGTGACCAGCTCGATCTTCTCGTCGAGCCGGCGCCGGCCCTCCGCATAGTCGGGCGTGCGCGCCGCGCGGCGGAACCAGACCTCGTTGACGATCGCCAGCAGCGGGATCTCGAAGAGGATGGTGTGCAGCCACGGCCCGCGGATGACGATGTCGATCTCGCCGTTGCCCTTCCCGGAGGGCGCGACGGTGACGTACTTCGTGTTCATCCGGAACAGGCCCAGGAAGTCGACGAAGTCGCTCTTGATGAAGCGCAGGCTGCGCAGGTAGTCGAGCTCGCGCTCGCGGAAGCGCAGCGTGCAGAGGTGGTCGATCTCGTCGAGGATCTCGTCGATGCAGGGCACGAGGTCCACGCCCTCGTTGCGGCACTTGAAGCGGTACTCGACCTGCGCGCCCGGGAAATGATGCAGCACGACCTGCATCATCGTGAATTTGTACAGGTCGGTGTCGAGGAGCGAATTGATGATCATCGTGTTCCGATTCTAACCGGGCGGATGGGCCCCGGCAGCCCGCGAAAAGCCGGGCCGCGGACCGCCGCCGGCATGCGCGCTATAGTCGGCGCGCACCGCTGCAGCGCCGTCGCGCGCGGCGGCTGGCGCACACGCCCTCCCCCGAACGCCGACCCGGAAGAACCGATGAACGAGCACCCTGCCCTGTCCGCGCCGCTGGCCGGATTCGCCCCGCGCCTGTCCCTGCCGCTGATCGCCGCGCCGATGTTCCTGGTCTCCGGCGTGGCCCTGGTCGCCGCTGCCTGCCGCGCGGGCGTGATCGGATCCTTCCCCACCGCCAACTGCCGCAGCGTCGGGCAGCTGGACCAGTGGCTGGGCGAGATCCGCGCCGACCTCGACGCCTTCGAGCAGTCCGCCGGCCGCAAGGCGGCCCCCTTCGCGCCGAACCTGATCGTGCACCGCTCCAACACCCGGCTCGCGGACGACCTTGCCGCGGTGATCCGCCATCGCGCCGAGCTGGCGATCGTGAGCGTGGGGTCGCCCGATCCGGTGATCGGACCGCTGCGCGACGCCGGCTGCAAGGTGCTGGTGGACGTGGCCTCGGTGCGCCATGCCGAGAAGGCGATCGCCGCCGGGGCCGACGGGCTGATCCTGCTCACCGCGGGCGCCGGCGGCCAGACCGGCTGGGCCAACCCCTTCGCGTTCGCACGGGCGGTCCGCGCGCTCTGGGACGGGCCGATGGTGATGGCAGGGGGCATCTCCGACGGGCACGCGCTGTTCGCGGCGCGCGCGCTGGATTGCGACCTGGCCTACATGGGCACCCGCTTCATCGCCACGGAAGAGAGCATGGCGGCGCCGGCCTACAAGCGGATGCTGGTGGAGTCGCGGCTGGACGACGTGCTGCTCACGCGCGCCTTCACCGGACTGGAGACCAACATGCTGCGCCCGTCGATCGTGGCGGCCGGGCTGGACCCGGCGAACCTGCCGGCGCGCGGCGCGATCGACATCAGCAAGGACATCAGCGTCGAGGCCCGGGAGCAGCCGAACCCGAAGCGCTGGAAGGACATCTGGAGCGCCGGGCACACGGTGTCGGGCGTGCGCGAGGTGCTGCCGGTGGCGGAACTGGTGGCGCAGACCCGCGCCGAATACGCCGAGGCGGTGCGGAAGTTCGCCGCGCGCTGAGCGGGCGTCCGCCGCGCGCTGAGCGGGCGTCCGCCGCACGCTGGCACAGCGACGGCGGCGCGCCGGCGCGGCGGCTGCCCAAGGCCGCAGTCGCGCGGCCCGCGGGGACACCGTCCGGGGCGCAGCGACTGCGCCCCGGAGCGCCTCCTCAGAGGAGACGGCTCTTGTGGCCGCCC
>JBKHVS010000072.1:0-14421 GCA_046569945.1 Gammaproteobacteria bacterium | reverse complement strand
ATGGGCCGCTTCGGCAACATGGCCGAAGGAAAGAGCTCGACGGGCGGATCGTCGGATCCCATCGACCGCCTCACCGCCCGCTCGCATGGCATCGCCAACGCGGCGCAGCAGGTCGCGATGGTCTGGCGCGACGTGCCGGTGCCGGTGATCGCCGCAGTCCATGGCGTCTCCTTCGGCGGCGGCTTCCAGCTCGCGCTGGGCGCAGACCTGCGCTTCGTCACCGCCGACCTCAAGATGTCGGTGATGGAGATCAAGTGGGGCCTGGTGCCCGACATGGCCGGCATCGCGCTGATGCGCGAACTGGCCCGCAACGACGTGGTCCGCGAGCTCACCTACAGCGGCCGCATCTTCTCCGGCGAGGAGGCGCTCCAGCTCGGTTTCGCCACCCGCGTCTGCGCCGATCCGTACGCCGAGGCGATGGCCTTCGCGCGCGAGGTCGCGTCGAAGAACCCCGATGCGATCCGCGCCGACAAGCGGCTGCTCAATGCTGCGATGGCCGAGGATGCCGCCGCGCTGCTGATGGCCGAGTCGGTCGAGCAGACGAAGCTGATCGGCAGCCCGAACCAGGTCGAGGCGGTCAAGGCCCAGCTCGAGAAGCGCGCGCCGAAGTTCAGCGATCCCGTCGCCGGCTGATCCGCCGCCCGATGCCTGCCGATCCGGTGAAGCCGCCTCCGCGGCTTCACCGGGTCACTGCGCGTGACGGACCACCAGCACGTCGCACTTCGCGTCCGACAGGACGTGGCGGGTGACGCTGCCCAGCATGATTTCCTCCAGGCCGGACTCGCCGTGCTTGCCGAGCACGATCAGGTCGGCGCCCAGGTGCTCGGCCTGCTCGAGCACTGTCCTTCCCGCGTGCCCCTGCTGGACCACGCGGGAGACCCGCAGCGGGTCGAGCCCCGCCTCCGAAGCTGCGCGCTCGATCCCGCGCATCGCTTCCTGGCGCGCCTGCGCGCGATAGTGCTGGATCTCGTCTTCGCGGATGCCTGCGGCAAGCAGCTTTCCCTCGAAGGGCAGGTCGAACGCATGCACTGCGGCAAGCTCCGCGCCCGGCGCCAGCAGCGCAGCAGCGCGCAGCGCGGCGACCGAATCCGGCGAGAAGTCCATCGCCACCGCCACCTGCCGATAGGGCTCGCGGGCCGGCTGTCGGGCAACCAGCACGGGCCGCATCGACTTCGCCAGCAGCCGCTCGGCCGTGGTGCCGAGGATGAGGTCGCGCAGCGGGTTCGAGCCGCGAGGTCCGAGCACCAGCAGGTCGTGCTGCGCGGCGACCGCCAGCACCTCGTCCACCACCTTTCCCACCCGCACTTCGCAGCCGACCTCGCCGTCGAGGCTCCCGAGCATTGCCGCAAGCGCCTGCAGGGTCTGCCGCGCCTCCTCGATCATCCGCTTCTCGGCGTCCTGCGGACCGTTGCCCCCGAACATCGCGCGCAGCGCGCCCAGCATCGAAGCGCTGACCACGTGCAGCAGCGACAGCCGCGCCGGCAGCCCGGCGGCGAGCATTGCCGCCCGTGCGATGGCATGCCCCGCGTCCTCAGAGAAATCGGTCGCGGCCAGGACGGACAGCGGCTGCGGTGCGCTCACTGCTCCTGCTCCGGGCCGCCGGGGCCGGCGGCGCGCACGCGGGCCGCTCCGCTGCCGACCAGGCGGCGGATCGCATCGGCGTCCAGCCCGGCCTCGGCCAGCACTTCGAGCGTGTGTTCGCCCAGCGACGGCGGCATGCGAATCGGCACCTCGCTGTCGGCCAGGCGCACCGGATTGCGAACCAGCCGGCAGGCGCTGCCGTCGTCGCCATGCACCGTCGGGAACAGCTCGACCGCCTTCAGGTGCGGGTCGTGTTCCATGTCCTCGAGCCGGTTGACCGGCGCGGCCGGGATTTCGAGCCGCTGGCACAGATCCAGCCAGTGGGCGGTGTCGTGGCGCGCGACGATTTCGCCCGCGATTTCGTAGAGCTCGGCGATGTGCCGGGTGCGCGAGGCGATGTCCTGGAAGCGGGGGTCGGCGGCCAGCTCGGGGTGGCCGGCGTGCTCGAAGAACAGCTTCCAGTGGGCGGTGGTGTAGGGAAGGATGCAGACGTGGCCGTCGGCGGTGCGCTGCGGCCGGCGCCAGGGCGTGAGCAGGCGCGGATAGCCGGCGCTGTGCGCCTCCGACGCCGCTCCGTGCGCGCCTTCGGCGCCGGTTCGCGCCGCGCCTGGCGTTTCCTCCAGCGCAAGGTGCCGGCCGTAGAAGTGCTCGACCAGCATGAACGAGGTCATGCTCTCGAACATCGGCACCTCGACGCACTGCCCGCGGCCGGTGCGTTCGCGCTGGAACAGCGCCGCCAGGATCGCGTGCGCAGCGACCTGGCCGCAGGCCTTGTCGGCGGCGATGGTGGGGAAGTAGCGCGGCGTGCCGGTCTGGCGCTCCATCAGGTCGGCCACGCCGGAGAGGCCCTGGATGATGTCGTCGTAGGCGGGCTGGCCCGCGTACGGTCCGTCCGAGCCGAAGCCGTGCAGCCCCGCGTAGATCAGCCGCGGATTGCGCGCCATCAGCGCCTGCGGCCCCAGTCCCAGCTTCTCGAGCTTCTGCGGCCGCACGCTGTGCACGAACACGTCCGCGGTGTCGACCAGGGCCAGCAGCGCGTCGCGCGCTGCCGCCTGCTTGAGGTCGAGCACCACGCTGCGCTTGTTGCGGTTCGCGGCCAGGAAGATCGCCGCTCGGCCATGGTCCAGCGAAGGACCGGTCCAGCGCGTGGTGTCGCCCTCCGGGGCCTCCACCTTGATCACGTCTGCGCCGTAGTCCGCGAGGATCTGGGTGCAGTAGGGGCCGAAGATGACCGCGGTGAGATCGACGATGCGCACGCCTGCGAGGGCGCCGCCGGGAGCGGGCGCCTGCCCTGCGCTCGAGGGGCCGCTGTCGTTCGCTGCGGAAGAGACTGGGGAAGACGAGGACGGGTTCATGGCCCGGCATGATCCTTGCCGCGCCGCATCCTGTCCAGCCGCCACTCCCCCGTGCCCGGAAAACGAGGCGCTCCGCCTTGACTCCGGGCGCCGGCGGCCAGTACGTTCCCCGGACCGCCCTCCGGGTGGATGGCGCGCTTCGCCAGCCTCCGGCCCTGGACAAAGGAAGCCTCGATGAACCTGCTGCCCGCTTCGGTGACCATCAGAGACGACACGATGCGGGAGGGGCTGCAGATCGAGAGCGCAGGCATTCCCGTCGAGGCGAAGCTGCGGCTGCTGGACGCGCTCGGGGAGACCGGCGCCACGCTGATCTCGATCGGCTCGTTCGCGCATCCGAAGTGGACGCCCCAGATGGCGTGCATCGACGAGATCGCCGAACGCTTCGTTCCCAGGCCGGGCGTCACCTACACCGCGGCGTACTTCAACAGGACGGGCTTCGAGCGAGCCGACCGTCACTTCCCCAAGCTGGACGTGCGGCGCAAGGGGCGGCTGCCCGGCGTGCACGTCGAGCTCTGCGACATCTTCGCGCGGCGCAATTACAACCGCACCCAGGCGCAGCAGATCGAGGCGATCGACGCCACCGTCGAGGCGGCCAGGAAGGCCGGTGCGCAGCAGGCTTCGGTGACGATCGGCAATCCGTTCGGGTCCAACTTCCAGGGTCCGTTCACGCTGGCGCAGCGCATGGAACTGCTCTCGCTGATGATCGGGAGGTGGCAGCGCGCAGGCGTCGCGGTCACCCGGGTGTCGCTGTCCGAGGCGATGGGCTGGAACCTGCCCCATCAGGTGCGCGAGACGATGCTGGCCATCCGCGAGCGCTGGCCCTCGGTGACCGACTTCCACCTCCACCTGCACAACCAGCGCGGCGCGGCGATCGCCAGCTACTACGAGGCGCTGCAGCTCGGCGCGCGCGAGTTCGACACCTGCCTCGGCGGCATGGGAGGCTGCCCCTACAGCGGCAACGGCCGTTCCGGCGGGCACGTGCCCACCGAGGACTTCGTGGACCTGTGCCACGAGATGGGCGTCGAGACCGGCTACGACCTGGACCGGGTCATCGAGGCGGTCGCGATCGCCGAGGAGGTGGTCGGCCATCCGCTGTGGGGCCACGTCTCGAAGGCCGGCCCGAGGCCGCGCGGCGCGCGGCGCTACCCGGCCGACATGCCCTTCGTCGAGACCCTCGAGGAGGCCGCGCATTTCCGCAAGGGACCCGGCGTCTATGCCGGCGGCCTGTCGCCGTGGAAGGACGCGGACGCGCTGCGCAGGACATGACCTCCGCCGGCGCTGCATGCCGCGCGGCGGCCGAACCGGAAATCACCGCTTGCACGAGGAGTTGCGGATGCCCGTGATCGAAACGAAGCTGGACGCGCGTTCGGAGCCGTATGCGCGCAATCGCGCGGAGATGCTGGAGGCGCTCGGCGAGCTCGACGCGCTCTACGAACAGGCGGCGCTCGGCGGCGGCGAGGAGGCGCTGGCCCGGATGCGCAAGCGCGGCAAGATGCCGCTGCGCGAGCGGATCTCGCTGCTGCTCGACCCGGACACCGCCTTCCTCGAGATCAGCCCGCTGGCGGCCTGGCGCTCGAACTTCGACGTGGGCTCCGGCTTCGTCGTGGGCATCGGCATCGTCGAGGGCGTCGAATGCGTGCTGCTCGGACACGACCCGTCGGTGCGCGCCGGCGCCTTCAACGCGTTCAACTACAAGAAGCTGATGCGCGGGCTGGAGATCGCACGCGAGAACCGCATGCCCTACGTGCAGTTCGTCGAGTCGGCAGGCGCCGACCTGCGCGGCGACTCCGGCGAGCGCGACCCGGAGGCGGCGATCCGCCGCGAGCTGGGCCACTTCGCCGAGTCCGGGCGCCTGTTCTACGAGATCACCGAGCTGTCGAAGCTGCGCATTCCGACGATCTCGGTGGTGTTCGGAGCGTCGACTGCCGGCGGCGCCTACCAGCCCGGCATGAGCGACTACAACATCTTCATCCGTGGCCAGTCGAAGGTGTTCCTGGGCGGCCCGCCGCTGGTGAAGATGGCCACCGGCGAAGAGGCCGACGAGGAGAGCCTGGGCGGCGCGCAGATGCACTGCACCGTCTCGGGCCTGGGCGACTACCTGGCCGAGGACGAGACCGAGGGCATCCGGATGTGCCGGGACGTGGTGCGGCACCTGAACTGGCGCAAGAAGGGCCCCGGCCCCTCGCTTCCGGCCGACCCGCCGGTGCACGACCCCGACGAGCTGCTGGGGATCGTGTCGAAGGACCTGCGCCAGCCCTTCGACATCCGGGAGGTGATCGCGCGGATCGTCGACGGGTCGCGCTTCGAGGAGTTCAAGCCGCTGTACGGCCCCACGCTGGTCACCGGATGGGCGTCCATCCACGGCTTTCCGGTCGGCATCCTGGGCAACAACGGCGCGCTGTTCTCGGAGTCCGCGGAGAAGGCCGCGCAGTTCATCCAGCTGTGCAACCAGATCGACGTGCCGCTGGTGTTCCTGCACAACATCACCGGATACATCGTCGGCACCGACTTCGAGCAGCGCGGCATCACCAAGGACGGCTCGAAGATGATCAACGCGGTGTCCAATTCGACGGTGCCGCACCTGACGGTGATCGTCGGCGCCTCCTACGGCGCAGGCAACTACGGGATGAGCGGGCGCGCCTTCGGGCCGCGCTTCACCTTCATCTGGCCCACCGCCAAGATCGCGGTGATGGGGCCCAAGCAGATGGCGGGCGTCATGACGATCGTGCAGCGCGCCGCGGTGGAGCGGCGCGGCGAGGTCTTCGACGAAGAGGCGAACCAGAAGCGCGTGGCGGCGGTCGAGCACTGGGCCGAGGAACGGTCCAAGGGGCTGTACGCCACCTCGCGCGTCTCGGACGACGGGATGATCGACCCGCGCGACACGCGCACGGTGCTCGGCATCGCGCTCTCCGCGTGCCACAGCAACGCGGTCTCGGGAACCAAGGAGTACGGCACATGGCGGATGTGAACTTCCGGCCGATCGGGCGCCTGCTCGTGGCCAACCGGGGCGAGATCGCCCGCCGCGTCATGCGCACGGCCCGGGCGATGGGCATGGAGACTCTTGCGGTGTACGCCGACGGCGACGCCTGTGCCCCCTTCGTGCGCGAGGCCGACCGCGCGATCGCGCTCGACGGCCGCAGCTCGGCGCAGACCTACCTGGACATCGGCAAGATCATCGACGCCTGCCGCCGCGGCGGGGCGGATGCAGTGCATCCGGGCTACGGTTTCCTCTCCGAGAACGCCGGCTTCGCGCAGGCGGTGATCGACGCCGGCCTCACCTGGGTGGGGCCGTCGCCGCAGGCCATCCGCGCGATCGGCGACAAGCTGGCCGCCAAGCGGCTGGTGCACACCGCCGGCGTGCCGACCCTGGAGGCCTTCGAGCTGGCCGAGGGCGCCGACGCCGAGGCGGCGGCCGCGCGCATCGGTTATCCGGTGCTGATCAAGGCGGCCGGCGGCGGCGGCGGCCGCGGGATGCGCATCGTCGAATCCGCGGCCGGGCTGCAGGCGGCGATCGACAGCGCCCGCCGCGAGGCGGTCGCGGCCTTCGGCAACGGTACGGTCTTCCTCGAGCGCTGGCTGGCGAAATCCAGGCATGTCGAGATCCAGATCCTGGGCGACCTGCACGGCAACCTGGTCCACCTGTTCGAGCGCGAGTGCTCGATCCAGCGCCGGCACCAGAAGATCGTCGAGGAGGCGCCTTCGCCCGCGCTGGATGCGGCGATGCGCGACCGGATGGCGCAGGCCGCGCTCGGCGCCGCGCTGGCCATCGGCTACAGCAGCGCCGGCACCGTCGAGTTCCTGGTCAGCGGCGAGGAGTTCTTCTTCCTCGAGGTGAACACCCGGCTCCAGGTGGAGCATCCGGTCACCGAGGCGATCACGGGGATCGACCTGGTGCGCGAGCAGCTGCGCATCGCCGAAGGCGAGCCTCTCGGCTATTCGCAGGCCGACCTGCACGCCGACGGTCATGCGATCGAGGTCCGCCTGTGCGCCGAGGATCCGGCGGCCGGCTTCCTTCCCGCCGCAGGAACGCTGACCGTCTGGGAGCCTGCACGGGGAGAAGGCCTTCGCGTGGATTCCGGCGTCGAGTCGGGCAGCGTGATCGGGATCGATTTCGATCCGATGATCGCGAAGCTGATCGTCAGGGCGCCCACCCGGCGCGAGGCGGCGCTGCGGCTTGCCCGCGCCCTCGAGACCAGCCGCATCCAGGGCGTCACGCACAACCGGGATTTCCTCGTCTCCATCCTGCGTTCGCCGGAGTTCCTGGCGGGCGACACGACGACGGACTTCATCGAGCGCGTCGCGCTGCCGGTGCGGCGCGCGCCCGACGCCGGGATGCTCGGCGCAGCGGCGGTCGGCGCGGCCCTGCATGCGCGCGCGCAGCGCCGGGCGTCGGCGCAGGTCCAGGCCACGATCCCGGCAGGCTTCCGGAATTCGGCGATGCCGCCGCAGCGGGTCGCCTATCGCTGCGGCGACACCGAGCTGCGGCTGGCCTACAGGCCCTTGCGCGACGGCGCCTTCGAAGTGCGGGTCGGAGACAGCGTCCATCGCGTCGTCGTCTTTCACGCCGACCGGGCCGGGATCGACCTGGCCATCGACGGCCGGCGCGGCCGGTTCGCGGTGACCGCGCTGGAGGAGCGCCGCTTCGTCCACGGACCCGACGGCGACATCGAGCTCGTCGAACTGCCGCGCTTTCCGGCCGCTGGCGCGGCCGCCGCCAGCGGCGGGCTGGTCGCCCCCATGCCCGGCCGGGTGCTGTCGGTGTTCGTCGCCGAGGGAGAGGCGGTGAAGAAGGGGCAGGCGCTCCTGGTGCTGGAGGCGATGAAGATGGAGCATCGGATCACGGCGCCTGCCGACGGTACGGTCAGGGCCGTGAAGATCGCCGCCGGCGAGCAGGTCGCAAACGGCGCCGTGCTGGTCGTGATCGACTAGCAGTCGGGCCCCGGGCTGGTACCGCCCGCTGCTCGATTCCGCCAATCCGGTGGACAATACGTCCCGCAATGACCAGACAACTGAACCCCGACGCCCCGGACCTGTCCGGGCTGATCCGCCCTGGCGACACCGTTCTCTGGAGCCAGGCCGACGCCGAGCCAGTGGTGCTGACCCGTGCGCTCGCCGCGCAGCGCGCCGCGGTGGGCGGACGCTTCACCGTGTTCCCCGGAATCGCGCTGTCCGATGCCCTGGCGCCCGAGCAGGCTGACTGCATCGATTTCGTCTCCTATTGCGGCACCGGCCGCAACCGCGCGCTGGCCAAGGCCGGGGTGCTCGACATCCTGCCCTGCCACTACTCCGAGTTCCCGCCGATGATCCGCAGCGGGGCGCTGAAGGTGGACGTGCTGATGCTGCAGCTCGCGCCGCCGGACGAGCAGGGGCGCTACAGCCTGGGACTGGCGCACGAGTACCTGGTCGCCGCCATCGACAAGGCGCGCGTCATCATTGCCGAGGTCAACGACCAGTGCCCGTGGACCCACGGCGAGCGCCACCTGCGCGAAGAGGACCTCGCCGCGGTGGTGCGCAGCTCGCGCCCGCCGCTCGAGAGCCCGAAGGTGGAGCCCGGCCCGGTGGAGGACGCGATCGCGGGCCACGTCGCCGGGCTGATCCAGGACGGCGCCACGCTGCAGTTCGGCCTGGGCGCGATTCCCGAGGCCATCCTGAGCCGGCTCGGCGGCCACCGCGACCTCGGCGTGCACTCTGGCACCATCGGCGACGGCGTGGCCCGGCTGGTGGAGGCTGGCGTCATCACCAATGCGCGCAAGTCGATCGACCCCGGCGTCATCACCACCGGCATGGTGATGGGCGGCCGGCGCGCCCATGCGTTCGTGCACCGCAATCCGATGGTGCAGTTCCGCGGCACCGACTACACGCACGGCCCGGACGTGCTGGCGCGCATCGACCGCTTCGCTGCGCTGAATTCCGCAGTCGAGGTGGACCTCACCGGCCAGATCAACGCCGAGCTGGTCGGCGGCACCTACGTCGGCGCGGTGGGCGGCGCGCTCGACTTCCTGCGCGCGGCGCGCCGTTCGCCCGGCGGGCTGCCGGTGGTCGCGCTGCCGTCGACCGCCGGTGCCAACAGCCGCATCGTCGCGCGCATCGGCGCGGCCACCGTCAGCACGCCGCGCAGCGACGCCGGCATCGTGGTCACCGAGCATGGCGTGGCCGACCTGCGCGGACTCACGCTGCGCCAGCGCGTCGCCCGGATGATCGCAATCGCCGATCCCGCGCACCGCGAGCAGCTCGAGCGCGAGGCCGGTTCCGGCCTCGGCATCTGAACACCCGCAGCACAGATACGAACCTCAGGGAGATCGAAATGAGAAGAGCGGCAATCGTCAGCCCGGTGCGCACCGGCGTGGGAACCTTCGGCGGCAGCCTGCGGCCGGTGTCGGTCGAGGACCTGGGCGCCACTGTCGTCAAGGCGCTGATCGAGCGCACCGGCATCGACCCCGCGCGCATCGAGGACCTGGTCTTCGCGCAGTCCTACGCCAGCAGCGAGACGCCCTGCGTCGGGCGCTGGGTGGCGCTGCAGGCCGGCCTGCCGGTCGAAGTGCCCGGCATGCAGCTCGACCGCCGCTGCGGCGGCGGCCTGCAGGCGATCGCCACGGCGGCGATGATGGTCCAGAGCGGCGCCGCCGACGTCGTCGTCGCGGGCGGCGTCGAGAGCATGAGCAACATCGAGTACTACACCACCGACATGCGCTGGGGCTCGCGCTCCGGGTCGGTGCGGCTGCACGACCGTCTCGAGCGCGGCCGCGAGCGCTCGCAGCCCGAATCGCGCTTCGGCTACATCTCCGGGATGATCGAGACCGCCGAGAACCTGGCCAAGCAGTACGCGATCCCTCGCGAGGATGCCGACGCCTACGCGATGCGCAGCCACCAGCGGGCGGCCGAGGCCTGGGCCGCGGGACGCTTCGACGCCGAGGTGGTGCCGGTGACGATCCCGCAGCGCAAGGGCGATCCGGTCAAGTTCGCGAAGGACGAGGGCATCCGCGCCGAGACCACGATGGACTCGCTCGCCAAGCTGCGTCCGCTGATGAAGGACGGCAGCGTCACCGCCGGAAACTCCAGCCAGCAGAACGACGCCGCTGCCGCCTGCCTGATCGTCGCCGAGGACAAGCTGAAGGAGCTCAAGCTCGAGCCGATGGCCTACCTGAAGGGCTGGGCGGTTGCCGGCTGCGAGCCGGGCATCATGGGCATCGGCCCGGTGCCGGCGGTGAAGAAGCTGTTCGCCAAGACCGGGCTGTCCTTCGACCAGATGGACCTGGTCGAACTGAACGAGGCCTTCGCCTGCCAGGTGCTGTCGGTGCTCAAGGGCTGGGGCTGGAACGACCCCGACCGTCTCAACGTCAACGGTTCGGGCATCTCGCTCGGCCATCCGATCGGCGCCACCGGCGTGCGCATCCTGGCCACGCTGCTGCACGAGATGCAGCGGCGCAAGGCGCGCTACGGTCTGGAGACCATGTGCATCGGGGGCGGGCAGGGCATCGCCGCGGTGTTCGAGCGTCCCTGAGTCCTGCGCCTGCAGGCGCTCACCCCTTCGCTGGCACGACCCCGTGCGCAGGCACGGGGCCGTGTCCCGCTCAGGCTTGCAGCCCGCGTTCGCGCCTGCAGGCGCTCACCCCTTCGCTGGCACGACCCCGTGCGCAGGCACGGGGCCGTGTCCCGCTCAGGCGTTCCGGATCGTGAGGCCGCCGTCGACCGGGATGGTCGCGCCGGTGAGGAAGGACGCGGCCGGCAGCGAGATCGACAGCGTCATCTGCGCCACTTCCTCCGGGTCCGCGTAGCGGTTCAGCGGCACCCGGCGATGCACGTACTTGGCGCGCTGCTCGGCCGGGATGCGCGCGGTCATCGCCGTGTCGATCGGACCCGGGCAGATGCAGTTCACCGTGATCCCCTCGGCGCCGAGTTCCACCGCGAGCGAGCGGGTGAGGCCGATCACGCCGTGCTTGGCCGCCGTGTAGGGGCTGATGCCCTTGGTGGCGCCCAGGCCTTCGGTGGACGCGATGTTGACGATGCGCGGCGAGGTCGACTTGCGCAGCCAGGGCAGCGCCGCGCGCACGGTGCGGGTGTGCGCGGTGAGCAGCACGTCCACCCCGCGCGCCCACATCGCTTCGTAGCCGTCGGAGTCGATCGGCGCGGGCGTCGAGATGCCGGCGTTGTTGATCAGGATGTCGATGCCGCCGAAGCGCTCGGCCACCTCGGCGATCACCTGCTCGACGTTCTGCTGGCTGGAGACGTCGAGCTGCCAGGCGTGCGCGGTGCCGCCGGCGGCGTTGATCGTGTCGGCGACTTCCTGCTGGCCCTTGACGTCGGTGACCGCGACCTTGGCGCCCTCGTCTGCGAACAGGAAGGCGGTGGCGCGCCCCATGCCGCTGCCGGCTCCGGTGACGATGACGACCCTGTCCGCGACGGAGCGCGAGAGCTTGGTGATGCGGGGCATGGGGGGAGGCTCCTGTCTGCTAGGCCTCGGGTGAGGCCGGGAAATCATTGTAGGGACGGGCGCCGCCGGCGCGGCGGCGCCCGCGATCCGTTTCGGAACGCGGGCGTCTCGTTCGCTGCCGGGGCAGGGCTGCCGCCGCCTCAGCGGGTGGATCCGGAGCAGTGCCCAGCGCCCGCCACCTTGCCGCTGCCCAGCGCGAACGCGGGCGGCTCGGCGAAGCGGTCGTGCGCGGCGGACAGGCCTCGGTCCAGCGCGATGAAGCCCAGCAGGCCGATCCAGAAGGCGGCTGCGATGATGGTTCTGCGCATGCTCACCCCTTGAAGCCGGCGCGCTCGCGCAGCCGCACGCCGACCAGCGATCCCGCGAAGGCGCAGGCGAACCAGACCCAGCCATGCACGCTGCCCGTGGAGATGCCGGAGAAGAAGGCGCCCACGTTGCAGCCGAAGGCCAGGCGCGCGCTGTAGCCGAGCACCAGGCCGGCGGCGACCGACCAGAGCCACTGCCGGCCGGTGATGCGGCCCACGTCGGGGCAGGCGGCGCGGCGGCGCCAGGCGAGCAGGAAGCTGCCGGCGAGCAGCCCGAGGTTGGTCACCGAAGTGACGTCGTCGAGCAGCGAGGCCGCGATCTGAGCCTGCTGGGCCTCTCGGCCCCAGAACGCGTTGGCCGAGAGGTCGAAGCCCGCCCAGGTGACGATCTTCGCGCCCCACAGCCCGAGGCCGTAGACGATGCCCCAGGGCTGGCCGGCGACCACCAGGTTGGCGATCGCGAGCACCGCCATGAAGATCGCCGCGACGTAGATGCCGCGGCCGGTCCAGCGGCTGGTCGTCGTGCGGCGGCGCGACCAGAGCACGGCGGCGATGGCGCCCAGCACCGCGAGCTCCAGCGCCAGCGCGACCGCGGGCCCGAGCGCGTCGATCAGCGACACCGCGGGCAGCGAGCCGAGCGCCAGCCAGGCGTCCAGGTGCGCCGCGCCGAGGAAGCTGCCGGCCACGAAGGCCGGGAACACGGCCAGGCTGACCGGATGGCCCAGCCCGGCCTTGTACAGCGTGCCGGAGCCGCAGCCGTCGGCCAGCTGCATCGCCGCGCCGAACACGAAGGCGCCGATCACCAGGCTCCACGAGAGCGGCGCCGCGGCGCCGGAGAGCTCGGTGCGGCCGGCAAGCAGCGGGATCGCGACCGCCGCGGTCAGCGCGATCGCCAGGAACTGCGCGAGCATCCCGGTCGGGTCGCGGTGCCGGATCCAGACGCGCCAGCCGGTGGTGAAGCCGAAGGCGGCGCCCGAGAGCACTGCGCCGAAGCCGGCGCCGATCAGGAACAGCAGGCCCTGCCTGAGGCCGGCCAGCCAGGTGACCGCCACCCATCCCGCCAGCACCGCGAGGATGGCGACGGTGTGGCCGGACAGGCGCGCGGCGCGCCCCTCGCCCGGGGGCAGCGCGCCTGCGGAAAGCGTGCCGGTGGAGCTCATCTACTTGGTCGCCAGCTTCAGGTCGATCAGCAGCTGCTTCAGGCGGTTCGGCACGTTGGCCATCGGCAGGCCGGCGGCCGACCACTCGACCATGGACTCCGGATACAGCTTCACGTTGCGGTCGCCGAGCACCTCCGAGAGCACGAACCAGTTGGTCGCCGCCCAGTGGCCGGTGTTGCAGAAGGAGACCGTGGTCACGCCGTCCTTGTCGGCCTCGATGCCGTTCTTCTGCGCGACGCGGCGCACCTCGTCGGCGGGCAGCAGCACGCGGCCGTCCTTGCCGAACCAGACCGCGTGGCTCACGTTGCTCGCGCCTTGGATGGTGCCCGGCACCTTGGCGGCGCCGTGACGGGTTTCGCCGGAGAAGAAGTCGGCCGGGCGCGCGTCGAGCAGCACGGCGTCGGAGCCGGCGACTGCCTTCTGGACCTCGGCCCGGGTGGCGACCAGCCGCGGGTCGATCTTCGCGACGTAGGCGGAGGGCGCGACGCTGGGCACCTCGGTCGTGAGCGGCTTGCCGGCGGCCTGCCAGGCCTGGACGCCGCCGTTGAGGATGGACAGCTTCGACAGGCCTGCGGCCTTCAGCGTCCAGTAGACGCGCGCCGCCGCGCCGAAGTCGGTCGCGTCCTTGCCCTGGTGGACGACCACCGCTTCGGTGCCCGCGTCCAGGCCGAGGCGCTGCAGCAGCGCCGTCAGCTTCGCCGTCTCGGGCAGCTTGCCGGGATTGTCCGCCGGGCCGCGCCATTGCGAGTAGGGCGCATGCAGCGCGCCCGGGAGGTGGCCGAGCTCGTAGGGAGTCTTGCCGGCTTCGTTCTTGCCGTCGCGGATGTCGATGATGCGCACGGCCGGGTTCGAGGCGCGCTCGGCGAGCTCGGCCGGGGTGAGCAGGGGGGCCGCGAAGGCGGCGGGCAGCCCAAGGCCCAGGGCCGAGGCGAGGATCAGTGAGGCGGTGAAGCGTCGCATGGGGTGTCCTGCGGTGAAAGTGATCGATGGCTGCACAGTTTCGGCACGGTGCGCAAGCCCGTCGATCAAATGCGCGGCGAGTCGGCCGCATATTCGGCCAGGGAATAACGACGGCGCCGGAACGGGGGTCTCGGGAATGAGCCCCGGCCGACGCGGAATGACAGAATGCGGGGTCTTCGAACCCTTTCCAGGAGCAATGCAGATGAGCGCCGAAAGTCCCGTGCTGTGGAGCGTCGAGAACGGCGTCGGCCGGATCACGCTGAACCGTCCCGAGCGTGCCAATGCGGTGGGACTCGCGTCGAGCCGCGCGCTCGCCGCCGCGATCGACGCGGTGGTGGCCGCTGCGCCCAAGGTCGTGGTGCTGACCGGGCGCGGCCCGCGTTTCTGCGCCGGCGGCGACATCGACGAGTTCGTCGCCGACCAGGAGAACATGGCCCGCCTGATCGGCGAGATCCTGGCGCCGCTGCATCCCGCGCTGCTGCGCCTGGCGAATCTCCCGGCGCCGGTGATCACCGCGGTCAACGGCCCGGTCGGCAGCGCCGGCATCGCCCTCGCTCTGTGCGGCGACATCGTGCTCGCGGCCGACACCATGAAGCTGCGCGCCGGCTATTCCGCGATCGGGCTGACCC
>JBKHVS010000071.1:0-14656 GCA_046569945.1 Gammaproteobacteria bacterium | reverse complement strand
CCGAGCGACTGCGAGGCCGCGCGCCGGAAGCCCTGGCGAGCAGGACGCCATCGGCAGCCTCCGTGCCACTCGATCCACCAGAGCGGGCCGGCGCTTCACTTCAGCCCCCCCGCGCGGACGGCGGGCGCGCTTGCCGCGCGCGGCCCGGCGTGCGCACAATCGCGGCCTCACGATGAGCATGCAGCCTCCCCTCCAAGAACGCGGGCCCGACGCGGCGCCGCTGCGCCTGGCGATCTTCTGCCGTGTCGTCGACAACTACGGCGATGCCGGTGTCTGCTGGCGGCTCGCCCGCCAGCTCGCCCTCGAGCACCGGATCCGGGTCGACCTCTGGATCGACCGGCCGCAGATCCTGGCGGCGATCGCCCCGGTCGGCGCATCGGGCCAGGCCGACGGCGTGAGCGTTCGCGCCTGGGACGACGCGGCCAGCCTCGACGGCGACGAGCAGGTCGTGGTGTCGGCCTTCGGCTGCGAGCTGCCGCCGCCGGTGCGCCGACGGCTCGCGGCGCCCGGCGCGCCGCTGTGGGTGAACCTGGAGTACCTGAGCGCCGAGGACTGGGTCGACGGCTGCCACGGCCTCGCGTCGACCAAGCCGGCGGACGGCGCCGTCGAGCACTTCTTCTATCCGGGCTTCGCCGAAACCACCGGCGGGCTGCTGTGCGAAGCGGACCTGCTCGCCGAGCGAGATGCATTCCTGGCGCGGGGCGGGCCGCAGCGCTGGCTGGAGGAACGCGGCCTCGCGCCGCCGCCGGGCGCGCGCACCGCCTCGCTTTTCTGCTACCCGGATGCGCCTGTCGAGGCCTGGCTCGGACTGCTCGCCGCGGGGCCGGCGCGCTGGCACGTGCTCGTGCCGGCAGGCATCGCCGACGCGGCGGTGCGCGCCTTCCTGGGCGGCCCGCTCGCGCCGGGCGCCACCGAGCGCAGGGGAATGCTCACGCTGCACCGTTTCGAGCTGCTCTCCCAGCTGCAGTACGACCGCCTGCTCTGGAGCTGCGACCTGAATTTCGTGCGCGGCGAGGACTCCTGGGTGCGCGCGCACTGGGCCGGCCGGCCCTTCGTCTGGCAGCCCTATCCGCAGGATGCGCAGACCCGGTGCACCAAGCTCGACGCGTTCCTGGAGCGCTTCGCGCGGCAGGCAGGCAAGATCGACGAGGCCGCGCAGCTGATGCACGCCTGGTGTCCCGGGAGCCATGACGAGCCGGACGTCCGGCCCGGCGCGGATCGGCCCGGCGCGGATCGGCCCTCCGAGGATCGGCCCGACCGGAGCGGGCCGGCACGGGCGGCCGCCCCGGCCGTCCCGGCCATCGCCGGCGCCTGGCCGCGCTTCGAAGCCGCGCTGCCGCGCCTGGCGGGGGCCTACCGGCGCTGGGCCGGCCACCTCGCCGCGCAGGACGACCTCGCCACGCGGTTTCTCGCCTTCTGCCGGGACCGGCTATAATTTACGGTTTAGCCAGCGCGGCCGCACCTGGGCGAACCCCTCGCCCTCCCCGAAGAACGGCGGGTGAACGGCGGGTCCGCGAGCCAGGCAACGAGGAAACCAAGATGAAGATCGCCCAGGAACTGCGCACCGGCAACGTCGTGATGATCGGCAAGGATCCGATGGTCGTGCAGAAGGCAGAGTTCAACAAGTCCGGCCGCAACGCTGCGGTCGTGAAGATGAAGCTGAAGAACCTGCTGAACGGCTCGGCCACCGAGTCGGTCTACAAGGCTGACGAGAAGTTCGACGTGCTGATGCTGGACAAGAGGGAAGTCACCTACTCGTACTTCGCCGACCCGATGTACGTGTTCATGGACGCCGAGTACAACCAGTACGAGATCGAGGGCGAGAGCATGGGCGACGTGCTCAACTACCTCGACGAGGGCATGCCCTGCGAGGTCACCTTCTACGAAGGCCGCGTGATCTCCGTCGAGATGGCCAACAGCGTGGTCCGCGAGGTCGAGTACACCGAGCCCGCCGTCAAGGGCGACACCTCCGGCAAGGTGCTCAAGCCGGCCCGCATCAAGCCCACCGGCTTCACCATCCAGGTCCCGGCCTTCGTCAACATCGGCGACAAGATCGAGATCGACACCCGCACCGCCGAGTACAAGAACCGCGTGAAGGGCTGAACACCGCAGGGGCTGAACTTCCGCCCGGGGCATCTTCGGATGCCCGCTCGCCGCACGGGGCGCCTTCGGGCGCCCCGCTGCATTTCGGGTTCGGCCGGCAGCGCCCTGCGCGGGCCAGCCCCCCCGCCCGATCAGGCGGGACGCAGCCCGGCCCGCTCCAGCGCGATCCGCGCGCTCAGCTTCAGGTGCCGCGCCACGGTGTCGCGCAGCGACTGCAGCGTCACCGGCTTGACCAGGTAGGTGTTGGCGCCCGCGAGCGCTCCGCGGGCGAGGTCCAGCGGCGACGACCGGCTGGTGAGGATGATCACCGGCATGGCGCGCAGCGTGGGATGACGCTTGAGCTCGCGGGTGAACCGGAAGCCGTCGAGATCCGGCATCACGACGTCGACGAAGGCGAGGTCGAAGCGGCGACTCTCGAGTGCGGCGCGCGCCTCGGCGGCGCTGGCCGCGCCTTCGCTCTCGATGCCCATCCGCTGGAGCGCCATCGCCAGCTGGCGGCGTACCGTGGGGCTGTCGTCCACGATCAGCGCGCGGGGCCTGCGCGAGCCCTCGCCGTCGCGGACCAGCTCGGCGGACGGGTTGTCGTCCTCCGCGCCGGCAGGCCGGCCCAGCAGCGCCTCCTCGACGACGCGGTTCAGCGTCCTGAGCAGTTCCAGCGTGAAGCCCGACTGGAGCAGGTCGTCCTGGCCGCGCAACGCGTCGCAGCGCCGGCCCACCCGCACCACCGGCCGCGCGCGGCGAAGCTTGCGTTCGACCTCGGGGCCGCCGCTCGCGGTCATGTCGACCATGGCGATGTCGAACTCCTGCGGCCCGGCAGCAGGCGCCAGCACGTATCGGTAGCGGTTGTGGCGGGCATGCCGGAGGATGATCTCGGCCAGGCGCTGGAACTTGCGGCCGAGCCCGAACGCGGCAACCCTGAAGGTCGGACGCCCGTCCGCCGCCGGGCAGGCGGGCGCGTCGGCGGGCGAATGCCCAGGTTCCATCTGACTGCTGTCGGACATCGTTTCCTCTCCTGCGGCCAGGGGCGCGGTCTCCCGCGCGGTGGCCGCCGCAGCCGCATTGTGCGCGGGTTCGCGCCCCTGATGCTCGGACTTTTGTCCGATTCTAGCCTCGGGACTGTCATCCGTGGCAAGTATCCGTTCGGATATTCCTTTCTGACGCAACGACTTAGCGCCGATATTTCATCGGAGTTCGCAATAGAGGAATGGCCCCGCCCCTCCGAGGCGGCACCCACTGCGGCGCCAGCCTCCGCCGGTCCGCGGAATTCCCGTGCCGTCGCCTTTCAACTACAATCTTCAGCTTGCGACGGCGGCCAGGGCCGCCGTTGTCGTTTGCCGGACCCACTCACCGGAGACACTCGGATGGCCGCCACTTCCCACCTGATGCCCACCTACGGCCCGCAACCGCTGACGGTCAGCCACGGCGACGGCGTATGGCTGTTCGACGATGGGGGCCGCCGCTACCTGGACGGCCTCTCCGACATCGCGGTCAACACGCTCGGCCACAATCACCCGAAGCTGGTCGAGGCGCTGCGCGAGCAGGTGGCCCGCGTGATCCACTGCTCCAACCTGCATGCCCATCCGCTGCGCGAGCAGCTGGCGCAGATGCTGGTCGAACGCAGCGGGATGACCAACGTCTTCTTCTGCAACTCCGGGCTCGAGGCCAACGAGGCGGCGATCAAGATCGCCCGCAAGTACGGGCACGAGCGCGGCATCGACCGCCCCGAGATCATCGTCTACGAGAAGGCCTTCCACGGCCGCTCGCTGGCCACGCTGTCGGCCACCGGCAACGCCAAGGTGCAGAAGGGCTTCGAGCCGCTGGTCGAGGGCTTCGTTCGGGTCGGCCTGAACGACATCGAGGAGATGCGCCGCATCGCCGCCGAGCGGCCCAAGGTCAGCGCAGTGTTCCTCGAGGCGATCCAGGGCGAGGGCGGCATCCGCCCGGCGCACCTGGATTACCTGCGCCAGGTGCGCCAGCTCTGCGACGAGCGCGGCTGGCTGCTGATGATCGACGAGGTCCAGTGCGGCACCGGGCGCACCGGGAAGTGGTTCGCCCACCAGTGGGCCGGAATCGTCCCCGACGTGATGCCGCTGGCCAAGGGCCTGGGCTCCGGCGTGCCCATCGGCGCAGTGGTGGCGCACGGCGCCGCGGCGCAGGTCTTCCAGGCCGGCAACCACGGCACCACCTTCGGCGGCAACCCGCTCGCGATGCGTGCCGGCGTCACCACCATCGAGGTGATGGAGGCCGACGGCCTGCTGGCCAGCGCCGCCGAGGTCGGCGACTACCTGATGGACGCGCTGCGCCGCGAGCTCGCCGGGCCCGGGCTGGTCGAGGTGCGCGGCCGCGGCCTGATGATCGGCGTGGAGCTCGACCGCCCTTGCGGCGAACTGGTCGGCCAGTGCCTCGAGAAGGGCCTGGTCCTCAACGTCACCGCCGACTCGGTCATCCGGCTGCTGCCGGCGCTGATCTTCACCCGCGAGCATGCCGACCGGCTCGTGGAGACGCTGGTCCCGCTGGTGCGCACGATGCTGTCGCGCGAGCGGCCGGCCTCCGCCTGAAACCTCTCCCGGGCACCGACATGGACATCCGGCACTTCCTGCAGTTCAAGGACCTCGACCGCTCCGACATCGAGTACGTCTTCGAGCGCGCGCGCATCATCAAGGATCGCTTCAAGCGCTACGAGGCCTACCACCCGCTCGCCGACCGCACGCTGGTGATGATCTTCGAGAAGGCCAGCACGCGCACCCGGCTGTCCTTCGAGGCGGGCATGCACCAGCTGGGCGGCGCGGCCATCTACCTGAACACCCGCGACTCGCAGCTGGGCCGCGGCGAGCCGGTCGAGGATGCCGCCCAGGTCATCTCCCGGATGTGCGACATCGTGATGATCCGCACCTACGAGCAGGAGATCATCGAGCGCTTCGCCGCGCACTCGCGGGTGCCGGTGATCAACGGGCTCACCAACGAGTACCACCCCTGCCAGATCCTGGCCGACATCTTCACCTACATCGAGCACCGCGGCTGCATCCAGGGCCGCACCGTGAGCTGGGTCGGCGACAGCAACAACATGTGCAACACCTGGCTGCAGGCGGCCGAGGTGCTGGACTTCAACGTCCACGTCTCGACGCCCCCGGGCTACGAGGTGGAGCCGGAACGGGCGGGCCTGTACGGCACAGACCACTTCGAGTCCTTCGCCGACCCGCTCGAGGCCTGCCGCGGCGCGGACCTGGTGACCACCGACGTCTGGACCTCGATGGGCTTCGAGGCCGAGAACGAGGAACGCAAGAAGGCCTTCGCAGACTGGTGCGTCGACGCCGAGATGATGGGCGTCGCCGACCCGCGCGCGGTCTTCATGCACTGCCTGCCGGCGCACCGCGGCGAGGAGGTCACCGCCGAGGTGATCGACGGCCCCCAGTCGGTGGTGTGGGACGAGGCGGAGAATCGCCTGCACGTGCAGAAGGCGCTGATGGAGTTCCTCCTGCTCGGCCGCGTCGCCGGCTGACGCTCGGCGGCGCCGGACGCGTTCCGCAGGTGGCCACGCAGGAATCCAGGCCGGCCCCGGGCCGGCGCCGCTTCCGCATCCTGTCGCTTTCGGGCGGCGGCTTCCTGGGCCTGTACACCGCCCGCGTGCTCGCCGAACTCGAGGAGCGGGCCGGCGAGCCGCTCGGGCGCCGCTTCGACCTGATCGCAGGCACCTCGATCGGCGGCATCCTCGCGCTCGCGCTCGCCTTCGAGGTGCCGATGCGCGCGGTGCTCGACGTCTTCACCAGGCGCGGTACCGACATCTTCTCGCCGCGCGCCCTGCCGGGCGGCGCAATGACCCGGCTGCTCGATCTGTCGCGCTCGGTGCTGGGCCCCAAGTACACCGGGACCGCGCTTCGCGACGCGCTCACCGAGCACCTCGGGCAGCGGCGGATGCGCGACGCGAAGCACGCGGTCGTGGTGCCGGCGGTGAACGTCACCCAGAGCACCACCAAGATCTTCAAGACGCCGCACGCGCCGCTTTCGCGGGGCGACGAAACGGTGCGCGCGATCGACGTCGCGATGGCGACCAGCGCGGCGCCGGCCTACTTTCCCGCGGTGCAGATCGGCCGGGCGCTGTACGCCGACGGCGGCCTGTTCGCGGTGGCCCCGGACCAGGTGGCGCTGCACGAGGCCGGCCACTTCATGGGCGTCGATCCCGCCGGCGTGCGGATGCTCTCGGTGGGCACCGGCACCGCCGGCTACCAGCCGTCCGGCGGAGTGCATGCCGAGGAGGGCGCGGTGGGCTGGCTGTCGGACGGCCGTCTCATCCTGACGCTGCTTTCGGTGCAGCAGCAGCACGTGCAGGCGATGATGGAGGACCTGCTCGGCGAGCGCTACCTGCGCATCGATGCCCCATGGCCCGCCGAGGCCGGCCTGGGCCTGGACGTGGCCACCGAGGCCGCGGTGCGCACCCTGGTGGAGCTGGCGGAGTGGACGATCAGCGAGCTCGAGCCCGAACGGCTCGAGCGCTTCCTGTGAACAGAATGGAGAACAGATGAACCCGATCGAGGCAGTGCTCTGGGATTTCGGCGGCGTGGTGACCACCAGCCCCTTCGAGGCCTTCCGCCGCTATGAACAGGCCCGCGGCCTGCCGCTTGACTTCATCCGCAGCGTCAACGCAACCAACATCCACTCCAACGCCTGGGCGCGGATGGAGCGCGGCGAGATCGGCCCGGCCGAGTTCGACACGCTTTTCAGGGACGAATCCACCGCACTGGGCCACACGGTCGACGGCCGCGACGTGCTGCCGCTGCTCTCCGGCGACGTCCGCCCGAAGGTGGTCGCCGCGATCCGCCAGATCCGCACCCGCTACCGGGTCGCCTGCCTGACCAACAACATGTCGGCCGGCCACGGGCCCGCGATGGCGCAGACGCCGGAGCGCGCCAGCGCGATCGCCGAGGTGATGGAGCTCTTCGAGGTGGTCGTCGAGAGCAGCAAGACGGGCCTGCGCAAGCCGGAGCCCGCCTTCTACCTGAAGGCCTGCGAGATGCTCGGCATCCAGCCTGCGAACGCGGTGTTCCTGGACGACCTCGGCGTGAACCTCAAGCCCGCCGCCGCGCTGGGAATGCGCACCATCAAGGTCAGCGACGCGGACGCCGCGCTCGCGGAGCTGGGCGAGATCATCGGCATGGAGCTCGGCTGAGCCTGCGGCGTGCGCCGCCCCGGGCGCGTTGAGCGGCTCCGGGGGCGCCGGGGCGCTCAGCCGCCCACGACCCGCCCGTCGACGATCTCGATCCGGCGCTGGCAGCGCGCGGCCAGGGAGGGGTCGTGGGTGACGACCAGGCAGGCCGCGCCGGTTTCTCGGTTGAACTCGAGCAGCAGCTCGAAGATCTCGTTGGCGCTGTGGGTGTCCAGGTTGCCGGTGGGCTCGTCGGCCAGCACCAGGCGGGGCGAGAGCGCGAGCGCGCGTGCAACCGCCACCCGCTGCTGCATGCCGCCCGATAGCTGCGACGGGCGCTTGTGCTGCGCTTCGGCCAGGCCCACGCGCGCGAGCAGTTCGCGGGCGCGGCGCAGGTCGTCCGGGCCGGCCACGCCGCGCTCGATGATCGAAGGCATGAGCACGTTCTCCAGGGCGCTGAAGCCGGGCAGCAGGTGGTGGAACTGGAAGACGAAGCCGATCGAGCGGCCGCGCAGCCCGGTCAGCTCTGCCTCGTCGAGGGTGGTGGTGTCGCGGCCGCCGATTCGCAGCACCCCGGAGGTCGGGCGCTCCAGCAGGCCGATCAGGTTCAGCAGCGTGCTCTTGCCGGAACCGGAAGGCCCCACCAGCGCGACGAACTCGCCCGGCTCCAGGCGCAGGTCGATGCCATGCAGCACCTCCGCCTCCACCGGCGTGCCGACGCCGTAGGACTTGCGCACCCCCGACAATTCGACGATCGGGTCCGCGCTCACGATCTGATCGCCTGGACCGGGTCCATCTTCGCGGCCCTGCGCGCAGGCAGCGCGGCAGCCATCAGCCCCACCAGCACCGCCAGTCCGCAGACACGGGCCACCATCGCGGGCGCCACCTCGGCGGCGAACAGCGAGCTGCCGTCGGCGTTCCTGAACACGGTCGAGAAGAACTCGAGCAGCCCCACCCCCAGCGCGACGCCCAGTACCGAGCCGATCAGTCCGTGGACCGCCCCCTGCAGCAGGAAAACCAGCATGATCCTGCCGGGGCTGGCGCCCATCGCGCGCAGGATGCCGATCTCGCGCTGCTTCTGCACCACCGAAACCACCAGCACGCTGGCGATCCCCACCGCGACGATCGCCACCACGAAGCCGCGGATCAGCGAGTTCGACATGCTCTGGTTGCGCAGCGCCGCCAGCAGCTGGGCATTGGTCTGCATCCAGCTCTCGGCGTTCAGCCCGGTCTGCGCGCGCAGCCGCGCTGCGACCGCCTCCGCCGCGAAGATGTCGTCCACCGTCAGGTCGACGCTCGAGACCCCGCCGGGCAGGTCGAGCAGCGACTGCGCCAGCTTGAGCGGCACGAACACCCAGCGGCGGTTGAGGTCGCGGTTGCCGATGTCGAACAGGCCCACCACCGTGAGCAGGTCGTCGCGGTCTTCCGCGCTCACCACGCGGATCTTGTCGCCGACGGTGACGCCGAGGTCGCGCGCGAGCTCGGTGCCGATCACCGCCTCGGCGCCGCCCACGTCGAAGCGGCCGCGGACCAGGTAGCGGTCGATGCGCACGATGCGCCGGTAGCTGTCGGGCTCCACTCCCATCAGCGCGATCGCGCGGCTTGCGTTCGCGCGCAGGGCGAAGCCGGCGCCCGAAACCAGCGGCGAGACCACCACCACGCCCCGCGCATCGGCGGCCAGCCGCATCACCGACTCCCACTGGTCGACAGAGCGCAGGCGCTGCGCGCGCGGCTGGATGATCGCCGCGGTGTCCTGCGCCGGCAGCGAACGCAGGTTCGCCTCTTCGGGGGGCCGGATCACCACGTGCGGCTGGCTGCCCAGCGTGCGCTCGATGATCGAGGCCTGCAGCTGGTCGATCAGGGTGGACAGGAAGATGATCACCGCGACGCCGGCGGTCACGCCGGTGAGGATCAGCGCCGTCTGCAGCCGTCCCTCGCGCAGGTAGCGCAGGGCGACCAGCCACTCGAAGGGAAGCCTGGGCCTCATCCGCAGAGCGCCTTGCGGCCGCTCATCCGGCCATGCCGGACGGCACCTGCGAAGCGCCCCGTGGCGCCGCGGGCGCGCGCACCCGGACCCGCTCGCCCTCCACTGCCGGCGACGACGGCAGGATCACCGGCTCCCCGGCCTGCAGTCCCTCCAGCACCTCCACGACCCCGACACCGCGCAGCCCCAAAACGACGGGCTGGCGCACCGCCCGCCCTTCCCGCGCCACGAGCACATGGAGCTGCGCCCCGTCGGTGCCGCGCACCGCATCGGTGGCAAGCCTGAGGGTGTCCTCGCGGCGCCCGACCACCAGCTCCACCGAGACGGTCATGTCGGGCCGCAGGAAGGCCGGCGGCTGCGCAACGACGAGCCGCACCTCCACCGTGCCGCGCTGGACGTCGATGGAGGGCGCGACATAGGAGACGCGGGCGACGAAGGGCTCGCCCGGAAAGGCGTCGGCGACGACGCTGGCGTCCAGCCCCGTGCGCACATGCTTCAGGTTCTTCTCGTCGACGCTGGCGACGATGCGGGTCTCGCCGGCCTCGGAGAGGGTGAGCAGCATCCGTCCGGCCTGCGCCGTGTCGCCGGGCTCGGCGCTGCGGGTGAGGACGGTGGCCGCGGCGGGCGCACGCAGCACGAGCAGTTCGAGCCGGGCCTTAGCCGCATCCAGGTTGGCCTCGGCCTGCCGCAACCGGGTGGCGGCCAGCTCCACCTCCACGCCGCCGTCCCGGCTCGCCACCGCCTGGGCCTGCGCAGCGCTCTCGGCAGCGCGCGCAGCGGCAAGCGCGCGCGCAGCTTCGTCGACCCGGGCCTGCGAGACGTAGCCGCGCTCGACGAGCTCGCGCGCGCGGCGATCCTCCGCCTCGGCGAGCCGGCGCGCGGCCTGCGCCTGCAGAAGCTGCTGGTCGGCCACCGGGCGCTGCACCTGCGAAAGCTGCCGCACGCGCGCACGCGCCTCGGCCAGCGCGGCGGCGGCGGCGGCCAGGCCCGCCTGCGCCTCATCGCTGCGCAGCTCCACCAGCACCTCGCCCGCGGCGACCGCATCGCCCTCGCGGACGGCGATGCGCTCGATCCGTGCGGCAAGCTGGCTGGAGATGCCGATGCGGGCCGGGGAATCGACCCTGCCCGTGGCGACCACGGACTGCGAGAGCGCGCCGCGCGTCGCCTCGATCGCCTCCACCGCACGGCTGCGCGGAAACAGGTAGACCCCGACACCGGCAACGAGCAGCAGGGCCAGGAAGACCCATGGCCAGCGACGCTTGAGCACGAAACCCCTCCGGGGATCGACGAAAGAGCGCCACATTAGCAGAGCGCCGCCGCGGGAACCGGCTCCCGCGGCGGCGCTTCACTTCAGCTCGCACGGCGCCCGCCCTCGCGGCTGGCACCGGCCCGGAGGATCAGTCCAGGTGCTCGCGCATGCGCTCCGAGAGCCGCTTGCGCGCCCGGTGCAGCCGCACCCAGCAGTTGGCCTCGGTGATGCCGAGCCGTTCGCACACCTCCGAGGTGGGCAGGCCTTCGATGACCTGCAGCACGAAGACCTCGCGCAGCGTGGGCGGCAGCGCGTCGATCTCGCGGGCGAGTTCCTCGCGCATCCGCCGCTGGCCGACCTCGTGCAGCGGGTCCGGAGACTCCAGCGCCAGCGTCGCTGCGCGCGCCGCCGGAGTGGGGTCGTCGGCGGCGAGCACGTCCGGATCCATCCCGTCCCCGGACGGGCGCACGTAGCGGGATTCGCGCCGGAACACGTCCTGGATCTTGTGGTTCAGGATGCCGATCAGCCAGGTGCGCAGCGCGGAGCGTCCCTGGAAGCTCTGCCTGCTCGACAGCGCGGCCACCAGCGCATCCTGCACGGCGTCCTCGGCGAGCGCCTCGTCGCGGATGCGCCGCCTGGCGAAGCGCAGCATGGCGCCGCGGTGGGAGGCGAATTCGATGGCGCTGGCCGTGACCAGCGCGGTGGCTGCCATCGCAGCCGGGGCGAAGTCTGCAGGGGTCATCCTTGATCCTCCGAAAGGGCGGTGGGTACGGGATGGAGTCTGGCCACCCCGTCTCGCAGGGCCATCACGGCAAGATCACGATTTGATAACAAATGTTTCCTGCGCCCTGCCCGCCGCTGCCGCCGCCCGCGCCCCTTTGCTATGCTCGCTGCGCCCTCCTCCGCAGTCCGCCGGATCCCCCGCCTTGGAACGCCGCATCCTAGTCGTCGAAGACCAGAAAGACATCGCTGACCTCATCGCGATGCATCTGCGCGACCTGGGCCACGGCGTCGACGTGGTGCACGACGGCGGCAAGGGCTACCAGGCGGCGCGCACCGGGCGCTACGACCTCATCGTGCTCGACCTGATGCTCCCGGTGCTCGACGGGCTCGACGTGCTGCGCTCCCTGCGCACCGAGCGGGTCGACACCCCGGTGCTGATGCTCACCGCCCGCTCAACCGAGATCGACCGTGTGCTCGGCCTGGAGCTCGGCGCAGACGACTACCTCACCAAGCCCTTCTCCATCCTCGAACTGCAGGCGCGCGTCAAGGCGATCCTGCGGCGCATCGACCGGCAGGCCGCGGCCGCCGGCGCCGCCGATCCCGACCGGATCGTGATCGGCGAGATCGAGATCGACGCAGCCTCGCGCGAGGCGCGCGTCTGCGGGCATCCGGTGTCGCTGACCGCGAAGGAGTTCGACCTTCTGCTGCACTTCGCCCGCAACCCCGGGCGGGCGTTCACGCGGATGCAGCTGCTCGACGCGGTCTGGGGCACGAGCTTCGAGGGCTACGAGCACAACGTCAACACGCACATCAACCGGCTGCGCTCGAAGATCGAGATCGACCCTGCCAATCCGCGCTACGTGCTGACGGTGCGCGGCGTGGGCTACCGCTTCGCCGATCCGCGCACCGACCTGAGATGAAGTCGCTGCGCTTCCGCGTGCTGGCGGTGGTGGCGGGTTTCAGCTTCGTCACCGCCCTGCTGCTGGCGGCGATCATGTTCTCGTCGGTCCGCGGCTACTACGCCGACATGACCCACGAGAAGGCCAACAGCTTCGTCGACCGCGTGCTCGAGATGCACCCGGACCTCTGGGCCGCCTACCGGGCCAGCCCGGAGAGCTTCGGCGCGCGCCTGCGCGAGCTCATCCTCTATTCGCCCAACACCGGGCTGTACCTGCTGGACCACGAGGGCAAGGTGCTGGCGTCGGCAAGCGAGGGCAGCCCGGCGAGCGTCGACATGGCGCCGCTGATGCAGTCGCTCGCCGAGGATCCCGACGCGCCGATCGTGGCCGAGGATCCGGAACGCGAAGGCCGGACCACGCTGGTCTCCGCGCGCCCGGTGCTCTCCGAAGGCGAGCCCGTCGGCTGGCTGTACGTGATCTCGCGCGCCTCGGAGCTCACCGGCAACACCCCGGAGCTGCTGCGCAGCTACGCGGTGCGCACCGCGGTGACCGTGAGCCTGATGACGCTGACCATCGGCGTGCTGCTGACCATCACGATGATCGCGGTGCTGACGCGGCCGCTGATCGAGCTCACCCGCGCGGTGGAGCGGGTGCGCAACGCGGGCTTCACCGAGGAGGTGGTCGGCGCGATGATGCCCGGCTGGGCGCGCGACGACGAGATCGGCCGGCTGAGCCGCACCTTCCACGAGACGCTCGAGCGGCTGCGCACCGAGATGCAGCGCGTGCGGCTCACCGACGCCCACCGCCGCGAGATGGTGGCCAGCGTGTCCCACGACCTGCGCACGCCGCTGACCGCGCTTATCGGCCAGCTCGAGACCATCCGGATGAAGCGCGCAGTGCTGCCGCCCGAGGAGGTGTCCGAGCTGTTCACCCGCGCACAGCAGAACGCGCAGCACCTGCAGCGGCTCACCGACGCGCTGGCCGAGCTCGCCAGGCTGGACAGCCCGGAGTTCCGCACCCACCCCGAGCCGATCGCGATCGGCGAGCTCGCCGACGACGTGGTGCAGCGCTTCGCGGCACGCGCCGGCGACTCTGGGCTTTCGCTCACGCTCGACTACCCGGACGGCCTGCCGCTGGCGCGGGTGGATGCCGCGCTGGTCGAGCGCGCGCTGGCCAACCTGATCGACAACGCCTTGCGCATCACGCCGCGCGGCGGCCGCGTGGAGGTGCGCGTCGTGCCGGACACGGGCAAGGCGCGCATCGAGGTCTCGGACACCGGTCCGGGCGTCGCGCCCGAAGACCAGCCGCGGGTGTTCGAGCGCTTCTACCAGGCAGCCCGCCACCGCGACCTGCGCGGCAGCGCGGGGCTGGGCCTGGCGATCGTGCGCCGCGTCGCCGAGCTGCACGGCGGCCAGGCGGGATTGCGCAGCCGCCCGGGCGCCGGCGCCACCTTCTTCATCGAGCTGCCGCTGGGGCTGTGAACGCTGCGGACCGGCGCATCGCGCACCTGGACATGGACGCGTTCTACGCGTCGGTGGAGCTGCTGCGCCACCCGGAACTGCGCGGCCGGCCGGTGGCGATAGGCGGCACCGGCGACGCCTCGCGCCGCGGCGTGGTCACCACCGCGAACTACGAGGCGCGCGCGTTCGGCGTGCGATCGGCGATGCCGATGCGGCGCGCCGCCGAGCTCTGCCCGCAGTGCGTGTTCCTGCCGGTGGACTTCGACGAGTACCGGCGGCTTTCGCGGATGTTCAAGCGCGCGATCGCCACCGTGGCGGACTGCATCGAGGACCGCGGCATCGACGAGGTCTACATCGACCTGGGCGCAGTGCCGGGCGTGGAGCATGAGCGCGGCCTGGCGGTGGCCCGCGAGATCAAGCGCCGCGTGCTCGAGGCCACCGGGCTGACCTGCTCGATCGGCCTGGCGCCCAACAAGCTGCTGGCCAAGATCGCCTCCGATCTCGAAAAGCCCGACGGCCTCACGCTGGTCGAGGAGGCGGACATCCCGGAGAGGATCTGGCCGCTGCCCGCGCGCCGCATCAACGGCATCGGGCCGAAGTCCGACGCCAGGCTCGAGGCGCTGGGCATCCGGACCATCGGCGAGCTCGCAGCCGCGGACCCCGCGCTGCTGGTGGCGCACTTCGGCGCGCACACCGGCGGCTGGATGCACGAGGCCGCGCACGGCCGCGACGCGCGCCCCGTGGTCACGCACAGCGAGCCGGTGTCGCGCAGCCGCGAGACCACCTTCGAACGCGACCTGCATCCGCAGCGCGACTGGCACGAGTTGGCCGGAACCCTGGCGCGGCTCTGCCGGCAGGTGGCCGCCGACCTGAAGGCGCGCGGATATGCGGGCCGCACGATCGGCGTGAAGCTGCGCTTCGACGACTTCCGGATCGTCACGCGGGACCTTTCGCTCGACCGGCCCACCAACGACGAAGCTGCGATCCGCAGGGCGGCCTTCGAGTGCCTGGCCCGGCAGCAGGCGACGAGGCGCATACGGCTGGTGGGGGTGCGGGTCGGCAACCTGGCGATGCCAGGGTCCCCGGCGCAGGAGGGCG